>CAJQSY010000001.1:0-57378 GCA_905616605.1 uncultured Candidatus Pelagibacter sp.
AATTTAAAAGAGCGTTATAAATTCTTTTTTTTTGTGTTGAAAATATTTCATCAAAAATTTTTTCTCCTTTTTCATTTAAAAAAATGTGTTTTACCCTTGTGTCTTGTTGATCTTTTTCAAAAAAAACAACATCAAGTTTAATTAAATCTTTTAAAACTCTATTTAAACTCTGCTTAGTAACCTTTAGCTTCTTTAATAGGTCAGAAATTGTAATCCCCTTATACATTGATAATAGATGTAAAACTTTGTGGTGAGCTATACCTATAGAGTATTTATCTAAGGTTTTCTTGGCATCTGAAAAAGATTCACGGTAACTTGTAAATAACTTTTCAATTAACTGTTTTAACTGAGTATCCTTTAAATATAAAAGTTCTTTCATTATGAGTAAGTTATATTGACATATTATAGATACAAAGATAATTTTAGTAAAAAATTTAAATTATTTCACACATGATACCCTACGATAAAAGATCTGGTAAAATCTGGTATAATAACGAGCTCGTTGATTGGGCTGATGCAAAGATACATATTTTAAATCATGGATTACATTATGCTAGCTGTGTGTTTGAAGGAGAAAGAGTCTATGACGGATCAATATTCAAATTAGAAGAACACACTACAAGACTCTTTTATTCAGCAAAAAGAATGGGAATTACAATGCCATATTCAGAAATAGAAATAAATGATGCATGTAATAAAATTATTTCAGTTCAAAATATAAAAGATGGGTATGTAAGGCCAATGGCCTGGAGAGGTAGTGAGATGATGGCAATCTCTGCACAGCAAACAAAAATTCATGTTGCTGTAGCAACTTGGGATTGGGGTTCATATTTTGATCCAAAATTAAAAGTTAATGGGATTAGATTAAATATTTCAAATTGGAGGAAACCACCGCCAAATACAATACCGTGGGATACAAAAGCATCTGGTCTATATATGATTAATACCCTTTCAAAACATGAGGCAGAACAACAAGGTTATACAGATTCTTTAATGTTAGATCATGAAGGAAATGTTGCAGAGGCAACAGGGGCAAATATCTTTTTTAAAGATAAAAATGAAGAGCTACACACTCCAATTCCAGATTCTTTTTTAGATGGAATAACAAGAAGAACAGTTATTGAGATTGCAAAATCTAAAGGAATTAAAATTAATGAGAGAAAAATTAAACCAGAAGAGTTAAAAGATTTTGTTGGTTGTTTTTTAACTGGGTCAGCTGCAGAAGTAACACCAGTATCATGTATTACAGATAATCAATTTAAAGTTTGTGAAACTATAATTGATTTAAATGAAAGTTATCAAGCTTTAGTTAGAAAAAAATAGATTATTTACTTTTTATTATCCTCTGACATTGCATGGTCAATGCCTTTTCTTAAATATTCATAACCGGTATATAAAGTTAAAAATGCTGAAAGCCAAAGCAGAATTATGCCAATAGTTTGAGCATTATAATCTTGAAAATTTAAAATTTTATTACCAGTTTCACCTGTCAGTAAAAGAGCTATGGCAACCATCTGTAAAAAAGTTTTTAATTTTGCTAAATTAGTTACTGGTAATTTAATTTGTCCTCTAGCTAGAAACTCTCTTAAACCTGAAATTAGTATTTCTCTTGTAAGTATTATAATTGCAGCAATAACCTCATAATGTTTAATTGTTCCACTCATAACGAGCAATATAAGTGCAGTAGCAACAATAATTTTATCTGCTATAGGATCAAGTAATTCACCTAACTTAGACTCTTGACCCATCATTCTTGCCAACATTCCATCCAAAAAATCAGTAAATGAAGCAATTACAAACAATACGCATGCAGTTAAGTCACCATAAAAGCCTGGCAAATAAAATGCCAGAACAAAAAAGGGTACAATTATTATCCTACCAATTGTTAAAATATTTGGAATTTTTTTAAGCATAATTATTCGTGAAAAAAGTTATATATCTTTTTTGCAACTTTTTCCTCAACACCTTCAACTGTTTTAATTTCATCAAAACTAGCTGATTCAACCGCTCTAGCTGAACCAAAATGATTTAATAGTGCTCTTTTTCTGATGGATCCAACACCACCTATCTGATCCAACAATGATTTTGTAATGCCTTTAGCTCTTTTAGCTCTATGAGTGGTGATTGCAAACCTATGTGCTTCATCACGAAGTCGTTGCATAAAAAATAGAGTAGGGTCATTTTTTTCAAACTTAAAAGAATTACCTTTATAAAAAAAGGTTTCATCACCACTATTTCTCATTTTACCCTTTGCAATAGCAATCATAGGAAGATCATGTAAGCCAAACTCATCTAATACCTCTTTTGCAGATGAATATTGACCTTTTCCACCATCTATTAGTATTAAGTCTGGTAAAGTTAAATAATTTCCTTTTTCAAGCATTGCTCTTTTAAATCTACGTGTCAAAACCTCTTTTAACATTGCAAAATCGTCTTGTTCTGCACCTTTTGTCTTAATATCAAATTTTCTATATCTCTTTTTAATAAACCCTTCGTTCCCAAAAGTAATCATAGCGCCTACGCTATTGGTTCCTGAGATATGGCTATTATCATAAACTTCAACTAAGTTTAGGCTACTTTTAAGATCAAATTTTTTAGCCACACCTTCAAATAAATTTTTATTATTATTCGTTTCATAAATTTTTCTATTTAAGGATTCCTTGGCATTTTTTTCTGCCATTGCAATAACCTTAGCCTTTGTTCCTTTTTTAGCTACATTAATAGAAATAGTATTATTTTCTTTTTTACTTAAAGTTTCTTCAATTAATTTTTTATCTTTAATATCTGAATTAATAATTATTAATTTTGGAACATTTTTATTTTCATAAAACTGCATTAAAAAAGAAGACATTATTTCATTAACTTCTTGATCGGGGTCGTGCTTTGGAAAATAAGCTTGGTTACCCCAATTTTGTTTAGATCTATAAAAAAATACCTGAATACAAGTTTTACCAGATTCTTTATAGGCAGCAATCACATCGGCATCAACAAGATTTGCCTCGTTAATTCTTTGTGATGATTGAATTATATTTAATGATTTGATTCTATCTCTAAAAATGGTGGCTCTTTCGAAATCAAGTTTTTCACTAGCCTCTTCCATTTGTTCAGATAGGTTTTTTTGAATATCTCTTGACTTTCCTGAGACAAATTGAATTGCATGATCAATTGATTTTTTATAATCCTCTTTATTAATATAGTCAACGCATGGTCCTGAACATCTTTTAATTTGATAAAGTATACAGGGCCTTTTTCTGTTCTTAAAGGTTGTGTCATCACAAACTCTTATTTGGAATATTTTTTGCAACATTTTTATTGTCCAATTTGCTGTTCCAGCAGATGCAAATGGTCCAAAATAAAAACCTTCTTTATCTTTTTTCCCTCTATGTTTTGTAACTTGTGGCCACTGATCTTTATTACCAATAAAAACAAAAGGAAAAGACTTATCGTCTTTAAGTAATATATTGAACTTTGGTTTATGTTTTTTGATTAAATTAGCCTCTAAAAGAAGGGCCTCACTTTCATTGGCAGTAGTCGTTATCTCTAATTTAAAAGTTTGAGACAGCATCCTTGCTGTTCTAATAATATGGTTTTTTTCAGCTACATAACTCTTTAGTCTATTGGGAAGATTTTTTGCTTTACCTACGTACAAAATCACATCTTTATGATCAAGCATACGATAAACTCCGGGGCTTTTAGGAATTAATGGAAGTTCTTTTCTAATTACGTCTTTGCCTAATTCAGAGCTTTTCATGACTTCTTTTTTTGGTAATTTGGATACCAACAGAGGCACATTCTTTTATGATTTCTAATTTTTCAATTTGAAGCATAATTTTTCCAATTCGTTTATCCTTAAATAGTACATCAAAAACATCCTCTGCAAGAGTTTCTAAAAAATTATAGTGTTTCTTTTTTGCAAGCTTTGTAATTAGTTTTACAACCTGACCATAATTAACGATAGACTTTATGTCCTTGTCATTTGTTGGTTTTCTATCCTCATAATCAATTTCTAAACTGAATTTTACTTTTTGAGTTTTTTCTTTTTCAAAATCAAAATAACCAAGCTTTAAATCTAGAGTTAACTCTTTAATAAGGATTTTTTTTTCGTAATTAAACAAACTTTTGTTCTTATCAATTTTTATGATATTCAAATTATTTTTTTTCATTCTTTTCCAATTACATCTGGTGTTTGCCAGTTTAAACACTGCCCACTATCTATAGCAATTACTTGTCCTGTAATTGAACTGTTTTTGATAAAAAAGTCAACAGCAGAACATATTTCTTTTATATTCACTTGTTGCTTCAAAGGTGTTGCTAAATATTGTTTTTTAAAATGTGTCTCAGTTTGTCTTTTATTTTTAATAGTAGGCCCAGGTGCAATTCCATTAACTCTTATATTTGGAGCCAATGCCATGGCACTAGTTTTCGTAAGTGTATAAAGTCCAGTTTTGCTTAAAGTATATGAAAAGAAAAAAGGAGTTAATTTGAAAACTCTTTGATCAATTATATTAATAATATTATTATTTTTACCTCTTACGTTTTTTGAAAATTCTTTTGTAAGATATGCTGGTGCTTTTAAATTTACATCTAAGTGCTGGTTCCAACTTTTAGAAGAGAAATTTTTAAGACTATCATTTTCAAATAGTGAAGCGTTATTAATTAAGCAATCAAAATATTTTAATTTTGACTTTGAGAAATTTATGATTTTTTTTAAATCTTGTTCTTTTGCAAGATCACCTTTTACTAAATAAACTTTTGTTTTATTTTTTAATAATTCTTTTTGTAATTTTTCAGCTTCAGATTTAGATCTATTGTAATGAATAATCATTTCAACTCCAGGACCTGAAAGTTTTTTGGCAATAGCAGCACCTATTCTAGTTGCTGCCCCAGTAATAATTATTTTGTTTGCTTCCATTTTTTCTTACCTTTTTGTGCTCTTGTACCAGGTAAGCCCATTGTTGATCTACCTTTTGGATATGTTCTATTTTCTTGGTTATAGTGTTTTATTTTTGGGTTTAAAACAATTTCTAACTCTGATGCTTCTAAATTTCTTATTTCATCTCTAATTTTACCAGCCTCTTCGAATTCAAGGTTTGTGGCTGCATCTTTCATCCTTTTGTTGAGCATCTTTAAGTGTTTCTTTAAATTTCCACCAATATTGTCTCCAGTTCCTACTTTTAAATAATCCTTATCATAAACGTTCTGTAACACATCACTGATTTCTTTCTTAATAGATACAGCATCAATATTATGTTTTTTATTATAGGCAACTTGAATTGCTCTTCTTCTATCGGTTTCTTGTATAGCTTTTTTTATACTTTTAGTTTCTTTATCCGCGTAAAGAATAACTCTTCCCTCTAAATTTCTTGCAGCTCTTCCAATAGTTTGAACCAACGAAGTTTCAGACCTTAAAAACCCTTCTTTATCAGCATCTAAAATTCCAACTAATGCACACTCTGGTATATCTAACCCTTCTCTTAAAAGGTTAATTCCCACTAAGACATCGAAAACACCAAGTCTTAGATCTCTCATGATTTCAATTCTCTCTAGTGTATCAATATCTGAGTGTAAATATCTAACTCTAATACCATTTTCATGAAAATATTCTGTTAAATCCTCAGCCATTTTTTTAGTCAACGTAGTAACCAAAACTCTAAAATTTTTATCTATTGTTTTTTTGCACTCATGCATCAAATCATCAACTTGATTTTTAGCAGGTTTTATTTCAACTGGTGGATCAATAAGACCGGTAGGTCTTATTATTTGCTCAACAAATTTACCCTTAACTTGTTCTAATTCCCAAGGACCTGGTGTTGCAGATACGAATACTGTTTGTGTTCTCATTGCATCCCATTCTTCAAATTTAAGAGGTCTATTGTCCATACAAGAAGGTAACCTAAAACCATATTCGGCAAGATTACTTTTTCTTGATCTATCTCCTTTGTACATTCCATTTAATTGAGGAACTGTTACGTGGCATTCATCTACAAAAATAAGAGTGTTGTCAGGAAAGTATTCAAATAGAGTGGGAGGTGGTTCCCCTGGTTTTCTTCCAGATAAAAAACGAGAATAGTTTTCAATACCAGCACAAGACCCTGTTGCTTCAATCATTTCTAAATCAAACTTAACTCTTTCTTCTAATCTTTGTGCCTCAAGTAATTTATTTTGTTCTTTGAATTTTTTTAAAGTTACTTCTAATTCTCTTTTAATTTTAATAATTGCTTGCTCAATAGTTGGTTTGGGTGTGATGTAATGACTATTAGCATAAATTTTTATTACATCTAAATCTTGTATTAGATCTCCTGTTAAGGGATCAAATTCTTCTATTTTTTCTAATTTATCACCAAACAAACTTAATCTCCACGCTCTATCTTCAAAGTGTGAAGGAAATATTTCAAGATATTCTCCCCGAGCTCTAAAAGTTCCTCGATAAAAACTCTGATCATTTCTTTTGTATTGTAAATTTACTAAAGTTTTTATTAGTTGCTCTCTGCTGTATTCATAATCTTTTTTTAAACTTAACGTCATCTTGCTGTACGCTTCAACAGAACCCAGACCATAGATGCAAGAAACACTTGCAACAATAATTACATCATCTCTCTCTAATAGTGATCTAGTAGCTGAGTGACGCATACGATCAATTTGTTCATTAATAGATGCTTCTTTTTCAATATAAGTGTCTGACCTTGGTACATAGGCCTCAGGTGTGTAGTAATCATAATAAGATACAAAATACTCAACAGCATTGTCTGGAAAAAAAGATTTCATCTCCCCATAAAGCTGTGCGGCTAGTGTTTTGTTAGGAGCAAGTATAAGAGCTGGTCTATTAGTTTTTTCAATTACTTGGGCCATTGTAAAGGTTTTTCCAGAACCTGTTACACCAAGCAAAACTTGGTTTAATTCTTCTTTATTTGCACCCTTAACTAATTGTTTTATTGCTTCTGGCTGATCACCAGCAGGCTTAAAATCTGTAACAAGTTTAAATTTTTTTCCACCTTCTAGTTTCTGGTGAATTTCAGGATTTTTGCTCTGTATATCTGTAATTAAATCTTGATAAGTATTTTGCATTATCTATAAAACTATTAGAATAAAAATATATTTCAATGAGCATTATATCAAACAGTCTAAAAAAAATTAAACCATCACCAACTATTGCTGTAACTCAAAAAGCAAGAGAGTTAAAAGCAGCTGGAAAAGATATAATAGGACTTGGAGCAGGAGAACCAGACTTTGATACTCCAGATAACATCAAACAAGCGGCTATAAAGGCCATAAATGATGGTGATACCAAATATACAGCTGTTGATGGAACGCCTGCTTTAAAGAAAGCAATAGTAGAAAAATTCAAAAGAGAAAATAATCTAGATTATACAGCTGATCAAATCACAGTTGGCGCTGGTGGGAAGCACGTAATTTATAACGCTATGATGGCAACACTAAATGAAGGAGATGAAGTTATTGTTCCAGCTCCTTACTGGGTTTCTTATCCTGATATGGTTTTATTGGCTGGTGGAACTCCAATTATTTTAGAATGTAATGAAAAACAAGGATTTAAAATTAATCCAAGTGAATTAGAAAAATATATAACTCCAAAAACAAAGTGGATAATATTAAACTCACCATCAAATCCAACTGGTGCTTGTTATACTGAAAATGATATTAGAGAAATTGCCAAAGTATTAATTAAACATCCCCATGTTCACATATTAAGTGATGATATTTATGAGCACGTAATTTATGAAGGCTTTAAGTTTTTCACTATTGCTCAAATTGAAGAATTAAAAGAAAGAGTTCTTACAATGAATGGTGTAAGTAAGGCGTATTCAATGACTGGTTGGAGAATAGGGTATGCTGCTGGGCCAAAAGAAATTATTAAAGCGATTGCTAAAATACAATCACAATCAACAACTAATCCATCTTCAATTAGTCAAGCCGCAGCAGTTGAAGCTTTAAATGGAACTCAAGACTTTATAAAAGAAAGAGCAACTTCTTTTCAAGAAAGAAGAGACTTTGTTGTTAAAGCACTAAATGAAATAGATGGAATTGAATGTCTAAATCCAGAGGGTGCATTCTATGTTTTCCCAAGCTGTAAGGGTTTAATTGGAAAAAAAGATAGTGCGGGAAAAGAACTTAAAACAGATACTGATTTTGTTCAGTCTTTATTAGAAAATAGTGGTGTAGCAGTTGTTCAAGGTTCTGCTTTTGGTTTAGAAGGTTTCTTTAGAATATCTTATGCAACTTCAATGGAAAATCTTAAAAAAGCTTTAGAAAAAATATCTTCTTTTTGTAAAAGTCTTAACTAGGTTTTTGCTTTCCCCACATCTCAAAATATTTACCTTTTTCTAACAATAAACTCTCATGTGTCCCTTGTTCAATAATAGCACCCTGATCAAGAACAATAATATTATCAGCATTTGCAGCTGTAGATAGCCGGTGAGCAATTATTAAAGTTGTTTTACCTTTAGAGACATTTTCTAAATTTTTTTGAATTTCTTTTTCCGTACTAGTATCTAATGCGGATGTCGCCTCATCAAAGAAAAATATTTTAGGATTTTTTAGAATGGTTCTTGCAATAGCAACTCTCTGTTTTTCTCCACCAGATAATTTCAATCCTCTTTCTCCAACAATTGTTTCATAACCATCTGGTAAAATAGTTATAAAATCATGTATATCTGCATTTTGTGCAGCACTAATAACCTCTTCTTTAGTAGCACTGGTATTACCGTAAGCTATATTATAATAAATTGTGTCATTAAATAAGACAGTATCTTGTGGGACTACGCCAATAATTTTTCTTAAAGAGTTTTGAGAAATTTTATTTATATTTGTATTGTTAATAAAAATATTTCCTTCTTTTGGATCATAAAACTTAAATAACAACCTACTTATTGTTGATTTACCAGCACCAGTTGGTCCTACGATGGCTACCTTTTTTCCATTAGGAACAGTAAATGAAATATTTTTAATGATAGTTCTTCTTACATCATAATCAAAACTAACATTCTCAAATCTAATTTCTGCATCGTTACTTTGGGGTATATCTTCAAGATTATCATTTGTTGTTGAGGCAACTTCTAATAAGCTAAACATGTTTTCCATATCAGTTAATGCTTGCCTGATTTCTCTGTAGACAGAACCCAACCAATTCAAGGGCTGATATAATTGGAGCATGTATGCATTAATTACAACAAACCCACCAATATCAATCTCTCCACTTTTGATTCCATAAACTGACATTACCAACATAATAGTAATACCCACCATTATGATAAATGTTTGGGCTATGTTTAATAGTGAAAGAGAATGTCTACTTTGATTTGCTGCTAACTCATATTCTTCTAATGATTGATCAAGTCTATTAGATTCAAAGCCCTCATTGTTAAAATATTTAACTGTTTCAAAATTCAATAAACTATCAATCATTTTTGTGCTGACGTCGTTATCAGACTTATTCATTCTTTCTCTAAATACATTTCTCCATTCAGTAATTTTAAAGGTTAAGAAAGAATAAAGGCCAATAGTTAATAACGTTACAACGGCATACCAAGGACCATATAGATAAAATAAAACCCCCGAAACTAAGAACACTTCAAAAAAAGTAGGAACTATATTAAATAAGACATATCTCAGAAGAAAATCTATCCCTTTAGTTCCTCTATCTATATATTTTGCTAGTGCACCTGTTTGTCTATTTAAATGAAATTGCAAAGATAGATTGTGAAGGTGTTGGAACATTGTTAAAGATATTTGTCTAATAGAATGCTGGGAAACCTTTGAAAACAAAGCATCTCTAATTTCAATAAACGTGAAAGCAATTACTCTAGTTACACCATAGCCAATTACCAAAGCAATTGGCACCAGCATAAATAGATTAATGCCTGAACTTAATTCTGTTAGAGAGTTTACTGCACTACCCAATACTAAAGGAGTGCTAACGCTTGCTATTTTTGCTAAAACTAAAGCAACAACTGCAAAACTAACTCGTGTCCTTAAATCTTTTCTTTTTTTAGGCCACAAATAAGGAAGTAACAGTTTAAATGTCTTAATGTATTTACCCTTTTTCACAATCTAGATATAACTGATTAGCAAAAATTTGTTACGAGCAAATTAGACTTTATAATGAATTAAAAAATGATATTTAAACTAAAAAAGCAATAAGGAGATATAAATGTTAAGTGTATATTTGGCAGGAGAAATTCACAGTAATTGGCGAGAAGAAATTATTCAACTTTGTGAAAAAGAGAAGTTAGACATTAAATTTACTTCTCCTATCACTGATCATGAGGCCTCTGACAATTGTGGTGTAGAAATTCTAGGAGTTGAAGAAAAAAATTTTTGGAAAGATAGAAAAGGTGCAAATATTAATTCCATTCGAACCAAAAAATCTATTCAAGATTGTGATGTAATTATTGTTAAGTTTGGTGAAAAATTTAAGCAATGGAATGCAGCCTTTGATGCGGGTTATGCCACAGCACTTAATAAATCTATGATTGTTATTCATAACGATGATCATCAACATGCGCTTAAAGAAGTGGATGGCTCTGCTGCTGCTGTTGCTTCAGATCAAAAACAAGCTTTCCGTATATTGAAATATATATTGGAAGGATCCTTAAAGTAGTTCTAGTTATAATGAAAACAGCATTATTATTTGGGTCATCTGGTTTAGTTGGAGGCCACCTCCTTAATCAATTAATTAAAGACACTAATTACTCTAAAATAAAGTTATTTGTTCGTACAGATCCTGAAATTAGCGATCCAAAAGTAGAGGTTATTAAAACTGATTTTACCAATTTACAAAATCACAAAGAAGACATCATAGGCGATGATTGTTTTGTCTGTATTGGTACAACTAAGAAAAGCTCACCTGATAAAGATGATTACAGAAAAGTTGAACTTGATATCCCTAAAGAAATTGCAAAAATTGCAAAATCAAATTTAGTTAATTCATTTATTTTTGTCTCAGCATTATATGCAAACTCCAAGAGTTCAGGAGACTATGTAAGATTCAAAGGACTAGTTGAAGAGGAATTGAAAAGACTTAATTTTCAGAAATTAGTGTTAATGAGACCTTCCTTTTTAATGGGAGATAGAAAAGAAAAGAGGGTAGGCGAAAAAATAGGAATTTTTGTATTTAAACTATTATCACCTTTGCTTTTAGGACCTTTAAAGAAAATGAGACCAATTCATTCAGAAACTGTTGCAAGAGCAATGATAATTGTTATTCAAAATGATATTCAAAAAACTACTTTTGAGTCTAATGAAATAGTTGAAACTTTTAAGAACTAGTGAGATAAGAATTTTTCTGCTTCAAGTGCAGCCATACAACCCATTCCAGCAGCAGTTACAGCTTGTCTAAAGGTTTTATCTTTAACGTCACCTGCAGCATAAACACCAGGGATATTAGTTTCTGTTAAATCTGGTTTAGTTAATAAATAACCTTCTTTATCCATATCTAATTGATCTTTAAAAAGAGCCGTTGCTGGATCATGACCAATTGCAATAAATAAACCATCTATTTTCATTTCTTCAATTTTATTTGTTTTAAGATTTTTAACTTTAATCGCTGTAACATTTTTAGGTTCGCTATCCCCAATAACCTCTTTAACAGCACTATCCCAAATTATTTCAATTTTTTTATTTTCCATTAATTTTTTTTGGAGTAATTTTTCTGCTCTTAAAGTATCTCGTCTGTGAATTAATTTTACCTTTGATGCAAATTTTGTAAGAAACATTGCCTCTTCTACTGCTGCATTTCCACCACCAACAACTGCTACAACTTTTTCTTTAAAGAAAAAACCATCACATGTTGCACACGCTGATACACCAAAGCCTCTATAAGCTTGTTCTGATTCTATATTTAACCATCTTGCTTGAGCACCTGTTGAAATAATTATGCTATCAGCCGTATATTTTTGGCCACTGTCACCAATAGCTTCGAACGGAGTAGATTTTAAATTGACTGAAGAAATGTGATCTTCAATTAGATCTGTTCCAACTGCTTTTGCTTGATCTCTCATTTGATCCATTAACCATGGACCTTGAATTACATCTGAAAATCCAGGATAATTTTCTACATCTGTTGTTGTAGTTAATTGTCCACCAGGCTGAACTCCATAAACTAGAATTGGGTCTAACATTGCTCGGGCAGCATATACTGCAGCCGTATAGCCAGCTGGACCTGACCCTATTATTAACACTTTTGTGTGTTTAATTGGATTTTTACTCATGCAGAAGTTATATAAGGATAAATGACAAAATTAAAAGGGTTATTATTAACAGAGGGCATGCACGGCATGATCAGTCAAGTTGAAGGATTAGCTAAGGCTTTAGATTTAGATTTTATACACGAGAAGATTGAACTTAATAGTTTTTGGAAATTATTTCCACCAAAATTAACACCTGTTAAAAATTTTGTTTTTAAAAATGAAATTAACCACACATTTAATATTGTAATTTCGTGTGGCAGAAAAAGTGTTCTTCCCTCAATTTACTTAAAAAATAAATTTAAAAATAAAATTATGAATATTCACATTCAGAATCCGAAGGTTTCTTTGAGTAATTTTGATTATATCGTTGCCCCAGAACATGATGAATTGAAGGGTAAAAATGTTTTAACCAGTAAAGGAGCCATACATTATTTAACAAATAGTGAATTAGATGAAAATGAGAACTATTTAAAACCAAGAATAAATAGTGAAAAAAAGATTGTAGCTTTTATTATTGGTGGGCCCACAAAATATTACAATTACGAAGAGAAAGTAATTGATGAAATATTCCAAAAAATAAAAAATAATTTTTTAAATAATAATTATCAGGTAATAATTATTCCCTCGATGAGAACTCCAAAAAGTATCATTAAAAAAGCCCAAGATTATTTTGTTCAAGGACAAGTTGTAATAGATAATGTAGATAAAAAAGCTTATTTGTCCGGGTTAAAACTGGCCGACCAAATTGTTGTAACCTGTGACTCGACTTCCATGATCTCTGAGGCTGCCATAACTGGAAAACCAATTTATGTGGCTCAAATGCCAACAACCAAAAAAAATGAAAGATTTGAGAATTTTTTTAGATTATTTGAATCTTTGAAAATAATTAAGAATCTTGATACAGTAGTTGATAGTTGGAGTTATCAAAAACTTGATGAAGCCAATAAAATATCAAGATACTTAAAAAACAAACTAAACGAATATGACTTTTCTTAATTCACTATTAAATAATTCAAAAGAGCACTCTGATCCTTTTCAACACTGGGAGCTAAATGAGCCCTTATCAAGTGAAGCAATTAAAGAAATAAATACGGCAGATATTGCAAATGTTGCTGAACATAACTTAAGTTATGACGGCACTAGAGCTATTGATGGAGGTGCTGCAGAATTTAGAGAGGGAATAGCCTCTGGTGGTAAAGCTATTAAGTTTAGATGTTTTGTAACAAAAGAAAATGCAGATGAATTTCCAGGATTAGTAAAATTTATTAATGGACTTCAATCAAAAGAAACACATCAAAAAATTTCTAAATTAATTAACAAGGATCTATCAAACTCCCATGTAAGAGTTGAAGTTATTTGTGATAGAGAAGGTTTTTGGTTAAAACCTCATTGTGATATTAAAGAAAAACTTATGTCATGCCTTCTTTTTGTTAATGAATTTAATGAGTCTGAAAGTTTGGGTACAGATTTTTATAATGATAAATTAGAAAAAGTTAAGACAGTTCCTTATAAAAATAATTATGGCTACTTCTTTTCTAGTGGGCCTGGTACATGGCATGGAATGGAAAAGAAAGAGATCGTTAAAGAAAGACGTTGTTTGCAGGTAAACTATGTTACTTTCCTAACAGATTGGAAGGTAGAATAAGTATTATGGACGAAAATAATACTCATATTATAGAAATCAAAGAATTTACTTTTTTAGGAAAAAGTATGGAGAGTGTTTCGGTTATTTATGGAATATTTTTAATTATCTGGGGAGTGGCTGTAAGTTTTTTAAGTGGTAGCAATTCTTTGACATCATTCATTCCATCTATATTTGGTTTACCAATATTATTATTTGCTTTTTTGACTATGAAATTTCCAAATAAAAAAAAACTATTTATGCATATAGTTGTATCATTGGGTTTAATTGTTTTTATTGGTGGATTAGATTTTTCAAGAGGAATAATAAAGGGCACATTATTTAATAATATCTGGGCAGATACCTCTAAATTGATGATGCTTATAACTGGATTAGTATTTACTTTTTTATGTGTTAAGTCTTTTATCTTTGCACGTAAAAATAAGTAGTAGTTAATTTTAGATCATTTTTATTTGATCGTCAGTAGAAATTTTCCCGTTATTTAAAATCTCACACCTAACTCTATCTTTTCCAGCAACAAGATTAATTGTGTTAACTTCAATAATTTCTTTGTTGTTAAGTTCTGTAATCCCAATTTTTATAATTTTTGACATCTTTAAATGTCTTGAAGTGCAGTTACTGTAATCTTTTTTGTTTTTAAAGATCTAATCCCCATTAAGCAAGCTTGAGCAGTAGACATGTTTGTACAATAAGGAACTTTATTACCTAGTGTTGCCCTTCTTAAAGCCATTGCATCATGAAGACGATGCTCACTATTTCCACCACCCGTATTAATAACTAAGGCAATTTTTTTAGAATTTAGTACATCAACAATATGGGGTGATCCTCCACTAACCTTATTTATTGTTTTACATTTTATTCCATGTTTACGAATGTAGTCTGCGGTTCCACCCGTAGCGCATAAAGTAAAATTTAATTTTATTAATTGTTTTGCTAGATCTACACCTTCATCTTTATGACCATCTTTGAGAGAGATAAATGCTAGACCTTTTGTTGGTAATGAGTTTGAAGCTGCAATTTGGCTTTTTGCATAAGCCATACCAAAGTCCTTATCAAATCCCATAACTTCTCCTGTTGATTTCATCTCAGGCCCCAATAATAAGTCACTATTTGGAAATTTATTAAAAGGAAATACAGCCTCTTTAACCGCAAACAAGTTTTTATTTTTACCCTTTAAATTAAATTTAGATAATTTTTCACCAGTCATTACTCTTGAGGCAATTTTTGCAAGAGGTAATCCTTTGGCTTTAGATACAAAAGGAACTGTTCGGCTTGCTCTTGGATTTACTTCGATTACATAAATTTCATCATTCTTAATGGCAAATTGAATATTCATAAAACCTTTAACATTTAAAGCTAAAGCCAATTTTTTTGTTTGAACTTCTATTTCGGTTATCAGCTTTGGTTTAATTGATATAGGAGGTAAAGAACATGCAGAATCCCCAGAGTGAATACCTGCTTCCTCAATGTGCTGCATGATACCTGCAACAAATACTTCTTTTCCATCGGATATAGCATCAACATCTACTTCCATAGCGTGGCTAATAAACTTATCTATTAATATTGGATTATTCTCTGCAGCTTTAAATGCTTCTTCTACAAAGTTTTTTAATTGACTTTTTTCATGAACAATTTCCATTGCTCTTCCACCCAAGACATAAGAAGGTCTAACCATTAAAGGTAGTCCAATTTTTTCAGCAATTTGAATGGCTTGTTTGTAAGTTTTAGCAATACCACTTTCTGCTTGTTTTAATTTTAATCTATCAAGTAACTTTCTAAACCTATCTCTATCTTCAGCTAAATCTATTGATGTGTACTGTGTTCCAAGAATTGGAAGTTTGTTGTCATGTAGAAATTTTGCAAGTCTTATAGGGGTTTGTCCACCAAACTGAGCAATGATCCCCACAAGGTTTCCTTTTTGCTGTTCTTTCTTAATAATATTGTAAACATACTCTTCTTTAAGAGGTTCAAAATAAAGCCTATCACTCGTATCGTAGTCTGTTGAAACTGTCTCAGGATTACAGTTAATCATTATAGTTTCAAAACCACTATCTTTAAGTGCATAACTTGCTTGGCAACAACAATAATCAAACTCAATACCTTGGCCTATACGATTTGGTCCACCTCCTAAAATTATAATTTTTTTTCTTGAAGAAGGCTCTGCTTCACACTCTGAATTTAAAGCATAATTTCTTTGGTATGTTGAGTACATATAAGGCGTGAAAGATTTAAATTCAGCAGCACAGGTGTCTACTTTTTTGTAAACTGGTAATACTTTTAAAGCAGTTCTTTTTTTTCTAACAAGGTCTTCAGGAATTTTGGTAATTTCAGATAATTTTTTATCTGAAAAACCTATTGATTTAATTCTATTAAATTCATTGTAGTCTTTAGGGAGACCTTTTTTTTGTATTTGATTTTCCTCATCAACAATTTCCTTTATTTGCTCTAAGAACCAGGGATCTATTTTACAAAGTTGGTGAATTCTTTTAATGTTTATTTTTTTTCTAAACGCTTCAGCAGCTAATAATATTCTGTTTGGAATATTTTTTTTAAGTTCTTTTTCTATTTCTTTTTTACTAAGTGAAAAAATTCGATCTAAGCCTGAAAAGCCAATTTCAAGAGAAACCAATGCTTTTTGGAGAGATTCTTTAAAGTTTCTCCCGATTGCCATCGCTTCACCAACTGACTTCATTGACGTTCCAAGAATTGCCTCAGATGTAGAGAATTTTTCAAAGGTAAACCTTGGTATTTTGGTTACCACATAATCAATACTTGGTTCAAAAGAAGCAGGTGTTGTTTTGGTAATTTCATTCTTTAATTCATCAAGCGTGTAGCCAACAGCTAGTTTGGCTGCAACTTTTGCAATTGGAAATCCCGTTGCTTTAGATGCAAGAGCTGAAGATCTCGAAACTCTTGGGTTCATTTCAATGATAACCATTCTGCCATCCTTAGGATTGATTGCAAATTGTACATTCGACCCACCTGTTTCTACTCCAATTTTTCTAAGACAAGCAATTGAGGCATTTCTCATAACCTGGTACTCTTTATCTGTAAGTGTTAGAGCGGGTGCAACTGTAATTGAATCTCCTGTGTGTATTCCCATTGGGTCAATATTTTCAATAGAACAAATGATAATACAGTTGTCTTTTTTATCTCTGACAACTTCCATTTCAAATTCTTTCCAACCCTCAAGGCATTCTTCAATTAAAATTTGGCTAACAGGGGATTCGTGTAAACCATCTTTAACTATTTTTAGATATTCTTTTTCAGTTTTAGCAATTCCTCCACCCAAACCACCCAAAGTAAAAGCAGGTCTAATTATTGCAGGTAATCCAATTTGTTTTAAAGCTTTTGCTGCATCTCTAATATGATTTACCACCTTAGATTTTGGTAAGTCCAAACCAATATCTAACATATTTTTTCTGAATTTTTTTCTGTCCTCTGCATTAGAGATTGCCTTAGAATTTGCTCCAATTAATTCAATCTTGTATTTTTTAAGAATTCCTTTTTTCTCTGCTTCCATTGCTAAATTTAAAGCAGTTTGGCCACCCATTGTTGGTAAAATTGCATCTGGTTTTTCTTTTTTTATAATTTTTTCTAATACCCCTAAAGTTATTGGCTCAATATAAGTTTTATCTGCAACACCAGGGTCTGTCATGATAGTTGCTGGATTAGAGTTAACTAAAATAACTTTATAACCTTCATCTTTAAGAGCCTTACAGGCTTGCGTACCTGAGTAGTCAAACTCACATGCTTGACCTATGATAATTGGTCCAGCACCAACGACTAGTATAGTTTTAAGATCTTTTCTTTTTGGCATTTTTTTTTATGTTGTTAATAAATTCTTCAAATAAGTAAACACTATCTTGTGGTCCCGGGTTTGATTCAGGGTGATATTGAACAGAAAAAACAGGTTTATTTTTTAATCTAATTCCTTCAATGCAATTATCAAATAAAGACTTATGAGTTACTTCAATATTCTTTGGTAATGTTGCTCTTACAATTTCAAAGCCATGATTTTGACTGGTAATTTCAACATTATCTTTAATTAAGTTTTTAACTGGATGATTAGCACCTCTATGACCTAGTTTCATTTTTTTAGTTTTTGCACCAAGCGCTAAGGCAAGAATTTGATGACCAAGACAAATACCAAAAATAGGTAAATTATTTTTGATTAATTCTTTAATGATTTCAATTGCATATTTTCCAGTTGCTGCAGGGTCACCAGGGCCATTGGATAAAAAGATCCCATTTGGCTTTAATTTAAGGATATCTTTTGCACTCGTTTTGCATGAAACCACTGTTACTTTACAATTAAGATCTGAGAAATATCTTAGGATATTTTTTTTAATTCCATAATCAATTGCAACAACATGTAATGAGTTTTTTTTATTTTTTAAGTAACCAGTTTCTTTTTTCCAAGTTTTAAAACCTGACCAAATATAATTTTTTTTAGTAGTTACCTGTTCTGCTAAATCTAAATTATTTAATCCACTCCATTTTGCTGTAATATTTGTTAATTTACTAATATTGAAATTACCTTTATTAGAAAAAGAAATGGTACCTTTAGGTGCTCCCTTATCTCTAATATAATTAGTTAAACTTCTTGTATCCAAACCAGTAATTCCAACAATTTTATTTTTTTTTAACCACATGTCTAAATTAACTAAAGATCTATAGTTAGAAGGACTTGTTATCTCAGAGTTAAAAATTACCCCTTTGGTCCAAACTTTATCAGACTCTAAATCTTCTTTATTAGTTCCAACGTTACCAATGTGTGGAAAAGTAAAATTGATAATTTGCCCAGCATAAGAGGGATCTGAAATAATTTCTTGATATCCGGTTAGAGAAGTATTGAAACACACTTCACCTGTGGCAGTTCCTTGATAGCCAATACCAACTCCTTTAAAGATAGTTTTATTTTCAAGAACTAAAACGCCTGTGTGAATCTGTGAGATTTTGTTAGAGCTAATTTTTTTTGCTTTTTTGATCAATTACAACTCATGAGTTAAAGGTTAATACAATAAAACCTTAATTATCGCAACAGAGATGTATTATAAAATTATAAAAAAACAATTTTTCTTTTGAAGAATTTTCACTTTGCAGTAGATTAAAAAATATTATGGCATTGAAAGAAAAAATTGAAACTAACTATAAAAATTCTCTAAAATCAAAAAATAAGGTTGAAATCTCAACCTACAGGTTAATTTTATCTGGAATAAAAGATATTGATATTATCAATAGATCTGGCTCCGACATAAAAGAAACAGACGATGAAGACATTAAAAAACTTTTAAAGAAAATGATCAAGCAAAGAACCGAATCAATAGATATCTATAAAAAAAATAACAGAATGGATTTGTTGGAAGTTGAGCAAAATGAATTTGATCTTTTATCTAGTTTTTTACCACAGCAGTTAAACGATGAAGAAACTAAAAAGATATGCGTTGATACAATAAGTAAATTGGGTGCCGCATCAATTAAAGACATGGGTAAAGTGATGGGTGAATTGAAAAAGTCATACCCTGACAATCTAGATTTTGCTAAAGCCGGACCCTTACTCAAAGAACTATTGAATAAATAATGAAATACCCAAAAGAGTATTTAGACGAAATTAAAACTCGTTTAAAGGTTTCGACAGTTGTATCAAAGTCTGTCAGTCTAAAAAAAAGAGGCAAAGAATTTGTAGGTTTATCACCCTTTAAAACTGAAAAAACACCTTCGTTTACAGTTAATGATGAAAAAGAATTTTATCATTGTTTTGCAACTTCAGAGCATGGAAATATTTTTGATTTTGTAATGAAAACTCAAAATTTGAAATTTGGAGAAGCGGTAAAGTCATTAGCAAATCTTGCAGGTATGAGACCTTATACATTCTCAAAACAAGATGAAGAGCGTGAAAAAAATTGGCAAGAGTATTGCTCAATCTATAATCAATATGTTCAATTTTATCACGATGAAATTTTAAAAAATGAAAGTTTAACTATTGCGAGAGACTATTTAAAAAAAAGAAATCTTAGTAAAAATGAAGTCAAAAATTTTAAAATTGGATTTGTTGAAAGAAACTCTAATTTTTACGAAAAATTAAAAGATGAATTTAGTGAAAAAGTTTTAGTTGAAAGTGGTCTTTTTTATTTAGATGAAAAAAAGAATAAATACGTTGAAAGATTTCGAGATAGAATAATATTCCCAATTAATAATATTTCAGGCCAGCCTATTGGATTGGGAGGAAGAACTATCCAAGAAAATAGTTATTCAGCAAAATATATTAATTCTCCTGAAACACCTTTTTTTAAAAAGGGTTCTAACTTATATAACTTGGATTTAGCCAGAAGATTATCAAATAAAATAGACCACGTATATTTAGTTGAAGGATATATGGATGTAGTTGGTTTAAGTAAAAATGGAATTGAAAATGTTGTAGCAAATCTTGGAACCTCTTTAACGGATAGACAAATTTTAATGCTCAATCAATTCTTTGAAGATATAATTATCTGTTTTGATGGTGATGAGAGTGGATACAAAGCGGCGCTTAGAGCAGCAGAAAATTCAATTAAAGAGCTACAACCAGAAAAACAAATTTCGTTTCTTTTTTTACCAGATGGCGAAGATCCTGATAGTTATGCAAATAAAAATGGCAAAGCAAACTTTATTGATTTTACCAAGCAAGCAAAAATCTCAATTCATCAGTTTATATTTAACCATTATAAACAGCAAACTGACAACAACCCTTCATCAATGGCTATTTTTGAAAAAAAATTAAGAGCTATTGCTGCAACTATAAAAGATGATTTTATAAAAAAATATGTACTAGAGTTTTTTTTGGAGAAAATCTCATCTTTAACTCCACATAGCAATGTAGGAAAAAAACAATTTTATACAAAAAAGATAAAATCATTACAGTCTACTCAAAAACACTTTAACGAAAGCAAATTATTGAGCGGTGTGGAGCTTAAAGAGTTTTCATTGCTTTATTTGGTAATGAATAATTTAGATTTATTTCAAGAAAATATTCACATGATTGAAAATATAAATTTATTTAGTGAAGAAAATAAATTAATTCTTGAAACTTTGATAACTAAACTAAAGAGTGGAGAAAAACTTACCTTAGATCAAATTCCAATCGACCCTCAATTAACTGAAAAGATTTTTAAATTTGCCTCAATAAAGCATATTCTGAATAACCATCAAAATGATCAAAATAAAATGTTTGAACTATTAGAGGAGGTATCTAGAGACCTTAAAAACTACGATTTAGAGTTTAGGATTGAGGAGCTCGAATCGAAGTTTTCTAAAGATTTAAGTGAAAGCACTTTCAACGAAATAAGAGAGCTAAAAAAACAAAAAAATATCAATTAAATCCCCTAAAAAATACGTGGATTTTTCTCAAATAGCGCTTATATAAGTCATCTCAAATATACTATTGTGGAAAGAATAATTACAAAATCATTTGCTAGACTTATGGGTCGTGGGACTCATAGAGGATTTATCACTTTTGATGAGCTAAATAAATCATTAGGTAAAAGAAATCTTTCAGACGAAAATTTAGAACAAGCCTTCATGCATATTCTTGATGAGAATGTAGCACTCGTAGAAAAAAAATCTGATTTTAAAGTTTTAAGGAAAAAAGAAAATTCATCTAAAGAAGAGGGTAAGACAATTGAGAAAAGTGATGACCCTATAAGAATGTATTTAAGGGAGATGGGTGGAGTAGAGCTCTTATCCCGTGAAGGTGAAATTGCAATTGCAAAAAGAATAGAAGCTGGGAAAGATGTAATGCTTATTGCATTAGCACAAAGCCCAATTACCGCACAACAGTTTGTAGAGTGGAATGAAAAACTTCAGAGTGATGAAATTTTAGTTAGAGAAATTATTGATATTGATACTAACTACATGGAAGACGAAAATACAGGTCCGAGTGCTAAACAAAGAAATTCTGGTGAAACTGACAAAAACGATGAAAATAATGGAGATGATGATGAGTTTAATCCAACGCTTGCAGCAATGGAAACTGAAATCAAACCAAAAGTTTTAAAAACTGTAAATACTTTAACAAAAGAATATGCAAAATTAATCAAGTATCAAAAAGAAAAACTTGACGGTATTTTAAACACAGTAAGCTTCTCAACTGCTAAAGAAAAAGGACATGATAAAATTGTAAGTGATATTTTAGAAAATATTAAATCATTACAGTTATCACCATCTGTACTAGAGGAATTGGTTCAAAAGCACTATGTGGAAAATAAAAAAATTGTTTCGCTAGAGGGAAATCTTTTAAGACTGGCAATGGATCAAAAAATTCCAAGAAATGAATTTATTAAGTTTTATATTGGTAATGAAATTAACCCAAATCTTAAAAAGTTCCTGGATACTAACCCCATGTGGAAACAGTTTTTTTCTAAAAATAAAGATGAATTTAAAAACATAAGAGAAAGATTAATTGAGATTAGTCATAAACTTGGAATTTCAGTCACTGACTATAAAAAAATAGTTAGCCGAGTTCAAAAAGGTGAAAAAGAATCTAGAATTGCAAAAAAAGAAATGGTTGAAGCAAACTTAAGATTGGTAATTTCAATTGCAAAAAAATATACAAATAGAGGACTTCAATTTTTAGATCTTATTCAAGAAGGAAACATTGGTCTTATGAAAGCTGTAGATAAATTTGAATACAGAAGAGGTTATAAGTTTTCAACATATGCTACTTGGTGGATCAGACAAGCAATCACAAGATCTATTGCTGACCAAGCTCGTACAATAAGAATTCCAGTTCACATGATTGAAACTATTAATAAAATTGTAAGAACCCAAAGATTAATTTTAAGTGAGTTTGGTAGAGAGGCTACACCTGAAGAGCTAGCACAAAAATTAAGAATGCCTTTAGATAAAGTTAGAAAAGTTTTAAAAATATCAAAAGAACCAGTATCTCTTGAAAAACCAGTAGGTGATGAGGAGGATAGTAGTTTGGGTGATTTTATTGAAGATACAAAAGCATTAGCACCTTTAGAACAGGCTATTAAATCAAATTTAAGTGAAGCTACGACTAAGATTTTATCAACTTTAACACCAAGAGAAGAAAGAGTTCTCAGAATGAGATTTGGTGTTGGAATGAATACAGACCATACTCTTGAAGAGGTAGGTCTTCAGTTTTCTGTAACAAGGGAGCGTATTAGACAGATAGAAGCTAAAGCTTTAAGAAAATTAAAACACCCAAGCAGATCCAAACAACTAAAAAGCTTTTTAGAAAGTTAAAATTTCAAAGGGACTGTAGCTCAATAGTAGAGTACTGCATTGACATTGCAGGGGTAGTTGGAGCGTAACCAACCAGTCCCACCACTATTGTCAATTTAGCTATAGTAGACATCAGCTGTATTATGATATAATTAAAGTTTAATTTTTAGGGCCTGTAGCTCAGTTGGTTAGAGCAGTACACTCATAATGTATTGGTCCCAGGTTCGAGTCCTGGTGGGCCCACCAAAAATTACTTATTAAAAGTGAATTATTTAATAAACTCTTTCAAAGTAGCAAAAAGAGCATCGATATCTCCATCATTATTTTCAATTATAGATGAGAACTCTTCTTTTTGAGTTCTTGCAAGGCTTAGTCCTTCAATAACCAAATTTATTATCAAAGGATTATCAGGGTTTTTTGTAATAATTCTCCAATCAATTTTTACCTCTGGTCTTTGTTCTGTAGAAACTAAAATACTTGAGACCATTGTATATTTTTCATTTAATTTTTTTTTAGAAATTACTTTTATTTCTGGGTTTGAATATTCAGCAAGTCTACTAGCAAAAGTTTTTAAGAAATATTGTCGAAATAAGACTTTGTACTCTATCATTTGACTATCTGTAATCTTATTTTTGTAAGACCCCAAAGTATAACGACTGATACCATCGATATCTACTGTTTCGCTTGCAATTTGCTTTAGCTTTTCTATTTTTTCTTCTTTTGAATATTTATTATTTAATGCTTCTGAAGCTCTGTTTACTGTTGATTGAACAAACACATCTGGTTGAATTGAGTGAGAATGATTAATGCTTAAAATACTAATAAATAAAAAGATAAACAATGATAAAAAGTTTTTTGATTTCATTAGGTTTTTTTAATTATTGAGTTTCTATCTCTTCCCAGTCTGCATCGTAAATTATTTCAAGAGTTTTATTTGTGTTTTTAATTTTTTGCTGTCTATCCTGTAGGTATAAACTTTTAATTGAGGCATAAAAATCAATAGAATTTTTTTGGAGGTTTTCAAATGAATCAATATTTTTTGCTCTAAAATCTATCCCGCTTATAATTTTTGTCACTACGTAATCAGATTTACTCAAGAATTCGTTATTACCACTAACAGAGGCATTATACCATGGGTCTCCTCCAAATATATTTATAAATGAACCAGCTGTATCTCTAATAGTCGATGGACCTAAGACGGGTAAAACTAAATAACACCCTTCGCCAACACCCATCACGCCAAGTGTTTGACCGTAATCTTCTCTTTCATATTCTGGAAAACCAACTTTTTCTGCAACATCAAATATTCCAACAATCCCAACCGTTGTATTGAGAATAAATCTACCTGCGTTAACTCCAGCCTTTTTAAAATCTCCTTGAAGAACATTATTCGGTATTGTGATAAGTGTAGAAAGATTATCTAGAGCATTACCTGTCCCATCTCTAACTGGAGAGGGTAAAACTCTGTAAGCTTTTGCGACAGGCTTTAAAATAGCCCCGTCTATAACTTCGTTAAATTTAAATGTTGCTCTGTTTAAACTCTCAAAACAATCCTTAATTACTCCAGAATTTTTTTTAGATAAATTATTTTCACCATCAGTTCCAGCAATTACATTTGTTGCTAACATTAAGCTTACTAAAGTTATTATTGTAATTTTATTCATTAACATCGATTATATAATATATATATTATTAATGTAAATCATGAATTAGTTCTAAATATGACATAAAAATGGCTTTAAAAACAATATCAAACTACTCCCCAAATTTTAATTCTAAAAAAAGACTCTCTAAACAAATCAAATTTATTATTTTCCATTATACGGGAATGAAAAACGAATCTAATGCCATGAAAAGACTGATAGATATACAATCTGAGGTTAGCTGCCATTATTTAATTAAAAATAATGGAGAAATTGTAAAAATATTACCTGATTTATACATTGCATGGCACGCAGGAAAATCATCTTGGAAAAATTATAAATCCCTAAATAAAAATTCTATTGGAATTGAAATTACAAACCCAGGTCACGAGCATGGTTATAAAAAATTTACAAAAAAACAAATCATTTCTCTTTTAAAGTTAGGTAAATTTTTAATAAAAAAATATAAAATTAACTCTAAAAATATTTTGGGACACTCAGATATTGCAGTATTAAGAAAAAAAGACCCAGGAGAAAAATTTCCTTGGGAATATTTATCTAAAAATAAAATAGGAATATGGCACACACTAAATAAACAAGATTTGATAAAAAATAGAAAACTAAAGATAAATAAAATAGGAGAAAATATTTTTTTTAAAAACCTATTTAAGATTGGATATTCAAAAAAATATCCAAAAGATACCAGTAAGAATAAATATTTAAGGGAATTAGCAAAAACTTATCAAAGAAGATTTAGACAAGAGTTGGTTGATGGCAAAATTGATCAAGAATGTCTGATTATTAGCAAAAATCTTATCAAGGCACATAATTAAATTTTTCTTGAAGTTCTATAGTTAAGTAATAAATTAGATTTGCTAGATGAACGACTTATCGCTTTAATTTATTTTAAAGAGGAAAGTCCGGGCTCCGCAAAGACACAGTGCCAGATAATACCTGGCGGGGGAAACCCTAGGGATAGTGCCACAGAAAATATACCGCCATAACATGGCAAGGGTGAAAAGGTGTGGTAAGAGCGCACCGGTTCTATTGGTAACAATGAACGCTGGAAAACCCCACTGGGAGCAAGACTAAGTAGAGATGACATTGTTGCAAAACTAAAAGCCGTCTTTGGCTAGTCATCAGGGTTAGTTGCTTGAGCTTAAGAGTGATCTTAAGCCTAGAGAAATGATAGGTTTAAATGACAGAACCCGGCTTATAGTTCGTCTAGCAAACTTATCCACAAGAGGCATTTACGAAATATATGAATGTTCACCTTTTGATTCATAATTGAATCATTTCTGTTCTTATTTTTAATCTTAGAATTGTATTGAGTTAAAAATAAAATTGATTTTAGACTTAATGTGAATATATAAAAGTTAGCCACAATTATTGCAAGATAAGCTTAAAATGAACATATTGACACAATGTTTAAAAACCCATATTATCCCATGTATTCCCAAAATGGAATTTATGAAATATAAAAAATATGTTTTTATCTACTTACGAGAACAAAATAGACAAAAAAGGAAGGGTATCTGTGCCTGCTAGTTTTAGATCTCATCTTTCTAACCTAGGATACAACGGTGTTATTTGTTATCCCTCATTTAATAATCAGTCTATAGAAGCTTGTTCTCAAGATAGAATTGAAAAACTTTCTGCAAGTATAGATTCATTAAGTCCATTTGAAGAAAAAAGAGATTATTTTGCAACATCAATTTTATCTGAAAGTATGAATCTACAATTTGATAGTGAAGGTAGAATTTCATTATCAACAAAATTATTAAAACATGCAAAAATAAAAAACAGCATGTTATTTGTTGGTCAGGGTCAAACATTCCAAATATGGGAACCAACAGCATTTGAAAAATTTAAGATCAACGCAAGAAAAAAAGCAAATCTAAATCGTGCAAGTCTTAAATGGGAAAAACATTTTAATAACAATGAGGGGAAATAAAAATGACAATTAACTTTAAATCACCAGAAATAAAAGAATTACAACCAAGATTATTAGTAGTAGGAGTTGGCGGAGCAGGTGGAAATGCACTTAATGAAATGATTGATAATGGGCTTCAAGGAGTAGAGTTCATAGCAGTAAATACAGATGCTCAAGATTTAAAGTTAAGTAAAGCTAAAGCAAGAATTCAAATTGGTCTAAGTTTAACAAAAGGTTTAGGTGCTGGTGCAAAGCATGACATAGGTCAAGCAGCTGCAGATGAGTCTTTGAATGAAATTGTAAATACACTTCAGGGTGCAAACATGGTTTTTATAACTGCCGGTATGGGCGGTGGAACTGGAACAGGTGCTGCACACGTTATTGCAAGAGCTGCTAAAGAATTAAATATTTTAACAGTAGGTGTTGTAACACTTCCTTTCTTATATGAAGGACCATCAAGAATGAGAAGAGCTCAACAAGGTCTAGAAGAATTAAGAAAACATGTAGATACAATTATTGTAATTCCAAATCAAAATTTATTTAAGGTTGCGAATGAACAAACTACATTTGAAGAATCTTTTAATCTTTCAAATAATGTTTTAATGCAAGGTGTGCAAAGTGTAACCGATCTAATGGTTAGACCAGGTATAGTTAATCTAGATTTTGCTGATGTTGAAACTGTAATGGCTTCAATGGGTAAAGCAATGATGGGAACTGGTGAAGCTGAAGGAGAAGGTAGAGCAGCTAAAGCAGCAGATATGGCAATTAGCAACCCATTGATTGATGATTATACTTTAAAAGGTGCAAAAGGATTATTAGTAAATATTACTGGCGGCAAAGATCTTAAACTTTTTGAAGTTGATGAAGTTGTTAATAAAATAAGAGCTGAAGTAGATCCAGAAGCTGAAGTAATTATTGGTGCCATTACATCTGGAGACCTTGATGGAAAAATCAGAGTATCAATTGTTGCAACAGCATTAGATGGGCAACAACCAGAAAGTAAATCTGTAATCAATATGGTTCATAGAATACAAAATAGAAACCCTGGTTATTCAGACTTTAACAGTGCAAGTTCTGCTCAATCATTTAATTTTTCACCTACAATGACTAATCCCATTTCACATGGTGCAAATGCATTAAAGTTAGAAAATGAGATAATTGCAGAGCCAGCTACAAACGCTGCATCATCAGAAATGATGAATGAGCAAAACGACACCAATCAAGAGGTTGAAAGTATTGTTGAAAATAATCAATCAAATGATTATGAGCAATCTTTTTCAGAGGAAGCACTTATAACTGCACAACCTGAAGAAAACAGCCCAATAGAAGAAGAGCATGTTTCTAATGGACTTGAAAACTTTGGTGTAGAAGGAGAAGATGCTCCAGATCTATTTAGCTCAGATAGTACAACTTCAGAGACAGAAGGTTTATTATCTACTGAAACTTTAGAAAATACTTCAGAAGACGATGATCTAGAAATTCCAGCATTTTTAAGAAGACAAAAGAATTAATGGTCTTCAAAAAAATAAATGATAGCCACCATAATACCAGATGTGAGAAATCATTATCCGGTATTGCTAAGTGAAATAATTAGCATTATTACCCCTCAATATGGTGGCACATTCATTGACTGTACGTTCGGTCAAGGTGGATACACAAAAAAAATATTAAACTTTCCAGAAACAAAAGTAATTGCATTAGATAGAGATTCTGAGAGTTCTAAAAAAGCTCAAGAACTTCAGAATAGTTTTGAAGATAGACTGTTATTTAAAAATATCAAATTTAGTCAATTAAATAATCTAAAGCTGAAGGATGAGAATATTAAAGCTGTAATTTTTGATTTAGGGTATTCATTGAATCAGATTAAAGACCCAAAAAAAGGTCTTTCATTTGATAGCATAGGGGAACTTAATATGAAAATGGGTATAAATGATTTTTCAGCAAAAGAAGCAATTAATCAATTAGATGAAAAAGATCTTACAAAGATATTTAAATATTTTGGTGATGAAGTAGATAGTAAAAGAATAGCACACAATATCGTTGAAGACAGATCCAAAAGAGAAATCACAACAGAAGAGTTAGTTAGAATTATAGAGTCTTCGAAAAGAAAAAGAAATTATAAGACACATAGTGCAACTAAAATTTTTCAATCATTAAGGATATTTGTAAATAAAGAAATTAGTGAACTAATTTATGGATTAATTAATGCAGCTAAAGTTGTTAAAAAAGATGGTGTTATTGCAGTTGTAACATTTCATTCTCTAGAAGATAAAATTGTTAAATATTTTTTTAAAAGTTTGTCTGAAAATAAAAGTGTCTCAAGACATATGCCAAAAATTGAAGAAAAATTAAATTTATTTAAATCTGTAATAAAAAAACCAATAGTACCAAGTGATAAAGAAATTAGAGAAAATCCACCTTCTAGATCAGCCAAGTTACGTTATGTAATTAAAAAAGAAGACTTTTTCGATTTTGAAACAGATATCTTGGATAAATTTAAACATTTAATTGACATTGAGAATTTGTCAAAAAAAATATGAAACAATTAGTTTTAGTTGTTATTTTTATATTAATACTGATCACATCACTTGTTAAAAATTCTACAAAAGAAATAGAAGATCAAATTTTTGTAATTAATGAAAACATAAGACCTTTAAAATCAGAACTTGAAGATGTGCTGCTTGAGTTTAATTATTTAAGTTCCCCTGAAAAATTAGTTCAATATCAGACACAATATTTTGAAAAAGATTTAATTAAAATTGAAATTATGAGTATTAAAGAAATCACTATAAATAATGAAAATTTAGAAATAAACGACTTAATAAGCAAAAGTGGCAATGAATAATAAAAAAAATATTATTCTAGAAGAATATGAAAATGAATTTTCATATAAAAAAAGTAAAACAAATTTAGATATACAATTTAATAGAATAGCCTTTATTTTTTTTGTTTTCTTAATGATTTCAGTAATTTATTCAATACAATTACTTCATTTAGGATCGTTAAAAGCAGAAGATAGCAAGAAATTCTTAAGTGTAAATAAAAACCATAGAGCAGATATACTTGATAGAAATGGAAATTATTTAGTTAAAACAGTTAAGTCGATAGATATTGGTATTAACCCTATTGAGGTAATTGATAAAAAAAAACTCTTAATTAATTTACAGTTAATATTTCCAGATAAAAACTATGCAGAGATTATTAAGAAGCTTGAAAAAAATAAATTCTTTTATTTTGAAAAAAAAATATCTTCTGAAAATTATGAAAAAATTATGTTACTTGGAGATAAATCAATTAAATCAGAAGAAAAATTAACTAGAATTTATCCTCAAAAAAATCTCTTTAGTCATATTATTGGACAAATAGACGATGATAACAACGGTATCTCTGGAATAGAAAAATCATTTGATGAAGAGTTAAAAATAACAAAGGATTTATTAAGATTAACAGTTGATGCAGATATTCAATTTTTAATAAGAGAAGAATTATTAAAATTTAAAGAAGTATTTAGAGCTAAAGGAAGTGCTGCTATTTTGATGGATATAAATAATGGAGCTATAATTTCAATGGTTTCAATTCCAGATTTTAACCTGAATGAAAGAAAGACTATTACAGATGTGAATTATATCAATAGAGCAACTAAAGGTGTTTATGAATTTGGTTCGGTTTTTAAAACTTTTACAGTTGCAGCTGGTTTCAACGAAAGTTTGATAGAACCTAATACTGAATATTTAAATTTAAAAAAACAAATTGAGTGTGATGGTTTCAAAATAAGAGAATATAGTAAAAAGACACCAACAGACCTCACAGTTGAGGAAATTTTAGTAAGATCAGGCAACATTGGATCTGTTCGAATAGGACAAAAAATAGGAAAAGAAAAATTTAAGTCTTTCCTAAACAAGATTGGCTTACTAGAGGCAATCGATTTTGATATTCACGAAGTGGGAAAGCCTACTCCAATCAAGTGGGGAAAATGTAAATTAGCAACAGTTTCCTATGGTCATGGCATTACAACTACACTTTTGCAAATAGCCAAAGGTTATTCAATAGTTACGAATGGTGGTTATGATATTAAGCCGACTATAATCAAAAAAAAATTATTTAAAAAAGATTCACAAAAAAGAATTTTGAATATGGGTGTATCAGAAAAGATAAATAAGATTCTAAGAAAAGTTGTTACTAACGAAGAGGGAACTGCTGAATTAGCTAATATTAAGGGTTATGAAGTAGGTGGTAAAACTGGAACAGCTCAAATATCTAAAAATGGAAGGTACACTAGAGATAAAATAAATACATTTGTAGCAGTTTTTCCATCTCAGAAGCCAAAATTTACTTTAGTAGTTATGCTGGATGAACCAAAGACCAATAGTGAGTATGTTTATTATTATAAAAATGGCAAAGAACCAACCAAAGGAACACCTTATAACACAGCAGGATGGACATCTGTTGAAGTGGCAGGCAAAATCATAGAAAGAATTGGGCCTATTTTAGCCACAAAATATATGGAAAATTAAACCATCCATGATCATCGAAAATTTTATTAAAGGAATAGAATTCAAATATAAAAACCATTATTTCTCGGGCATTTGCTTTGACAGCTCAAAGTGTAAAAAAGACAATATTTTTTTTGCAATAAGAGGAACCAAAATAGACGGCAATAGATTTATTAATCATGCCATTCAAAAGGGTGCAAAAACTATTATTTCTAATCAAAAATTTGAAGGTATAAAAAAAAAAATCTTATTCATAAGATCTTCTAACGTAAGAAAGTCCTTATCAGAATTTGCTTACACAACCCATAAAGACAAACCAAAAAATATAATTGCAGTAACAGGAACAAATGGAAAATCTTCAGTTGCTGATTTTTATTTTCAACTACTCAACTTAAGTAATAAAAAAGTAGCTTCTATTGGAACATTGGGAATTAGGACAAAAAATAATTTAAAGAATGTTTCTAATACCACATTAGATCCAATTGGATTAAGCAAAATATTGAATGATTTAAAAAAACAAAGAATTGACAATGTTATATTGGAAGCTTCTAGTCATGGACTAAAGCAAAATAGACTTGATGGCTTGAAATTTAATACTGCAATTTTTACTAATTTATCTCATGATCATTTAGATTATCACAAAACATTTAATGATTATCTTAAATCAAAATTGTATCTATTTCAGAGGTTATTAAAATCTAGAGGAAACATCATTACTGATAGTCAAATTCCAGAATATAAAAATTTAAAAAAAATATCACTAAATAAAAAATTTAATCTTCATGTTTTATCAAAAGGTAATAATGGAATAGACATTTATTCACATAAATTTAAAGATGATAAACAAATAATTGAAATTACACACAATCAAAAAAATTATAAATTGCAAACAGATTTAATTGGTAGAATTCAATTAAAAAACTTATTCATGGCAATGCTTGCTGCTAAAAAAAGTAATTTAAAATTTGATAAAATAGTGAAATTGGCTGCAAGGGTAAAATCAGTAAGTGGTAGATTTGAAAAAATTGGAACTTTAATAAATAAATCAAAAGTTATTTTAGATTATGCTCATACACCTGATGCATTAAATACTTGTTTGTCTAATTTGAAAGAACAATTTGAAAATAAAAGAATTTTCATTGTATTTGGATGTGGTGGTAATAGAGATGAAGACAAAAGACCCATGATGGGAAAAATAGCCAATCAATACTGTGACAGAGTTTATTTAACTGACGATAATCCAAGAAATGAAAATCCACAAAAGATAAGATTAGCTATTAAAAAAACCATTGATAAATCAAAAATTTTTGAGATTGCAAGTAGGTCTAAGGCTATTCATAAGGCTATATTTGATTTAAATACTGGTGATATTCTAGTTATTGCAGGCAAAGGTCATGAACAGACGCAAGATTATGGAAAGTTTGTAAATAAATTTTCTGACAGGTTGGAAATACTACAAAATATTAAATTAAAAAATAAAATTCTTTCAACTAATCTTAAAATAAATATTTTAAAAGAGATTAGCAACTCTCCTCAAATTAATTCAAATATAAAAATAAACAATGCATCAATTAATTCTAAAACAATAAATAAAAATGACATATTCTTTGCAATAAAAGGAAATAATAAAGATGGAAATTTATATGTTAACGAAGCTTTCCAAAATGGTGCATCATTAGTAATAGCTAATAATCAAAAAAAATCAAAAAAAAAAATTATAGTAGATAATACGTTACAGCTTTTAACAGAGGCCTCATCAATACTAAGAGAAAATTTATCTAGTAAAATTATATCTATAACAGGCAGTTGTGGAAAAACCTCCCTTAAAGAATTGTTAGGAAAAACTTTAAGTAAGATTAGTAATGTAACTTATTCAACGAAATCTTTTAATAATAAATTTGGGGTACCGTTAAGTTTATTTAATCTAAGAAAAAATGATGAATTTGGTGTTTTTGAAATTGGAATGGATAGAAAAGGTGAGATTGATTATTTATCAAAAATTATTAAACCTGACGTTGGTGTTATTACAAATATTTCCTATGCACATATTAAGAATTTTAAAAATATTCATCAAGTAGCCCTAGCAAAGTCAGAAATTATTAATAATATAAAAAAAAATGGATTTCTTGTTTTAAACCAAGATGACAAATTTTATAATTTACTTAAAAAAACTGCTAAGAAAAAAAAGATAAATATTCTTACATTTGGTTTAAAAAATACATCAGCAGATATTTTTTTAAAAAAAATAGTTAAAGAAAAATCTAAATATAAGATATTTGTAAATATTAATAAAAAACAATCTTATTTTTACGTAAGATCTATTTTTGAAAATAATTTAAAAAACTTATTAGCGGCAATTGCAATTATATCAATTTATAAAGATACACAAAAATTAGATAAAAATATATTTTTTGATTATGAGATAGCGAAAGGTCGTGGAGACATAACAAAAGTTAAATTAAATAAAAAGAGTATTTATATTGTAGACGAAAGTTATAATTCTAATCCGTTATCATTAAAGTCTGCTATAAAAAATTTTGATGAATTAAAAATTAATAACTCTAAAAAAAAATTAATACTTGGTGATATGTTGGAGTTAGGAAATTATTCAAAGAAACTACACTTAGAGGTTGGGAAAGAAATTAATAAAACTTCTCTTAAAAATATTAATGTAGTGGGTAAACATATTTTACATACTTATAAAAACCTTGATAAGCACCGTAGAGGGGCCATTTTGAAAGATAAGTCTAAAATAATTGATTTGATTAAAAATGATTTAAATAATAATGATTATTTAATGATTAAGGGTTCAAACTCTACTGGACTTAACAATCTAGTTAACAAATTAAAAACTGGTAAGTTTAATGCTTTATAGTCTTATTACTCAATTAATTGATCAATATAGCTTTCTAAATGTATTTAAGTATTTAACATTTAGAACAGGGCTTGCAATGTTTACGTCAATGTTTGTGGTTTTATTAATAGGCACTCCTTTTATTAAATTTTTTTCAGCTAGAAAAATCTTAAATCCAATAAGAGATGATGGTCCTACTGAACATATAATCAAGAAAATTGGAACACCAACAATGGGGGGTGTTTTAATTCTACTTGGACTGTTTTCAGGAATATTACTTTGGGGCGATCTATCAAATTATCATATATGGTTTTTGTTATTTATTGTTACAGGGTTTGGGTTATTAGGTGCATATGATGATTATAAAAAAATTAAGTTTAAAAATTCATCTGGTGTATCATTTAAATTTAAAATTATTTCCCAAATTTTAATAGCCTTTATTGGAATTTTTGGTTTAACTCAATTATCTCAAAATACCGAACTTACAAACTTATATTTTCCTTTCTTTAAAAATTTAATTATTAACCTTGGATGGTTTTTTATTCCGTTTTCTATTTTTATAATTGTTGGATCATCTAATGCAGTTAATTTAACAGATGGGTTAGATGGCTTAGCAACAGTGCCGGTGATATTAGTGGCAGCTTGTTTTGCGTTTATTAGCTACGTAACTGGCAATATTGTATTTTCAGAATATTTAAACATTCCCTATCTTGAAGGTATGGGGGAAGTATCAGTTTTTTGTGGATCAATCATAGGTGCTTGTTTAGGATTTTTATGGTTCAACGCACCACCTGCTAAAATATTTATGGGTGATACTGGCTCATTGGCATTAGGTGGATCATTAGGGGCCATTGGTATTATTACTAAACATGAGATTGTTTTAGCAATAACAGGTGGGTTATTTGTACTAGAAGCTGTCTCAGTTATAATTCAAGTATTTTCATTCAAGTTAACAGGTAAAAGAATTTTTAGAATGGCACCGATACACCATCATTTTGAAAAAAAAGGATGGGCAGAATCAACAGTTGTAATTAGATTTTGGATTATATCAATAATCTTAGCAATGATTGGATTGGCGACATTAAAACTTAGATAATGTTAAATCCAGAAAAAAATTTTTTTAAAAAAAGAATATTGATTTATGGTCTAGGCAAAAGTGGTCTATCCACTTATAGTTTTTTAAAAAAAAATAATGTTATTAGTTTATTTGATGATCAAATAATTACTAAAAAAATAATTAAAAATACCCACACAACATACAAAGAAATAACTAAAAAAAAATTTGACTGCATTATAATAAGTCCAGGAATAGATATTAATAAGTGTAAATTAAGTAAATTTTTAAAAAAAAATCATAGAAAAATTTATACAGATTTAGACATTTTTTATAGTCGATATGCTTTTAATCAAAAAATAACTATTACAGGTACAAATGGAAAATCAACTACTGCTAAGCTTTTGTATGATATATTAAAAGACCAAAAAAAAGATGTTCGTCTAGTTGGAAATATAGGCAATCCAATTTTACTAGAAAAAAAGATCAAAAAAGACACTCTATTTGTAATTGAGGCTTCATCTTATCAGCTAGAATACAGTAGGTTATTTAAGACAAATATATCTATAATCTTAAATATTACACCAGATCACCTCGAAAGACACAAGACTATAAGTAGATATGTAAGTGCTAAATTTAAATTAATAAAGAATCAATCTAAAAATGATATCGCAATTTTAAATACAAAAAATTTCTATATTAAAAGAGAGTTAAAGAAAAAAAAATTTACACCATCAATTCTGAAAATAGAAAAATATGTAAGCAATAAGTTTATTAAAAAAATTGATAATTATTATTTTGATACAGATGGTAATAAAGAAAATTTGACATTTGTACTGAAGGTTTCAAAGCTATTAAATTTAAAAAATAACCTGCTATTAAAAACATTAAAAAATTTTAAAGGATTAAGTTTTAGACAAGAAATAATTCATAATTCTAAATTTTTAAAGGTTATTAACGATTCTAAAGCCACAAGTTTTTCTTCATCAGAAAAATTATTGAAATCATTAAAAAATATTTATTGGATAATAGGTGGTTTACCCAAAAAGGGAGATAAATTTTTACTTAAAAAAAATGATTGTAAAAAGATCAAGTTATATATTTTTGGAAAAAATCAAAAATTTTTTATTAATCAATTAAAAAATAAGATGGAGTTTCAATCATTCTTAAATTTAAATACTTTAATTGCTAAGATTTTTTTAGATATTAAAAATGAAAATAATTTTATTAACAAGACAATTCTCTTTAGTCCAGCCTCTGCATCATTTGATAGCTTTAAAAACTTTGAAGAAAGAGGCAAATATTTTAATACACTTATAAAAAATTATATAAAATGAAAAATATTAGCTCACTAGATTTAATATATTATAACTGGTGGAAAAATATAGATAAAACAATTTTTTCATTGATAATATTTTTATTTAGTTTGGGTTTATTTTTTTCTTTAGTTTCAACATCATTAATTGCTTCTGATAGATTAGATACAAATAATTATTTTTTTTTTTTTAAGCACTTAGCCTATATTTTCATTGGCTTGATAACTTTAGTGTTTTTCTCCTCTCTAAGTGAAAAGAATCTTTTTAAAATCTCTATTTATCTTTTCTTTATTACTTTATTTTTTTTATTTTTAGTGCCAATTTTTGGTACCGAAGTTAAAGGATCAAAAAGATGGCTAAATCTTTTTTTTCTTCCTCAATTTCAACCAATAGAATTGCTAAAACCATTTATAATTATTTTTGTAGCAGTAATTTTATGTAGTGAAAAAAATTACAATATTTATATAAAGTATTTATTGACTATTATTGCCATTATCCCAACTGGTTTACTATTGATGATGCAGCCTGACATCGGTCAAACTCTTTTAGTGTTTTTATCATGGGCAATATTAGTTTTCGTATCTGGCATAAACTTACTATTCATTTTGTTATTTATAAGTTTTACTATTTTAGCCCTGTTATATATGGTTTTTTTTATCCCAAAATTTATTTATATCAAAAGTCGTATTCTTTCTTTCTTCAACCCTGATGGAGGAACCCATAATTTTCAATCTGATAAGGCTATAGAAGCAATCAGTAGTGGTGGTTTCTTTGGTAAAGGAATAGGTGAAGGTACCTTAAAAACAAGAGTTCCAGAGGCTCATACTGATTATATAGTTTCAGTTATTTCTGAGGAGTTTGGTGTTATTGCAATAATATTGTTATTAATTTTATTTTTGTTTTTTATTTACTCTGTTTTTAAAAAAATTTATTCAGAAAAAAGCGAAAAAATTAAACTAGTGCTAACTGGAGCAATAAGCCTGATAATTTTTCAAGCACTAATACATCTTGGGGTAAATATAAGGCTATTTCCCACAACAGGAATGACATTGCCATTTTTAAGTTATGGTGGGTCTTCAATTATAGGAGTCTCTATATTATCTGGAATAATTTTAAATTTAACAAAAAGAAAAATTGATTAGATGAATAAAAAAATACTAATTAGCACTGGTGGATCAGGAGGTCACGTTATACCTGCAACCATAATATACAAACATCTAGAGGGAAATTTTGATGTTTCTATGACATCCGATCTTAGGGGTATCAAATTTTTAAACAAAGATGAATACAATTTAAAAATGTTTAATGTAAGGCCAATTTCAAGAAATTTATTAATAATGCCATTTGATTTTCTTTTAATGATAATTTTAATTTTCAAATCTATTTTGTTCTTAAAAAAAAATAAGATCAATGTATTAATTTCAACAGGTGGATATATGTCATTACCTCTATGTCTAGGTGCTAAAATTTTAAATATTAAGTTGTTGTTATTTGAACCAAATATGGTTTTAGGTAGATCAAACAAGCTCTTTATAAGTTACTGTCAAAAAATATTTTGTTATTCTAATAATGTCAAAAAATTTCCTATTAAATTTAAAAATAAAATTAAAGTAATTCCAGCATTATTAAGAAAAAATTTTTATGATAAGAGAGATAATAACAGCTCTTTAGATACAATTAATTTACTTATAATAGGCGGCAGTCAAGGAGCTAAAATGTTTGATAATTTAGTTAAAAATACAATCATTAAATTATCTAAAAAATATAAAATAAAAATTTATCAACAAACTAGTTCTATTAACTTTGAAAGTTTTAAAAAAACTTATGAAAACAACAATATTAATTGTGAATTATTCAATTTTAATGATGATGTTATAAATTTTATGCAAAAAACAGATCTATGCATTACTAGAGCGGGTGCATCAACGTTAGCTGAGTTAAATTTTACTGAGATTCCGTACTTAGCAATACCTTTGCCAACCGCAAAAGATAACCATCAATTTGAAAATGCTTATTTTTATAATAAACTTGGCTTCAATTGGTTGCTAAATCAAAAAGAAATAGATGAGAAAATATTACTCGATAAATTAATTAATATTATTGATAATAAAGAAGAATATCTTGATAAAAAAAAGAACATGAAAGATTTTAACTATGAAAACACATGGAATAATATAAATCTGAAAATTATATCTGTTATTAATGAAAATTGAATTAGCTAAAACTGAAATTATACATTTTGTTGGTATAGGAGGTATTGGAATGAGCGGCCTTGCACTCATTATGAAAAGAATGGGGTTTAATGTCCAGGGTAGTGACGTTCTTGCAAATAAAAATATTGAAAGATTAAAAAGAGATAAGATCAAAATTACAATTAGTCATAGTAAAAAAAATATAGCAAAAGCAACAATTGTTGTCATTTCTTCAGCTATTAAAAACAATAACCCTGAATTAATTGAAGCTAAGCTAAAACAATTACCGATTTATAAAAGAGGAGAGATGTTGGCAAATATAGTCTCTTTAACAAAAAATATAGTTGTTACAGGTTCACATGGAAAAACAACAACTACGTCTCTATTAGCCTCAATATTTTCAAAAACAAAATTGGACCCAACAATTATTAACGGTGGTGTCCTTAATGCACTAAAAAATTCTGCAAAACTAGGTAAAAGTGATTGGTGTATATTAGAAGCTGACGAGTCAGATGGTAGCTTCATACATATACCACCAACTTATTCTATAGTAACAAATATTGATCGTGAGCATATGGATTTTTACAATTCAATGAAAGATCTTAAAGAATTATTTATTAAATTTATCAATAAAGTCCCTTCGTTTGGGAAGTCTTTTATTTGTATAGATGACAAAAATAATAAGGATTTGTTAAATAAATTAAAAAAGAAGAATTATTATACGTATGGAATTAACCATAAATCAAATTTTTGCATTAAAAATATAAAACAAGAAAAAGAATATTCTCAATATGATCTTGCTATAAATTTGCCTGGAAAAAAGAATTTATCTATAAAAAAAATTAAATTACCATTATTAGGAATTCACAATATTAGAAACTCTACTGCAGCAGTAGCTGTGGCATTAACAATTGGAATATCACAAAATATTATCAAAAAAGGATTAAAAGAATTTAAGGGTGTTCAAAGAAGATTTAATAAAATTTTTACACATAGAGAAACTAATTTTTATGATGATTATGCACATCATCCAACTGAAATTAGAGAGGTGTTAAATGGTGTGAGAGCTGCTTATAAGAAGGAAGAAGTGATTTGCATATTTCAACCACACAGAATTTCCAGACTAAAAGATCTTAAAAAAGAATTTAGCTTATCATTTAAAAAAGCTGATGTTGTAATATTATGCCCCATATATACAGCTGGAGAAAAAATAAAATTAGGTTTTAAATATAATAATTTTGCAAAAGATATTATTAAAAATTCAAAAGTAAAACTGTTTATGATTGAGGATCAGTATCAATTAGCAAAATTTATTAAAAATACTATTTTTGGTAAAAAGATAGTTGTTGGTATGGGTGCGGGTACAATTTCAGCATGGATGAGACAATTACCAGAATTGATCTAATGAGTATTGAAGAAATAAGAAAATTTTCAGATAAAATTAGTAGTAAAATTCACTTTGATTATAATTTAAAAAAGAGCAATTGGTTTAATATTGGTGGACAAGCCAAAGTTTACTTTAGACCAGATAGTTTGCCTGACTTAATTTTATTTTTAAAAAAATTTGGAGAAAAAGAAAAAGTACATATCTTAGGTGCGGGCTCAAATACTCTTATAAGTGATGAAAAATTTGATGGCGTTGTTATCAAGTTAGGAAAAAATTTTTCCAATATCTCCATATTACCAAATGATGTCATAATAGCAGGCAGTGCTTGTCTTGATAAAAAGCTTTCTGATTTTGCACTGAATAACGGAATAGGTGGATTTGAATTTTTAGCATGCATACCAGGTACTATAGGTGGAGGACTAAAGATGAATGCTGGATGTTTTAATAAAGAGTTTAAAGATGTGCTAGTATCAATTCAAGCAATTGATAAAAATGGACAGGTTTTAACAATACCAGCGAGTAAAGTTATATTCAAATACCGAAGTAATGATTTAAAAGAGGACTTAATTTTTTTAAGTGCATCGTTTAAAGGATCAAGAAAAAATAAAGAAGAAATCCAAAAAGAAGTCTTAGAATTAAAGGAAAAGAAGGATAATGCACAACCAACAAGATTAAAAACAAGTGGCAGTACATTCAAGAATCCAATTGATCAAACTGGTAAAAAAGTTTGGGAATTGATAAAAGAATCTGTAGCACTAGATACCAGCTTTGGAGATGCTCATATCTCAAATAAGCACTGTAATTTTTTTGTAAATAAAAATAATGCTAGTTTTGAAGATATGAATAAATTGATTGAATTTGTTAAGACAAGTGTGGAAAAAAAAACTGGAATAATATTAGAAAAAGAAATTAAAATTTTAAAATAAAATGAAAAAAAAAATCTTAATATTATCTGGTGGTATATCCAAGGAACGACTAATTAGCTTAGATACTGGAAAACAAGTCGCCAAAGAATTAATCAAAAATGGATATAAAGTTTTAATTAGTGAGCCTGATAGAAATCTATTAAAGAATATTACTTTATTTAAACCAGATATTATTTTTAATGCACTGCATGGACAATTTGGTGAAGATGGATACATTCAAGCGATTTTAGAAACTAAAAAAATTCCGTATACGCACTCAGGTATAATTGCGTCATCAATAGCAATGGATAAAGAAATCTCAAAAAAAATTTTTATAGAAAATAAAATACTTACTCCAAAATATATTAAATTTAATCATAAAAAAAATAAACTTAATATTATAAGATTAATTGAAAAAAAATTAAAATTTCCTGTAGTAGCAAAACCTATAAATGAAGGGTCAAGTGTTCATGTATACATTTGTGAGAAGATCAATATAAGAAAAAATCTAAATGCTTTAAGAGACTATAATGAAATATTAATTGAGGAATTTATACCAGGTAGAGAAATCCAAGTTGCAATAATGGACAATAAAGTGCTTGGTGCAATTGAACTTGAACCTAAAAGAAAGTTTTATGATTATGAGGCAAAATACAATTCTAACGCTAAGACCAAACACCTAATTCCTGTAGATTTGAGCAAAAATAATTTAGCTAAAATTACTAGCATAGCAAGAAAAACTCATAAAATTATAGGTTGTAAAGGTGTTACGAGATCGGACTTTAAATTCTTTAATGGGAAGTTTTATTTGTTAGAGATAAATACTCAGCCTGGAATGACTAAACTTTCATTGGTCCCTGAGATTGCAAAAAATAAAGGTATAAGCTTTATAAAATTAATTGAATGGATTCTAAAAGATGCATCAATCAACAGGTAAAAAAAATAAGATAATAATTTATTTATTATTTTTGTTCATTTTAAGCACTACTAGTGCAAAGCTTATAAACGATCAAAAAAAATTATCTTCATCAATAACTAAAATTAATATTACAGGTCTTTCTGAGAGAAAAAATTTAGAAATTTTAAACAATCTTAATAACTTTTTATACAAAAGTATATTTGTCATTAACAAAGACAAAATAAGAAAGATTTTAGAAAAATACAATATTATACAAGAGTTTAGTATAAAAAAAATTTACCCATCAACACTTAGCATTGAAATTAAACCAACTAAATTTATTGCTCGAGTTTCTAATAATAGTCAATATTTAGTAGGTGTTAATGGTAAATTAATTGAAGATAAAAATAACAATGAATTACTCCCATACATCTTTGGTGAATTTAATTCTCATGATTTTTTGTCATTTAAACAGAATATTGAAAAATCTATATTTTCATTTTCAAATTTAAAAGAATTATCTTTTTTTCCATCAGGAAGGTGGGATATTTTAACTGATAAGAATATTTTGATTAAACTACCACAAGAACATATTATAGGATCATTAAATTTATCTAGGAAGCTTATAGATAATGATAATTTTAAAGATTATAAATCTATTGATTTGAGAGTAAAAAATCATTTAGTAGCCAAGTAATGAGTGATAAAAAATTTCAAACAATAATTGATTGTGGTTTTTCAAAAATAAGAGCAGGTGCATTTAATGAAGAAGACAAGAACAACCCTTTTTTTATTGAGAGTAATTTTTATACAGATCAATTTAATTTTAAATTAGATATTCAAAAAATTATTGCATCATTAGAAAAATCTACAAACGAATATATTGATAATGTAGATTTGATGATAGATAGTTCAAAAACAATTTCTGTTGCAATTTCTGTATTTAAAAAAATTGAGGAACTGAAATTAAGACAAGATGATATTTTATTTTTAATTCAAGAAGCTAAACAGCAAATATCAAAATATTATTCAGATTATAGTATTGCACACATAATTATAAACAATTATAAAATTGATAATGTTGATTATTCTGAGCTACCAGATGAAATTGGTTGCCAATTCATATCGCTAGATATTATTTTTATCTGCCTTCCAAGTGAGTTAGTTCTTAGCTTTAAAAATATTTTTTCAGAATTGAATATATCAATTAATCAAATAATTTGCTCTAGTTATGCAAAATCAATCAATTATAAAAATAATTTAGATTTAACAGGTGAGGTATCCTTCATTGATATTGGTTTTAAAAAAACATCAATTATTTACTTTAATAATGGTAAATTAATCTTTTTCGACGTTCTGCCAATAGGTGGAAACCATATTACTAAAGATATCTCCCTACTTTTAAAAATTGATATTAACGAAGCGGAAAAACTTAAATTAAATTTTGTAACAAATAACCCACAAGCTGATAATCTAAATTTTTCTTTGGAAAAGCTCCAAAAAATAGCTTTTGCTAGAACAGAAGAGATTTTGGAATTATGTGATAAATCTCTTGCCTCAAATATGATGATAAAGACTCAATCTAAGATGATACTAATGGGAGAAGGATCAAAAATTTTAGATAATAAATTTAAAGATAAAATTTCATTTTCTAAAGATATTGATTTTTTAGATGAAACTCTAGGTGATGTTTGTCAATCTGGGTACAAACTAAGAAAAATATATAACAAACAAGAGGTTGTAGTTGTGCCAAAAAAACAAATAAAACAGGGTTTTTTTGAAAAACTTTTTCATTTTTTCAAATAGGTTAGTATTTTCTTGTAACATTTGTTGTTTTTCTAAATTTAAATCAATTATTTATAAGAATAGTAATGTCTGTTCTTAATCAAAAAACTATCAATAGAGATATTACCTTTAAAGGTGTTGGGCTTCATAGTGGAGTAAATGTAACTATGACGGTTAAGCCAGCAAAACCAAATTCAGGAATTCTTTTTAAAAGAATAGATCTAAAAGAAAATAATATAATAATTCCAAATATTTTTAATGTTAGTAGTGCCGTATTTTGCACAACCATAGCAAATGAAAGTGGAGTTACTATATCAACAATAGAGCATTTAATGGGAGCACTATATGGTCTAGGAATTGATAACGCATTAGTTGAGATTGATAATCAAGAAGTTCCAATTCTTGATGGATCAGCAAAACTTTTTATTGAAGAAATATCAAAAGTTGGAATAAAAAATAGCAACGCACCAATAAAAATAATTAAAATTGAAAAAAGAATTGAATTTAATGATGGTAAAAAAACAATTTTTATAGAACCAAGCAAGGTTAGTTTAGATATAGATTTTGAACTAAAATATGAAAATAGTTTAATTGGAACACAAAGAAATTTTGTGAATGTATTCGAGTCAGATTTGACTGATATTTATAATTCAAGAACCTTCTGTCTTTTTGATGATATTGAAAAGCTAAAAGAAATGGGACTAGCTCAAGGAGGCAGTCTTGATAATGCAATAGTTGTTAGGGACAATGAAATTTTAAATGAAGAAGGTCTTAGGAATAAAAAAGAATTTGTAAACCATAAGATTTTAGACTGTATGGGAGATTTATATCTAGCTGGCTATAAGATAATTGGAAAAATTGTTTGCTCTCAAGGAGGGCACAAATTAACTAACCAACTATTGAGAAAAGTTTTTCAACAAGATGAAAATTTTTCATTGATAGAAATTACTGAAAAACATTTACCTAATACCTTTATAAATAAGAGACACCTAAGATCTATAGCTTAAAAAATAGAGTTTTATTCATAATCTGTTAGAATAAGATAATGCTTTCAAAATTAAAAATTATATTTCTTTTAATTACCTTTACCTTTATTTGGTCATGTGGAGATAAAACAAAAAAAATATCTGAGATTTTAGAAGTCGATATGGAAATGCAAATGTCTAATGCATATAAAGAGGGTTATTTTGAACTTGAAAGAGGAGATGTTTTGTTAGCAGCTAAGAAATTTAATGAAGCTGAGTTATTATTCCCCCAATCACCCTGGGCAGCAAAATCTGCAATCATGGCAGCCTATGCATATTATACTCAAGATTATTACAGTGATGTAATTTTTGAGCTAGAAAGATATTTAATAACCTACCCAAATCACAAAGATAAAGCTTATGCCCATTTTCTTTTAGGTATGAGTTTTTATGAACAAATAGTTGATGAAAAAAAAGATTTAAAATCAATATTAGATTCTAAGGAGCAATTTGAGATTATAATCGAAAAATATCCAGGTACAGAATTTGCAATGGACGCTAAATTTAAAATTGATTTAATTAATGAAATTTTGGCTGCAAAAGAAATGTATATAGGCAGATATTATTTAAAAAAAACTAAGTGGATCCCTGCATTAAATAGATTCAAGACAGTCATTAAAGTTTACAATACAACTATCTATACAGAAGAAGCCTTGCATAGATTGGTTGAGATTAATTATAGACTTGGATTGATGGATGAGTCGAAAAAATATGCAAACACATTAGGCTACAATTACCGATCTTCTGATTGGTATGAAAATTCTTACAAAGTATTTAATCAAAATTATAGAGATGGCGTAAAAGAATTACAAAAAGATAAAAAGAAAAAGATAGGCCTAATAAAAAGATTTAAGGGATTATTAGAGTAAAATGAATGATAAAGACCCTGAAATTGAATACTTAAAAAAAATTGGTTTATTTCAAAGATATAACAAACATTATTATGATAAAGACAAACCCATTGCATCAGATCAAAAATTTGATCTTTTAAAAAAGGATATAATAGATTTAGAGATTAAATATAAATTTTTAAAAAGTGAATACTCTCCTACTAAATCCATAGGATTTAAACCATCAAAAAATTTTCAAAAAGTAAAACATAAAGTTCCAATGTTATCACTTGGAAATGCTTTTAATGAAGAAGACTTAAAAATTTTTGAAAAAAAAATAATTAATTTCTTAAGTTTAAAAGATGCAAATTCTATTGAATATAGTGCCGAACCAAAAATTGATGGAATATCTGCATCCATAATTTATATTAATGGAAAATTGACTAAAGGACTTTCTAGAGGAGATGGTAGTGAAGGAGAGGATATTACACAAAATTTAAAAACAATTAAGGATATACCTTTAGAAATTACGAAAAAAAATTTCCCTAATGAAATAGATATTAGAGGTGAAGTTTTTATAGAAAATAATGATTTTAAAAAAATTAATGACAAATTTGCAAATCCTAGAAATGCTGCTTCTGGATCACTAAGACAAAAAAATTCATTAATAACAGCAAAAATTCCATTAAAATTTATTGCCTACACATATGGTTATGAAAAAAAAATGAATATTAATAATCAAACAAGTTTTTTAGAGAACTTAAAATTATGGGGCTTTAAAATAAACCCATTTAACAGAAAAATTATTGGAGTTAAAAATTTAATATTAAATCATAAAGAATTAGAGGAAAAAAGAAAAGAGTTAGCATTTGATATAGATGGAATTGTTTATAAAGTTAATGATTTTGACTTACAAAAAAGATTAGGTTTTGCTGCTAATGCACCAAGATGGGCGATAGCACATAAGTTTTCAGCCAATAGCTCAATTTCAGAAATTATGAATATTGAAATACAAATTGGTAGAACGGGGGCACTTACCCCGGTTGCAAAAATTAAACCAGTTAATATAGGAGGAGTAATAGTTTCGAATGCAACACTTCATAATGAAGATGAAATTGTTAGAAAAGATATAAGGGTAGGAGATATAGTCACTGTTGAAAGAGCTGGAGATGTAATTCCACATGTAGTTTTGGTGGATTTAAAAAAAAGAAAACAAAACTCAAAAAAATTTATTTTTCCTCTAAAGTGTCCATCTTGTGGGAGTAAAACAATTAAAGATTATAATGAGACAACTAAAAAACAAGACGCTGTAAGAAGATGTACTAGTGAGGGGTTTGAATGTGAAAAAATTGCCATAGGAAGAATTAAACATTTTGTTTCTAAGGATGCATTTAATATAGATGGATTTGGAAAGAAAATTGTTGAAAATTTTTGGAACTTAAAATTAGTTAGACTTCCACAGGATATATTTAAGCTTAATTATGATAAAATAGAAGAACTTGAAGGATGGGGAAAATTATCAGTCGCTAATTTAAGATTTTCAATTGAAGAAAAAATAAATATTTCCCTAGAGCGATTTATTTATTCATTGGGTATAAGGCATATAGGACAAGAAAATGCGAAGCTTATCGCAAGACACCTCAAAATATCATCTAATTTCTTTCTGCTATCAGGAGAAAGTAATATTGAAAATTTATCTAATATTGATGGAATTGGGATTACACAAATTCAGTCCATCAAAAAATTTTTCTTAAATAAAACTAATCTTAAAGTGCTGTCTGAACTAGAAAAAAATTTATCAATCAAAGATGTAATTTTAATAAATAATAATGGACTATTAAAAAATAAAACTTTTATGTTAACTGGAAAGTTAAATGGAATTAGTAGGGCGGAAGCAAAATCATTGATAGAACAAAATTCAGGAAAAATAATTAGTAACGTTACTAAAAAACTTGATTATTTAATTGCTGGAGACAAACCAACTCTGAAAAAAATAAACACAGCCAAGAATTGGAATATAAAAGTTATTAATCAAGAAGAATGGTTAAAAATGTTAAATAAGAGTGGCTAACCATTTCCTTTCTTTTTTATTAAGCAAATTAGAAAATTCTGAATAAATATTTAAATGATATTTAAATAAATAATTTTTTTCTGTTTTATTTAATAGCTCATAGTTAATTAGGTCTTTTTCTAAAGGAGCAAGTGTAAGGTTTTCAAAATTAAAACTTCTTTTGGTTTCTTTAGCATAAATTAAGTTTTCAATTCTAATACCAAAGTGGTTTTTTTTATAAAAGCCAGGTTCATTACTTAGGATCATTCCATTTTTTATTTTTATAGAATTATGTTTTGAAATTGATTGAGGTCCTTCATGAACATTTAAAAAAAAACCAACTCCATGTCCCGTTCCGTGGGCATAATCTTGACCTTCTTTTTTTAAAAATTTTCTAGCCTTTATGTCGATTTTTTTGCCTGTATTATCCTTATTCAAGTTTGTTAGTGCAACGGCAATATGACCTTTTAATACGTTGGTATAAGAATTTTTGATAAACTTGTTTTGTTTTGAAAACGAAATGGTTCTTGTAACATCGGTAGTTCCATAATGATATTGCCCACCAGAATCTACCAATAATATATCTTTTTGTTCAATTTTTTTAGTTGTTTTTTTATTAGCTCTATAATGAACAATTGCACCATTTGAACCAGCACCAGCAATAGTATCAAAACTTGGAAATATATAATCTTTATTTAGCTTTCTAAATTTTTCTAATTTATTTTGCGCATCTACTTCTGTTATCTTTTTTTTGTTAGTATTTTTAATCCAATAAATAAATCTTGTTAATGCTAAGCCATCTTTTTTATGGGCTTCAACCATATGTTTTATTTCGTTAGAATTTTTGATTGATTTTAGTTCATAAACTGGATCATCAAATTTAAGTATATTAAATTTTGATTTAATTATTTTTTCATAAAAAATTGAACAAGTTTTATTATCAATAATAAAACTTTTACCTTTTAAATTATCTAAAAATTGTGGAAGTGATTTGATTGGTAAAATTTGTTTTTTTTTAATTTTTTTATCTAATAAGATATTTTTTAAATTATTTTCATTCGCTATTAAAAAAAATTCTTTTTTTGTATTTAGTATTAATCTAGCATTTGCAATTGGGCTATTTGGATTATCGTATCCACGAATATTTAAAAGCCAAGCCACATTTTCAGGTGCAGATATGAAACAATAATCTGCTTTGTTGTTTTTAAGAAATCTTACAACTTTAGATATTTTAGAACCATAAGCTTCACCTACAATTTTCTTGTCTAGAGAATAGAATGGTTTTGTATGTTTTTCTTTAAATATAAATATTTGGTCAATTAAGTTTTGATCAATAGAAATTAGGTTATTATCTATAAAATATTTACTAAGTAATTTGGATGTAAATAGTTTTGGGTCGTAACCTAAATTAAAATTTTTAATAATTGTATGAGGTAGTTTTTTGTGAATTTCAATTATCTTAAAGTTTTTAGATGATTGTTGATGTGCTTGAATAGTATATCTTCCATCAACAAATAAATAATTTTGTTTTTTTAAAACCACTGCAAAACCTGCAGAACCTGAAAAGCCTGTAATATTTTTCAACCTGTCATTTTTTGCATATTCAGAAAAATACTCATCATTTTTTGGAACAATGTAACCATCAATGTTATATTGTTTAAATTTATTTCTTAAAATTTTTATTTTTTTTATAATCATTTAATTCTTTTTTGATATCTTATCCATCCAGGACTTCTAGTTCCTTCTTCAATCTCAAAATCTTGATTAAACTCAAAGTCTTCTTCATTATCTTTAGAGTCGTCAAAAAAGGAATTTTTTTCTAAAAATTTTTCCGGTAACTCTTCAATAAACCTTGAAGCCATACTGTCTATCCAATTTCCCTGATAAAACCTATTCATAGCAAAAGATATAAGTGCTTTTTTTTTGGCTCTTGTTATTCCCACATAAGCCAATCTTCTTTCTTCTTCAAGGCCATTTTGGCCTTTCTCTTCAATAGATTTTTGGTGTGGAAAAAGACCTTCTTCCCAACCTGGTAAGAAAACTACATCAAATTCAAGTCCTTTAGATCCATGCATTGTCATCATGTTAACTTTTTCCCCATCCCAATCTTGATCAACTGATGTAGCAAGAGCAACATGTTCTAGAAAACTTTCTAAATTGTCAAAATCTTTCATGGCACTTAAAAGTTCTTTAATGTTTTCAAGTTTGTTTTCATTTTCTAGATCTTTTTTATTTTTTAACATACTTGAATAGCCAGATTCATCTAAAACTAATTGTAATAATTTAACATGGTTAATTTTTTTAATATTAATGTCGTTCCTCCACTTATCTATGAGGAATAAAAAAGAGCTAAGACCAATTTTAGTTTTGGGTTTAATTAAATTCCCTTCAATTAATTTTTTTGAAGCAATTTCCAAACTTACAGATTTCTCTTTTGAAAATTCATGTATTAATTTTATAGTACTTTCACCAATTGCTCTTTTAGGATTATTCACTATTCGACCAAATGCCAAATCATCTTTTGGTTGGTGAATCAATCTTAAATAGGCAATGCAATCTTTAATTTCTGCTCTTTCATAAAATTTTGTACCACCAAGAATTCTATAAGGTAAACCAATTTTTAAAAATCGTTCTTCAAACTCTCTTGTCTGAAAAATAGCTCTAACTAAAATAGCAATATTGTTAAAAGAATATTTTTTTTTAAGTTTTTTTTCAATTTCATCAGAAACTCCTATTGCTTCATCTTTTCCATTTTTAAAACAATTAAGTTTTACAAGATCTCCTTCCTCCATAGTTGTCTTCAAAGTTTTCCCAACTCTGTTTTGATTATTAGCTATAAGATTTGAAGCAACAGATAATATATTTTGTGAGGAACGATAATTTTCTTCTAATCTTATTACTTTTGAATTTTTATATACCTGATCAAATTCTAAGAAATTTTTTATTTCTGCTCCACGCCAACTATAAATTGATTGATCGTCATCTCCAACACAGCATAAATTTTTATGCTTTTCTGAAAGTAGATTAAGCCATCTACTTTGAATATAATTAGTATCTTGGTACTCATCGACAAGTATATATTTAAAATTAGTTGAATAAATATTTCTTATGTCTTGATTTTTTTCTAATATTTTAACCACGTGTAAAATTAAATCTCCAAAGTCACATGCATTTAAATCTAATAACTTTTGTTGATAAATTTTATAAAGGGGAAGTATAGTTCTCTCAAAAATATCATTTTTATTGATAACAACTTCATCTGGATAGAACCCTTTATTTTTCCATCTATCAATTATTGAAAGAATAAATTTTGGAGCTAATTGTTTTATGTCAATATTTTCAGCTTTACATATATTTTTAGTTAATCGTACCTGATCATCCGTATCAATAATTGTAAAATTAGAAGTTAATCCAGCTGCAGGTGCATGTTTTCTTAGAAGCTTTGCACATATAGAGTGAAAGGTCCCAAGCCATGAAAGCCCTATAGCCTCAGAATTTAATATAGTGCTTACTCTGTTTTGCATTTCTTTTGCAGCCTTATTGGTAAAAGTCACTGATAAGATTTGATTTGGAAAGGCCTTTTTTTCATTGATTATGTGAGCAATTCTTGAAGTGAGAACTTTCGTTTTTCCAGATCCTGCTCCTGCAACAATTAGTAACGGTCCATCAAGATATAAAACAGCTTCTTTTTGTGCATTATTAAGGTTGTTTAAATATTCAGAGTTTATCATTTTTTAAATTTCATTATAAGATATTTAACTTTCAACATAATTTATGAAAAAAATTGTTAAAATCTTTAATAACTTTATTAAAAAGACAATATTCAAAGTTGAGAATAAAACAAATGATAATTTTCATGTCAGCAACTTTAGTAAATACATAATAGCTATTATTGTTGTATTATTTATTTACATTTTTTATTTATCGATACCTCTTTTATATGACAAAAACTGGGTACAAAATAAAATTGTAACCAAATTAAGTGATGAATTTAATATAAATTTAAGTAATTCATTTGATATTTCCTATCGTATTTTACCAAAGCCTCATTATTTAATCAAAGACACAAAAACTACTTTAGCAAAGATCAAAGATTTAACTGTTTATATTAGCCAAAATAATCTTTTCAATAAAGATAGTATTAAAATAAACGAAGTAGTTATTGAAGAAGCAAATTTTTCTTTATTAAAAAATAATTTTAAAACATTTTATAAAGATAGCGAAAATAAATTTTCTAAAAAAAAAATTAAAATTAATAATAGTAATGTTTTTTTCAAGGACAATTTAAATGAAGTAATTTCAATTATTAAAATCTCTAATGCATTTTTATTTTTTGATGAGAAAAATTTATTTAATCTCTTTGATTTAAAAGGTCAAATTTTTAATATACCTTTTGAATTAAATTATCAAAATGAAATAAATTCACAAAAAAAAATCAAGATAAAGGCCCCCGACCTTAAACTTGAAATTGTAAATAAATTTTTAAAAAAAAATGAAGACTCAAGTAGCGGAATAAATAATATTTCTATTTTAAGTTCATCTATTAATACGAAATACAATATTAAGGATCAAATTGTAATATTTCAATCAGATGGTTCTAGAGTTTATAATTCTAAAATAGATTACAATGGACAACTTGCAATAAATCCATTTGACCTAAATCTAAAAATTAATTTATATAATTATAAAATTTCTAAATTATTTACATCCAATTCTATAATCAATGAATTTATTAAATCAGGTTTATTATTTAATGAAAATATTAGTGTACACACTTTAGTAAATATTAAATCTATAAAAAAAGATGAAATTTTTAATGAAGCTAAACTAGAGTTAAGAGTATTAAATGGCAAAATAAGTTTTGATAACTCGATATTTATCAATAATAATATTGGTTCAATGGAAATCTCTAATAGTGATTTATTTTTAGAAAATAATAAGCTAATTTTAACTTCTAATTTATCAATAAATATTAAAAATATCGATGGATTATTTTCCTTCCTAAACACTAGTAAGAAATCAAGAAAAGATATTAAAAATATTAAGTTAAATATAATTTATGACTTTTTGAGCAATCAAGTTGAATTTAAGAATATCAAAATAAACGATAATGATGTGAGCTCTCAATTTAACAATATAGCTGAAAGTTTTATTGATATTAATTCTAATAATTTAACTAAAAGTAGAAAGTTACTGAACGAATTAATTAACCTTTATGCGGGGTAAATCATTTTTTTAGGGTCTACTATTTTCTCATAATCTTTCTTATCAACAAGACCTGTTTTAAGAGTTTCATACTTTAGTGTTGTCCCATTTTTTAGAGCAGTCTTTGCAATTTTTGCTGCATTATCATATCCGATGTGAGGAGCTAGCGCTGTTACTAGCATTAATGAATTATCTAGATGTTCTTTAATTCTTTTCTTATTAGCTTTTATTCCTTTAACACAATAAATCGCAAAATTTTTAGTACTATCTGCAATAAGATCTATCGATTGAAGTATATTATGAGCAATCATTGGCTTAAATACATTCAATTCAAAATGCCCATGCGATCCAGCAACTGTAATTCCAGTATGATTGCCTATTACTTTGGCACAAACCATGGTTACCGCCTCACATTGTGTAGGGTTAACTTTTCCTGGCATAATAGATGAACCAGGTTCATTTTCTGGCAGTATTAATTCACCATATCCTGCACGAGGTCCTGAACCTAAAAATCTTACATCATTTGATATTTTCATTAATGCAACAGCGCAAGTGTTTAGTGTGCCTGAAAAATTTACAATAGAATCGTGTGCTGCAAGTTCTGCAAATTTATTAGTTGCTGGCTTAAAAGAGATTTTAGTATACTTGGCAATCTCCTTAACAATTTTTTTATCAAAACCTTTTTTAGAGTTAATTCCAGTTCCAACAGCTGTGCCACCTTGTGCTAGAAAATATATCTCTTTAAGAGCAAGCCCTATTCTCTCAATGCATTTTTTTAGCTGTACCTGATAGCCTGAAAATTCCTGTCCAAGTGATAACGGTGTTGCATCTTGCAAGTGGGTTCTGCCAATTTTAATAATATTTTTAAATTCTTTAGATTTTTTTGCTAACTCTTTTTCTAAAATTTTCAAGCTGGGTAGTAGTTTTGATATAGTTTCTTGAGCAACAGATATATGCATAGCTGTTGGAAAAACATCATTTGTTGATTGAGATTTATTTACATGATCATTTGGATGAACCGGTTTTTTTGAACCTTTTTTTCCACCTAATATTTCAATTGCTCTGTTTGCAATCACCTCATTTACGTTCATATTAGTTTGCGTACCTGAGCCTGTTTGCCAAACCTTTAAAGGAAAATTTTCATCTAGCTTTCCTTTAATAACTTCATCTGAAGCTTTTACTATTGAATTAGTAATCTTTTTATTTATTTGCTTTTCTTTAGAGTGAACTAAAGCAGCAGATCTTTTAATGATTGCAATAGATTTTATTATTGAAATATTTACTAAAATTTTTCCAATATTAAAAAACTTGTTAGATCTTTGAGTTGATGCGCCCCAATATTTATCACTAGGTACGTTGATACTTCCAATACTGTCGAATTCTTTTCTTAATTTCATTGACTAATATATAATTATTAATTTAATACAATTATATATTAATTTTTAAAAACTTACAGGAGCTAAATGTCAAATTTTAACAAAGTAAAAACTTTTATGGAAACCTTTGGTCAAGAAGTCAAAACTAAGCCATCTTTTAGTACTGATAAGATCAATAGTCTTAGATATGATCTAATAAAAGAGGAATTAGAAGAACTTAAAGAAGCAATGGAAAATAAAGATCTTTTGGAAGTTGCCGATGCTTTAACAGATATATTGTATGTAACTTATGGTGCCGGACATGCGTTTGGCATTGATCTTGATAAGTGTTTTGAAGAAGTACAAAGCTCAAATATGAGTAAATTAGGTGAGGATGGCAAACCTATCTATAACGAATCTGGAAAAGTTATGAAGGGTCCTAAATATTTTAAACCTGATCTAACTAAATTTTTAAATTAGTAGGGGCGTTCTGTTACCCGGTGCCCCAGACCGTGCTTTTATAATCCTTATTTTGCAACAATGTTGCTTAAGCAAATAGCAGAAGTTTGAACGAAATTACGTCGGTATTACGTCGTAGATTTTTGTGCTAGGATCTTGGTTATGGATGATGAAGAGATTGACATAAAGAAATCCTTTGCTGGTATAGCATTTGTAATTTTTATGTGTGGAGTTTGGGGTGTTACGCTTATATTTGGTATTGCACTTCCAATCCTATATTTTATTGATTGGATTTTGGGTAGTGAACTAGTCTTATCTATGCAAAATACTATTATGACAGGATCGAATAGCTCAAGATGGTTTAAACTTTGGTTGTGTGGTATCCCACTTACATTAATTTGGTTGAAATCTAAAAATTGGAAAATTTAGCATGAAAAAACTTTTAGGGATCGTGGTTCTGGGTTTGTTGTTGAGTGGGAATGCTTATGCAGCTGTAAGTAAAAAATTACAACAACAATATATTGACAGTGGATTAATTAAAGTTGGAATGAAAATGTCAGATTTTTATCCTATAGTTAAAAGTATAGACGCTGTAGCTTTTGTTCCTAATTATAAAAAAGGTGGGAAGTATTTGTTCTTATTAACAGGTTACACCACTAACACCCAAGTTTATTTAGGAGAAGCCACTAATTCAAATCCCAAAAAAAATAAATCAGCCTGGGGAACTATGATTGGATGGAAGCTGGAGAAATATAAATTGATAAAAATATATGATGACCCAATTGTTGCTTTTGACTATTTGATTTCATTAGAAAAGAATCCTAAAGAACTTAAACGGGTTGTGAAGCTAAAGGCTAAATATATTAAATATAATCAAGAACCAACAAAAACTACTCAATCAAATACAGCTAGCTCTAGTTCAGGCTCATCAAACATAAGTACTAAAGATAAAATTACGCAATCAAAACAAATATGTACTGATTTAGGTTTTAAAGTTAACACTGAAAAGTTTGCAGACTGTGCGTTACAAATGATGTCAATACAATTCCAAACAACCAATAAAGTTGCATCAGCAAGTGGTGGCACTACACAAGAAATTATTGTTAAACATCAAAACGATTATGATATCTTCGACGCCATGATAGATGTGAGTAATGCAATGTTATCTAATAATAAGAAGAGCTCATCGTCATCTAGCAATAATAATACAAGATGTGTTATAGGGAGAACCAACCCAACTTTTGGTACAACTACGATGAACTGTAGATAAACTTATTCTAAGCATACTAGCCATACGAAGCTAATCACAAACCCGTCAAAAAGAATTGCACTAGAGCTGTATATTTAATTTTTTTTAACAACTTACAAAATAGCCTCGTAAGGTTCGTAATGCATTAATTCCTGGTCCACGCCTCTAGCTCCACTGTAATCTTCGAACACACCTCGTTCCATCTGTGACTCAACATCTCTACTGAACTTCCTTGCATCTTTAACATCATGAAATGCTTTGTAGACACCTGGATGACCTTTCTTTCTGATGTTAACTTGCCACTTACCAAACCGCTTTCTTATGTACGCCATACAATTTTTCCTTTCATAATTACGTCGTAGCTACGTCTTAACTACATTTGCATTTAATTAGTGTTGATGCGTCTAGCTGATCACTTGGGAGTAAGGGGCGTTCTGTTACCCGGTGCCCCAGACCGTGCTTCTATAATTAACCTAAGTTAATTATGCAGCAATAGCGTAACTTTCGTTAGCATTTAAAGTTTAGCCCGTTACGGTGGAACAATCCCGAACGAAAGAATAGCCTTTAGTCACCCGTCGATCCTGTTTCACCCCCATAAGTTGTAATGGTGGAGGTGGTGGGTACTGCCCCCACGTCCGTAATGGTTATTACGAAATTCGTTTATCGTCGTAGTTGGCAAGCCAACAGTATTAATATAAAAGCATTTGAAAGAGATTCAATAAAAAAAAAAATTCAATTAAAAACATGAAATTAACTACAGAACAAGCACAAGAAATTAAAGACCAACAGTCTCAAAAAAATCAAACAAAAAGAGTCACAGCACCCGCTCTAGAGAATATTCTTTACGAAGCAATGCCTGCGCTAGATCATGGTTTTGTAAGGGTAGTTGACTATATGGGTGATGATACATCAATTGTTCAATCAGCTAGAGTTTCTTATGGAAAAGGGACCAAGAAAGTTTCGACAGATGAGGGCTTGATTAAATACTTAATGAGACATTGGCATAGTACTCCATTTGAAATGTGCGAGATTAAATATCACGTTAAGCTCCCAATTTTTATTGCACGTCAATGGATTAGACATAGGACGGCAAATGTTAATGAATACTCAGCAAGGTATTCTATTTTAGATAAAGAATTTTATTTACCATCCGCAGAAAATCTAGCAGCACAATCTTCAAGCAACAGACAGGGAAGAGGTGATGTTATTGAAGGTGAACAAGCTAAAGAAGTTTTAGAGCTTTTAAAAAATGATGCTGACAGAACTTATGATAATTATGAGATGATGCTTAATGAGAGATTTGATGGATCAATTATTGATGAAAATAAAAAAGGTTTAGCAAGAGAACTTGCAAGAATGAATTTAACTTTAAATACTTATACTCAGTGGTATTGGAAAACTGATTTATTAAATTTGATGAATTTTTTAAGACTAAGAGCTGATAGTCATGCTCAATATGAAATAAGAGTGTATGCGGATATTATGTTAGATACTGTTAAAAAATGGGTTCCTATTACTTATGATGCATTTATGGATTATAGAGTTGGTGGCACAGAAGTATCTGCAAAAGGAAAAGTTATAATTCAAAAACTTATTAAAGGTGAAGATGTTAATCCAGATAGTTCAGGCTTATCTAAAAGAGAATGGAATGAATTGATGATAGCATTCAATT
>CAJQSY010000002.1:0-33547 GCA_905616605.1 uncultured Candidatus Pelagibacter sp.
AAAAATCTTTTACCAAGGTTACCCTGGGAAACTGTTATGTTGAAAGAGTTAATGAAACTATATTAATATCTCAAGAAAATTCACATAAAGTCTAAATTTGTAACAATTTGACACTTGTTTAATTCATAATAATTATTATCTTATATCTATGAATATAAAAAATTTAGCAATGTGGGCTGTAATTGTCTTTTTAACAATTGGCCTTTACAATATGTTTAAAAATCCTCAGGCTAATGTTGGTAAAAGTAATTCAATAATATTCTCAGAATTTTTAACAGAAGTTGATAACGGTGGAGTTGTCAAAGTAGACATACAAGGAAATAATATAAGAGGACTTCTTGCTAATGGAAATTCTTTTTCTACATACTCACCAAATTATCCAAACTTAATTGAAAAACTATCTAGCAAAGGTGTAAGTATTTCAGCCGCTCCTTTAGAGGATAAAATGCCATCTCTATTTGGTGTGTTGTTATCATGGTTTCCAATGTTACTATTAATTGCTGTTTGGATTTTCTTTATGAGACAAATGCAAGGTGGCAAAGGTGGAGCAATGGGCTTTGGTAAATCTAAAGCTAAGTTGATGAATGAATTAAAAGGAAAGGTAACATTTGATGATGTTGCTGGAGTAGAGGAAGCAAAAGAAGAAGTTGAAGAAGTTGTTCAATTTCTAAAAGATCCAAAAAAATTTAGTAGACTTGGTGGAAAGATACCTAGAGGATGTTTATTAGTCGGCCAACCAGGAACGGGTAAAACTTTACTTGCAAGAGCTATAGCTGGAGAAGCGGGTGTTCCGTTCTTTACTATATCAGGGTCAGATTTTGTCGAAATGTTCGTTGGTGTTGGAGCTTCAAGAGTTAGAGATATGTTTGAACAAGGTAAAAAAAACTCACCTTGTATTATATTTATAGATGAGATTGATGCTGTTGGAAGAAGCAGAGGAGCTGGTCTCGGAGGTGGAAATGATGAAAGAGAACAAACTTTAAACCAATTGTTAGTTGAAATGGATGGTTTTGAAACTAATGAAGGGGTAATAATTATTGCAGCAACAAACAGACCTGATGTATTAGATCCAGCTTTATTAAGACCAGGTAGATTTGATAGACAGGTAGTAGTTGGACTTCCAGATATTATAGGCCGAGAAAAAATATTAAAAGTGCATGTCAAAAAAATAAAAATGGCACCTGATGTAAATTTAAGAACTGTAGCAAGAGGAACCCCAGGTTTTTCAGGCGCAGATTTAGCAAATATAGTTAATGAAGCAGCATTACTTGCTGCAAGAAAAAATAAAAGAATAGTTACTCTAGATGAATTTGAAGAAGCTAGAGATAAAGTGATGATGGGTTCAGAGAGAAGATCAATGGTTATGACTGAGGAAGAAAAAACTTTAACTGCTTATCATGAGGCAGGTCATGCAATAGTAACTATTAATGAGAGTGCTGCGCATCCAATTCATAAAGCAACAATTATTCCAAGGGGTCGAGCCCTAGGGATGGTTATGCAGTTACCTGAAAGAGATCAAATATCTCAAACAAGAGAACAGCTTCATGCACAATTAGCTATAGCTATGGGTGGAAGAGTAGCAGAAGAAATTATATTTGGTGAAGATAAAGTTACAACTGGTGCATCAAGTGATATTGAACAAGCAACTCAAAGAGCAAGAGCCATGGTAATGCAAGCAGGCCTTAGTAAAGAATTGGGACCAGTTGCTTACGGTTCGAATGAAGAAGAGGTATTCTTGGGTAGATCTGTTGCCAGAACTCAAAATATGTCTGAAGAAACTTCAAAAAAAGTAGACTCAGAAATTAGAAAAATTGTAGATAAAGGGTACGAAAGAGCAAGAACAGTCTTAACCGAAAAAATTGAGGATTTACATAAGTTGGCAAAAGCTCTTTTAACTTACGAAACTCTTTCTGGTGAAGAAATAGAAAATTTAATAAATAAGAATATATACCCAAGTAATAAAGAAGATTTAAAAGTTGAGGATGAAGATAAAGGTTCAGCTTTAAGCTCAATGGGTCTTAAGCCAAAAATTGTTCATTAAAAAAAATGAAAAAGTATTACACAAGAGCGTGTAATTTTGTTTATGGTAAATCCTCAATAAAATTAGTAAAAAAAAAGATTAACCTTCCATTAAATGGTAATAAAGAACTTTCATTTAGCCAGATAGAAATTATTACTCGAGATTCAAAAAAAATAATCGATCTTAAGGATATAAAAAAATTACCTAAATCTTTGAAAGAAAAAATTAACAAAGATCTTAAGATTATTATTAAAAAAAATAAAAATTTTTCAAGTTTAAATTTTAATAAAATTCCCAATATAATGGGTATATTAAATTTAACACCGGATAGTTTTTCTGATGGTGGTAAGTTTAATAAAAAGGAAATAGGAATATCTCATGCAAAGAATTTATTTAAATCTGGGGCAGACATCGTAGATGTTGGTGGAGAATCAACAAGACCTGGATCCAAGCCTGTAAGCAAAAAAGAAGAATGGAATAGAATAAAAGATATTATTAAGAGTATTAGTAAAAAAATCCCATTATCATTAGATACAAGAAAATCAGAAATTATGAACAAGGGAATCCAGGTCGGAGTTAAACTTATAAATGATGTATCGGGGCTAAGTTATGACCCAAAAACAGTCGAGGTATTGCAAGAAAGTAAAGCTTCATTTGTAATTCAACATTCACAAGGTACACCAGAAAAAATGCAAAGAAATCCTAAATATAAAAATGAATTATTAGATATTTATGATTTCTTCGAACAAAAGATTAAATTTTTAATATCCATGGGTATAAAACACAATAATATCATGATTGATCCTGGAATTGGCTTTGGAAAAAATTTGAAACATAATATGAATTTAATTAGGGATGTTTCTATCTTTCATACTCTTGGTTTTCCTATACTACTTGGACTTTCTAGAAAAAAATTCATTAAAGATTTATCTGGAAAAAATGATAGCAAGGAGAGATTGGGTGGAACAGTAGCCTCTTCCTTGTACGCAATGATGCAAGGAGTTCAAGTTCTAAGAATTCATGATGTGAATGAGTTAACACAAAGTATAAAAGTATTTAAAGAATTGATAAAAAACTAATGGCAAAAAAATATTTTGGGACTGATGGAATAAGAGGTGCCGTTAATAGTAAAAATATTAATGGAGATATGTTTTTTAAATTTGGTCTTGCAACAGGGACTTACTTTAAAACTCAAAAAAAAAAGAAACAAATTGCAATAATTGCTAAAGATACGAGACTGTCAGGGTATAGTTTAGAACCTGCATTAGTGTCGGGACTTACATCGGCTGGTATGCATGTTTATACGTTAGGCCCTCTTCCAACCAATGGTTTAGCAATGCTTACAAAGCTAATGAAAGCAAACATGGGGATTATGATTACAGCATCTCATAATCCATATCACGACAATGGGTTAAAGTTATTTGGACCTGATGGGCTAAAGTTGTCAGATAAAATTGAAAAAAAAATTGAAATTTTAATTGATCAGAAGATTGAAAGATCTTTATCACAACCTAAAAAATTAGGTCGTGTAAAAAGGTTAGAAACTGCAAATAAAGATTATATAAAAATTTTAAAAAGTAATTTTCCAAAAGATTTTAATCTTAGGGGTTTAAGAATAGTTATTGATTGTGCAAATGGTGCTGGATACAAGGCAGGCCCTGAATTACTAAAATCTTTAGGTGCTAAGGTATTTTCAATTGGAATAAAACCTAATGGGCTTAATATTAATAAAAATTGTGGCTCTACTTTTCCAAATAAGATTAAATCTGCAGTAAAAAAATATAAAGCACACATAGGAATTTCCCTTGATGGAGATGCTGATAGAATTATTATGTGCGATGAAAAAGGTATTATAATTGATGGTGATCAAATAATTGCTGCAATAGCAATTAGATGGAAAAGAAAAAAAATGTTAAGAGGAGGTGCGGTTGGTACTTTAATGTCTAACTATGGATTAGAAAATTTTTTTAAACTACATAATGTAAAATTTTTAAGATCAGATGTAGGAGACCGTTTTGTAAAAGAGAAAATGCAAAAAAATAATTTTAATTTAGGTGGTGAGCAATCTGGTCATATTATCCTAGGAAAATTTGCAACTACTGGAGATGGCCTATTAGTTGCTTTAGAAGTTTTATTTTCATTAAGAAAAGGAAAAAAAGCTAGTAGTTTTTTTAACACTTTTAAGAAAACTCCACAAATATTAGAAAATATTGATGTTAAAGATAAAAGTATAATTAAGAATATTGATATTAAGAATTCTATAAAATTAGCAGAAAAATTAATTAAAGGGCAGGGTAGAATATTAGTTAGAAGCTCAGGAACTGAATCTAAAATCAGAGTAATGGGAGAGAGTGACAATAGTAAATTACTTCAAAAATGTCTGAAAATTATATTAAAAAAAATTAATTAAATTGAAACCAAAATCTAAAATATTAGTTATTGCTGGATCAGATTCGTCTGGTGGCGCTGGCATTCAAGCCGATATTAAAACTATCACTGCTTTAGGCTCGTATGCAATGACAGCAATAACAGCTGTCACAATTCAAAATACAACAGGTGTAAAATCAATAGTACCAATTGACCCAAAGGAAATTTCTAATCAAATAGAATTTACCTCAAAAGATATTAAACCTGATGCTGTAAAAATCGGAATGTTACACTCTACAAAGGTAATAAAGTCAGTAATTCATTCTCTAAACATTATTAAAGTTAAAAAGATAATTTTAGATCCTGTTATGGTTGCTAAAGGTGGTGCAAAACTTATTGATGATAAAGCAATTCAATTATTAAAGAATGAACTAATTAAAAAAGTTAGTTTAATAACTCCAAATATTCCAGAGGCTGAAATATTAACTAGAACTAAAATAAGAACAAAGGAAGACATGATTTTTGCTGCCAGCATATTAATCAAATTAGGAGCAAAAAATGTTTTTATAAAAGGTGGTCACTTAGAATCTAAAATTGTCCAAGATATTTTTGCAAATAAAAATGAAATTTTTATTATAAAAAATAAAAGAATTACAACCAGGAATACACATGGTACTGGTTGTACCCTTTCTTCCGCTATTTCTACATTCTTTTCATGTGGAAAAACCTTAAAGAGATCTTGTGAGCTTGCAACTAAGTATGTACATAATTCAATAAATTCAAACCTTAAATTTGGTAAAGGTCATGGACCGATTAACCATTTAAGTTCAGTAACAGTAGAAAAAAAATTTAGATAATGAAAAATGTTGTAGTTGTTGGATCTCAATGGGGTGATGAAGGAAAAGGTAAAATAGTAGACTGGCTATCAGATCAAGCAGATGTTGTTATCCGTTTTCAAGGAGGTCACAATGCTGGACACACATTAGTAATTGATGGAATAACATATAAATTAAGACTACTTCCTTCTGGGATTGTAAGAAAAAATAAAATTTCTATTATAGGAAACGGAGTCGTTGTTGACCCTTGGGCACTATTAGAAGAAATAGAGGAAATTAAATCTAAGGGTGTTGAGGTTAATGTAGATAATTTTATAATTTCAGAATCTGCAAATCTTATTTTGCCATTTCATAGAGAGATGGATGAAATAAGAGAAGATGCTGCTGGAAAAGGAAAAATTGGAACAACTAGAAGAGGAATTGGACCAGCCTACGAAGATAAAGTAGGAAGAAGATCAATCCGTGTTATGGATCTAAGATCTGAGACTAATCTAGACCACAGATTAGAAACAGTACTTCTTCATCATAATGCAATTAGAAAAGGACTAGGTAAAAAAATTTTTGAAAAAGACAAACTTAAAGAAGAACTTTTAAAGATTGCTCCTGAAATATTAAAGTTTTCTCAACCTGTGTGGCTTAGAATTGATGAGTTTAAAAAACAAAAAAAAAGAATATTATTTGAAGGTGCACAAGGAATACTACTTGATGTAGATCATGGAACGTACCCTTTTGTAACATCATCCAATACTGTTGCATCTGCCGCTGCTACAGGAACTGGTTGTGGCCCTAATTCTATTCATTATGTACTTGGAATAACAAAAGCCTACACAACCAGAGTTGGTGAAGGACCTTTTCCTACTGAGTTAACAGATGATATTGGAGAATTGCTTGGTTCTAGAGGAAAAGAATTTGGTACTGTCACTAGTAGAAAAAGAAGATGTGGTTGGTTTGACGGTGTTTTGGTTAGACAAACAATTAAAATTTCAGGCATAGATGGAATAGCGTTAACTAAATTAGATGTTTTAGATGAATTAGATGAAATTAAAATGTGTGTTGAGTATGAACTTGATGGAAAGAAAATGGATTACCTACCAGCTGCTGTTGAGGATCAGATAAAAATCAAACCAATTTATAAAACTTTCCCTGGCTGGAAAAGTTCTACCCAAGGAATCAAAAATGTTGAAGCTTTACCGCAAAATGCCAAAAATTATATCAATGCATTAGAAGATTTTATTGGGACAAAAGTTTCAAGTATCTCAACAAGCCCTGAACGAGAAGATACAATTCTTTTAGAAAACCCTTTTGAAGTTTAGTTTACTGGAAGTAAGTTTTTAGATTTAGCAGATAGTAACATGTGTTTTTGAAGCTTTTCAAATGCTTTGTTTTCAATTTGTCTAACTCTCTCTCTACTAATTTCATATTTTTTGCTTAAATCTTCAAGCGTTGTAGGCTCATCATTTAATCTTCTAGAGTACAAAATCTCTCTTTCTCTTTCATTAAGAATTTTTATAGAATCTTTAAGTAAGCTTTGTCTTTGACCCATTTCTTCTTGATGTGCAAATTTAAGATCATGGTCTAGCTCTTTATCTACCAACCAGTCTAACCATTCGTCACCATCTTCTCCAACTTGAGCATTTAAAGAAAACTCTTTACCTGAAAGTCTTCTATTCATTGAAATCACCTCATCCTTTTTAACATCTAATTTATTAGCAATTTCATCTACATGTTCAGGTCTTAAGTCACCTTCAGACTGAGGAGCAATTTGATTTTTAATTTTCTTTAAATTAAAAAATAATTTTTTTTGTGCAGTTGTTGTTCCTATTTTTACCAAACTCCAAGATCTTAAAATATATTCTTGGATAGAAGCTCTAATCCACCACATTGCATAGGTTGCCAATCTAAACCCTTTTTCAGGTTCAAATTTTTTAACAGCTTGCATTAATCCTACATTGCCCTCTGAAATCATTTCATTTACTGGAAGACCATATCCTCTATAACCCATCGCAATTTTTGCAACGAGTCTAAGGTGACTAGTAACAAGTTTTTCTGCAGCTTTAACATTGCCTGTCGCCTTCCAATTTTTTGCAAGCATGTATTCTTCTTCTGCTGCCAACATAGGAAATTTTTTAATTTGCTCTAGATAAGCAGACAGACCACCTTCATTAGAAAGTGCTGGAAGATTACTTTTCATTGTAGTTCTCATAAGTTGTATTTATTTAATTGACTATATTATTATTTCAAGGCTTTATTTGCTAGTATTTCTGAGCAATACTAAAATATTTTCAAGTTCTTGTGGCAAAATTGAGGTAAAAGTCATCTCTTTGTTAGTTTTGGGATGAATGAAGCCCAGTGTTTGAGCGTGTAGAAACTGTCTATCCAATTTGTAAATTAGATTTTCTAAACTAGTATCGATATTTTTAAGTTTCTTGTATTTCTTTTTATATTTACCATCACCCATAATACTATTACCCATATGTGTCATGTGAACTCTTATCTGATGTGTTCTACCTGTTTCTAATCTACATTCGACCAAACTTAATGTGGGTGTCTTATCATTTTCAAAAATCTCTATTGTTTTATAATTAGTTATAGCTCTTTTACCTTTTGAGCTACTAACCTCCATCATTTGCCTATTTTTTGAGCTTCTAGTTATGAAAGTATCAATTTTTCCAGATGAAGGTCTAAGTTTCCCCCAAATTAAAAGTTGATAAGCTCTTGTTATCGTGTGCTCACTAAATTGATGAGATAAATTTTCATGTGTTACGTTATTTTTAGCTACAACTATTAATCCAGAAGTATCTTTGTCTATTCTATGTACAATACCAGGTCTTAACTCATCTCCAATTGTAGATAATGAATCTTTATTGTAATGCATTAATGCATTAACAATTGTTTCATCATAATTACCAGCACCTGGATGCATAATTATTCCAGCTGGCTTATCAATTACTAATAAATCATCATCCTCATAAACAATTTCTAATTTAAAATCATAAGGCTTTAAAGATGCTTCTTTTGGTTCTGGAATTTGAAGATCAATTTTATCACCAGTAGATATTTTTTTTGAAGGACTGTTAACAATTACATTATTTAATTTTAATTTTTCTTTAAGAATTAAATTTTTGATTCTAGTTCTACTAATCAACTCCTCTCTTTTGTTGACGAATACATCAAGTCGAAGGTTATTCTCATCTGTTTCAACTATTAAATTAATGTTTTTTTCCATAAAATGTAATATTAATACTATATGCGCTGCTAGCTCAACTGGATAGAGCACCAGATTTCGAATCTGGGGGTTATAGGTTCGACTCCTATGTGGCGCACCACAACCAAACTAGATATCTAATACTTTGATGCCCTCCGCAATCTATCATTTATAGCTTTACCAAGACCTATATTAGGAATTTTTTCCACAGCAATTGATTTATAGCCTTCATTTTTTATATTTCTTAGACATGAGTAGAGGTTCTTTGCTGCTTCATCTAGGTTACTTTTAGTAGTTAAATAAAAATAATTTTTAAGATTAGTTTTTTTTCTCTTAATCATTATAAAAGCTTCGTCATTTTTTGGTTTTGTGACATTCATTCGTAAAGGTATACCAGGAGAATAATGCAAGCGAGATTGACCAGGTGCTATTTTTTTTTTAGGGTTAATGGCTATATTTAATTTAACTCCTAAAGTTTTTTGAATTTTTAAGATATCTAAACCACCCAATCTTAGTATAGATGGTCTGCCTGTAAGGTTAACTATTGTAGATTCTATTCCAATAGTGCATGCACCTCCGTCTAAAATGTATTTAATTTTATTACCAAATTCTTCCTTAACATCTTTTGCTTTAACGGCACTTAATTTTGTTGTGATATTAGCACTAGGTGCAGCCAATGGATAATCTAACTGTTTTAGTAAATTCTTAAATAGCGCATGTTTTGGAAACCTTACTGCTAAATTTTTTTTATTATTAGTAACATATTTAGAAATCTTAGAATTTTTCCTTAATTGTAATACATATGTTATTGGGCCAGGAGAAAATTTTTTATAAAGTTTAGTAAAATTATCACTTATTAAGCAATCTTTTTTAAGAGAATCGATATCGTGATAATGAACAATTAGAGGGTTATTTTTTGGTCTTTTTTTTAAATTAAAAATCTTTTTTACTGCCAAATCCTTGTATGCATTAGCTGCTAGGCCATAAACAGTTTCAGTAGGTACGCCAATACAGTAATTTTTATTAAGGTATTTTTTTGCTTTTTTGATATTTGATTGATTGGATTTCATGTATTAATAATTATTATTATATGAAAGATAAAAATTTACCACCTGATAATAACACGCAGTCTCTTGATGAACTAACAAAAGAAGCAAATAATGTTATTGAATCTTTAGAGTCAGAAAAAGACTTGCAGAATTCAATTGATTCATACCAGCAGTTATTAAAATTAAATAATACTATTGAAAAAAAATTTCATAAAACCTCAAAAATGATCAATGAAGAAACAAAAAAAAAAATTAACAATATAAATTCAAAAAAAAATGCAAAATAAACTTGCTAGAATAGCAAAAGATACAAACTTATTTTTAAAGAGATTTATTAAGGAACAGAAAAGAACAGAATTAGTTGCAGCTATGAAGTATGGCTTATTTCCGGGTGGAAAAAAAATTAGATCAAAAATTTTGATAGATATAGGGGCTATATTTAAGATTGATTATAAAATATTAATTGCTATTGGTGCGGCAGTTGAATGCATTCATGCTTATTCATTAATACATGATGATTTACCCTGCATGGATGATGACAAGATAAGAAGAGGAAAATTTTCTACACATGTTAAATTTGGAGAATCTACAGCAGTACTTGCGGGAAACTCACTTTTAACAATGGCTTTTGAAATTTTGGTTAGTTCAAGCTTAAAGATTAATGAAAAAATAAAAGTAGACTTGGTTAAGAAATTATCTGAGTCTTCTGGACATCTGGGAATAGCTGGTGGTCAATATTTAGATCTCAGTTTTGAAAAAAAAAATGTTTCTAAAAGTAAAATTATAAATATGGAAATAAAAAAAACGGGTAAGCTTTTTAGCTTCTGTTGCGCAGTTCCAACTATTATTAGGAGAAAAAATAATAAACAAATAAAGTTTTTTGAAAATATAGGTTTAAATATTGGACTTTTATTTCAAATTGCTGATGATTTAATAGACTTTAAAGGATCTACCGTCATTGCTGGCAAAATAACAGGGAAAGACAAAAAAAAAGGTAAAGCTACTTTAATCAGTTTACTAGGATACCAAAATGCTATTAAATATGCTGACAAAATTAAGTTCAAGATTATTAAAGATTTAAATAAATATAGCTCAAACACCAATAGTTTAGATGAAACCTTGAGCTACATTTTAAGCAGAAATAAATGATGCAAGATTATAAATTTTTAAAAAATATTAATTTTCCTTCTGATTTAAGAAAATTGTCAGAGAATAACCTTCAAGAAGTTTCTAATGAAGTTAGAAAAGAAATGATTGATGCGGTATCTGAAACGGGAGGACATCTAGGTGCAGGTCTCGGGGTTGTTGAACTGACTGTTGCCTTACATTACGTATTCGACACTCCAAATGACAGGCTAATTTGGGATGTGGGTCATCAAACTTATCCACATAAAATTTTAACTGGAAGAAAGTTAAAAATTAAAACTTTGAGACAAGGTAACGGATTATCTGGTTTTACAAAAAGATCTGAGAGTGAGTATGATCCATTTGGTGCAGCACATAGCTCAACGTCAATATCATCAGCCCTAGGTATGGCAGAAGCAAATAAGTTATCCAATAAATTAAACAATGTAGTTGCTGTCATAGGAGATGGTGCAATTAGTGCGGGTATGGCATATGAGGCTATGAATAATGCAGGTGCCTCAAAAACTAAAATGATTGTTATTTTAAATGATAACGATATGTCAATTGCAAAACCAGTAGGAGCTATGAGAACTTATTTAGCTAAGCTTTTAACAGGAAAAATTTATTTTAGTTTAAGAGAAACCTTTAAATTAATAGTTTCTGCTTTTTCTAAAAGGTTTAGTGCAAAAGCTGGAAAAGCTGAGGATTTTTTAAGATCAGCTGTAACTGGTGGCACTCTTTTTAATTCTTTAGGGTTTTATTATGTTGGTCCAATAGATGGACATGATTTGTCTACACTCATACCAATTTTAAAAAATGCAAGAGACTCAAAGCATCAAGGCCCAATAATGATTCATGTAAAAACTCAAAAAGGTAAAGGCTATTCTTATGCTGAAAAAGCTAGCGATCATTATCATGGTGTTTCAAAATTTAATGTTGTGACTGGTGAACAAGTGAAAAGTGGAACAAACCTTCCAGCTTATACAAAAGTTTTTGCAAACACTTTAGTCAAACACGCAGAAAGAGACAGTAAAGTCGTAGGAGTTACTGCTGCCATGCCAGGTGGAACAGGCATGGATATTTTTGCTAAAAATTTTCCAAAAAGAATGTTCGATGTTGGAATTGCTGAACAGCATGGAGTCACTTTTGCCGCTGGTCTAGCAACGGAAGGTTATAAGCCATATGTTGCAATCTATTCGACTTTTTTACAAAGAGCTTATGATCAAGTTGTTCACGATGTAGCAATTCAAAGTTTACCTGTAAGATTTATAATTGATAGAGCAGGCTTGGTAGGTGCTGATGGATCAACCCATGCTGGTTCATTTGATATTACTTATCTTTCTACTCTTCCTAATTTTATAGTAATGGCACCAAGTGATGAATCAGAACTAGTTAAAATGATAAATACCTCGACAATTATTAACGACAAACCTTGTGCTATTAGATACCCAAGAGGAACTGGTATTGGAGTGGAATTACCATCTATAGATGAGAAAATAGAAATAGGTAAAGGAAGGGTTATTCAAGAGGGAAAACAGGTTTGTATTTTAAGCATAGGAACTAGATTAGAAGAATGTAAAATTGCAGCTGTAGAATTAAAGAATAAAGGAATTGAGTCAACGATAATTGACGCTCGTTTTGCCAAACCTTTGGACCAAGAACTTATTTTAAAGTGTGCAAGAGAACATGAGGTAATGATTACTGTAGAAGAGGGCTCTATTGGAGGTTTTGGCTCTCATGTAGAAAATTTATTATCAGAAAAAGGTATATTCGATAAAGGTTTAAAATTTAGAGCCATGATATTGCCTGATATTTTTATTGAACAAGACAGTCCAAAAAAAATGTATGATGTTGCTGGTCTTAATGCATCTCAAATATCAAAAAAAATACTAGATATTTTATTTACAAAAGAGTCGATAAAAGTAGTTAAAAATTAAATTTAAAAAAATTAGCTACACTGAGCTTTATTCATTAGATAATGGTCTAATAAAACACAATTCATCATTGCTTCTCCTACAGGAACTGCACGAATGCCAACACAAGGGTCATGCCGACCTTTAACAGAAATCGTAGTATTTTTTCCAAACTTATCTATAGTTTTTCTAGTTGTTAAAATTGATGAAGTTGGTTTAACAGCAAATGAAACAACAATTTCTTGTCCCGTTGAAATACCACCAAGAATTCCACCTGCATTATTAGAATCAAATTTTAATTTTTTACCTTTTTGTGAAATTTCGTCTGAGTTTTGTTCTCCACTTAATTGTGCGGAGTTCATTCCTGCACCAATGTTAACACCTTTAACAGCATTAATACTCATCATTGCAGAAGCTATATCCATGTCTAGTTTAGAATAAATTGGAGCACCTAAGCCAACAGGAATCCCTCTAGCTCTTACTTCAATCACCGCACCACAAGAAGATCCTGATTTTCTTATATCTAGCAAATATTTTTCCCAAAGTTTTAGCATATTTTTATCAGGACAAAAAAAAGGATTTTTATTAATTGTTAGATCGTTCCATTTGCTAGTATCACATCCCAATATTCCCAGTTGAGTAACAGCACCTACAACTTTAAATTTTTTACCTAATTTATTCTCTAAAACTTTTTTCGCGATTGCACCTGCGGCAACTCTTGCAGCTGTTTCTCTTGCAGAGGATCTGCCACCACCACGGTAATCTCTTATTCCATATTTCTTAAAATATGTAAAATCAGCATGCCCAGGTCTAAATTTATCTTTGATATTTCCATAATCTTTTGATCTCATGTCTTGATTATAAATAATTAAAGAAATAGGCGTTCCAGTTGTTTTACCTTCAAATACACCCGATAAAATTTGCACTTTATCATCTTCTTTTCTCTGTGTGGTAAATTTTGATTGTCCTGGTTTTCTTTTATCTAGCTCAACTTGAATATCTTGTTCTTTTAAGTTTATATTAGGTGGGCAACCATCAACAACACAACCTAATGCTGGGCCATGAGATTCTCCCCATGTTGTGAAACGAAATTGCTTTCCAAAAGTATTAAATGACATTATCTATAGTATATAGATTATTTTGTTAAAATTATGAATCAAAAAAACTCATTAGGCCTTAATAAATGCTTTTTAGATAAAACTGATCCAATAGATTTATTTGAAGTTTGGATGAATGAAGCAAAAAAAACAGAATTAAATGATCCAAATGCAGTAGCATTAGCCACATCAGATCAAAATAATTCTCCATCAATTAGAATGGTCTTATTAAAAGACTTTAATAAAAATGGATTTGTTTTTTATACCAATCTAAATAGTCAAAAAGGAAAGGAGTTAAAAAATAACCCTAAGACAGCAATGTGTTTTCACTGGAAAAGCCTTTTAAGACAAGTAAGAATTAATGGAGTAGTAGAAAAAGTTTCTAATGAAGTGGCTGATGAATATTATAATAGCAGAGGTTATGAAAGTAGAATTGGAGCATGGGCCTCAAAACAAAGCACAATATTAAATAATAGAGACGAACTTTTAAACTCAATAGAAGAGTTTAAGAATAAATATAGTAATAAAAACGATGTTCCAAGACCAGAGCATTGGTCAGGTTGGAATTTAATACCTACAAGTATAGAATTTTGGTTGGATGGAGATAGTAGAATTCACGAAAGATTAAAATATACTAAGGATAATGAGGGTAACTGGGCTAAATCTTTATTAAGTCCTTAAAAGGTTCTTTGTAGACTAAACGAGGTGAGACTTTCCAAAATCTTTTTTTCATCACTATCTTTGAAGACTGTCAAAGAATTTGATGCAAGGTTAATAAAATGTTCAGCTTTTTTGTAGCATTCATTGATTATATTATATTTCTTAATAAGCTCTAATGTAAAATTAAAATCTTCATTTGATCTTATTTCTTGTTTAAAAATATTTTTCAATTTATCTTTTTCTGTTGATGATACATTTTGAAATAATAAAATTACAGGCAAAGTAATTTTACCTTCAAGAAAATCTTTGCCAATTTTTTTGCCAAAAAATTTTAGATCAGAATTATAATCTAAGGTGTCATCGGCAATTTGAAAGGTTAAGCCTAAGTTTTTTCCATAAAATTCTAGTGCTTCTTTTTCTTTAGTTTCTTTGTTTGATAAAATTGCACCAACCTTAGTGGCTGCAGAGAAAAGTTCAGCTGTTTTTGCTGTAATAATCTTAAAATAGGTTTCCTCTAACATGTCAACTTCGCCTTTGTGCTGTAGTTGCAATACTTCTCCCTGAGCAATCTTTGATGAGGTTGAAGACAAAAGTTTTAAAACTTCAATATTCCCATCATCTACCATCATCTCAAAACATCTACTTAAAAGATAGTCTCCAATTAATACAGATGAGTGATTTCCCCAAATTGAATTTAATGTTTTTTTACCTCTTCTAATATTTCCAAGATCAATGACATCATCATGCATTAAAGTTGCTCCATGTATCATTTCTACGCATGCAGCTAAATTAATATCCCTACCTCCTTTAGTATAGCCACACAATTTAGCTGACCCAAGAGTTAATAGGGCTCTTAATCTTTTTCCACCAGTGTCGATATGATATTCTGTCATTTTCTGAACCAGATCTACTTCGCTCAAGATTTTTGATTTAATTTTTTCTTCAACTAAAACTAATTTTTCATCAACTGAATCCTTTAGTTGATAATATGAATTATTTATTTGGTTTCTTAGCTGGACTACAGTTCCCATAAAAAATAAGTTAGTATAATTAAGTTATATTTATTACTTATCAATTGACGCACCTTAATCTTCAACTATAAGTAGTCTTTATATTAAATCAAAAACTCTATAAGGATTAATAATGTTCTCTTTTTTTAAAAAGAAAAAAATAGTAGCTCATATCAAGCTAAACGGTGTGATTGGTAATGCTGGAAAGTTTAAACAGGGCATAGATTTTGCAGGACAAGAAGAGATTATAGAAAAGGCTTTTTCACTAAAAAAAGCACAAGTAGTGGCAATTACTATAAATTCACCAGGCGGATCACCTGTACAATCACATTTAATCTATAAATTTATTCGAGCTCAAGCTAAGAAAAATAAAAAAAAAGTAATAGTATTTGCAGAAGATGTTGCGGCTTCTGGTGGATATTTAATAGCTTGTGCGGGAGATGAAATATATGCTAATTCAAGCTCAATTATTGGATCTATAGGGGTTATTTATTCATCATTTGGATTTACAGAATTGATTAAAAAAATTGGCGTGGAAAGAAGAGTTCATACTGCTGGAAAAAATAAAAGTTCACTAGATCCATTTCAAGAAGAGAAGACAGAGGATATTGATAGACTTAAGAATATTCAATTAGATCTGCATAAAGACTTTATTAAAGTTGTAGAAGAAAGTAGAGGATCTAAACTTAAAAAAGATGGTATTGAATTATTCTCAGGAGAGTTTTGGGCAGGTAGTAAATCAAAAGAACTAGGTCTTATTGATGGATTGGGTAATGCTAATGAAATTTTAAAAGAAAAATTTGGTGAAGATGTTGTTATTAAAAAATTTGAAAAACCCAAAGGCTGGTTTAGTAAAAAATTTTCTTCTTCTGTAAATCAAATGGACCAACTAGCAAATATTTTAGAGGAAAGATCTATCTGGCAAAGATATGGCTTCTAAAGAAAAAATTATAAAACCTAAATTTCAATCATTTCAAGATACTATTTTGAATCTTCAGAAATATTGGAGCAAAAAGGGATGTGTTATTCTTCAACCTTACGATATTGAGGTAGGAGCTGGTACTTTTCATCCTGCAACAACTTTAAGATCATTGGGTTCTAAACCTTGGAAGACAGCCTATGTTCAGCCATCGAGAAGACCCACAGATGGAAGATATGGTGAAAATCCAAATAGATTACAACACTATTATCAATTTCAAGTTCTAATAAAACCATCACCAGATAATATTAAAAAACTTTATTTAAATAGTTTGGCTGTAATTGGTATTAATTATAAAGAACATGATATCAGATTTGTTGAAGATGATTGGGAAAGTCCAACCTTAGGTGCAGCAGGTTTAGGGTGGGAAGTTTGGTGTGATGGAATGGAAATTACACAATTTACTTATTTTCAGCAAATGGCTGGGTTCGAATGTAAGCCTGTTTCAGTTGAAATTACCTATGGTCTTGAAAGAATTTGTATGTTCACACAACAAAAGAAAAATGTTTATGATTTATTATGGAATGATGAAGGTGTAAAATATGGTGATGTATTTCTTCAAGCAGAAAAAGAATTTTCAGCATATAATTTTGAACATGCTAACACAGATAATTTATTTAAAATGTTTGATATGTTTGAGCTTGAAGCAAAATCACTAGTTGAAAAAAAAATTTCACTACCTGCATATGATCAATGTTTAAAAGCAAGTCATGTGTTTAATATTTTAGATGCAAGAGGAGTTATAAGTGTTGCTCAAAGGGCTGGATATATAGGGCGTATTAGAGACATTACAAAAGCAGTTGCTGAAAGCTGGTTAAACAGCCAAACAGATTAATGTCAGAATTTTTTTTAGAGTTGTTTAGTGAAGAGATACCAGCTGGTTTACAGCAAAATGCACGTAATACTTTATTGGAAAGCTTTCAAAAACTATTTCAGGAAAAAAAGATCTTATTTAAAAGAAGTTCATCTTTTTCAACACCAAATCGTCTTATAATTTTATTTGAGGGCCTGTCTAAAGAAATAATCCAAAAAGCAGAGGAAATAAAAGGACCAAATATTAATGCTCCAGAAAAAGCTATAGAAGGGTTTTTAAGGTCAAATCAAATAGATAAAGACGATCTATTTAAAAAAAAGATTGAAAAAGGAGAGTTTTATTTTTTCAAAAAATCTTCAAAAAAAATTTATACAATTAATTTACTAGAAGAGCACACACCTTTAATTCTTGATAAACTCCTGTGGAAAAAATCGATGAGATGGGGAGATTATAGACTTAACTGGGCAAGACCTCTAAAGTCCATCCTTGCTACCTTTGATGATAAAAGTTTAGGTTTTTATTTCCATCATCTAAAATGTTCTAATGCAACTTTTATTGATAAAGAATTTGAAGATAAGAAGAAAATATTTAAAGATTTTAAAAGCTATAAAGAATTTTTTAATCAATCAGGAATAATAATAGAACATAATTTAAGAAGAGAATTTATTGTTAAGGAATTTGAAAAAATAACTAACAAAAAAAAATTTTATATCGAACCTAATGACAAACTTTTAAATGAAGTTGTAGATATAGTTGAGCAACCTAATATTTTAGTATGTAAATTTGATGAAAAATTTTTAAATATACCAAAGGAAATTTTAATAATTACAATGCAATATCATCAAAAATATTTCCCAACCTTTGATAAAAAAGGGAAAATCACAAACGAATTCTTAGTGGTGGCAAATAATAAAGATACAGAAGGTTATATAAAATTAGGAAATGAAAGAGTTGTGGAAGCAAGACTTAGTGATGCTCAATTTTTTTGGGAAAAAAATAAATCTCAAAACTTAGTTAAACAAGTATCAAAATTAAAAACTGTAAGTTATTTTAAAGGCCTTGGATCTTATTTTGATAAAATTCAAAGAATGAGAAAACTTGGAGGAATGATTTCAGATGAGCTGTTAATTAGTAAGGATCAAGTTGAATTATCAGCATCAATTTGTAAAGTTGATTTAATCTCAGATTTAGTTGGGGAATTTCCTGAACTGCAAGGAATCATGGGTGGATATTTTGCTGAGGCTCAAGGTTTTGATAAAGAAATAGCTTTAGCGGTGAGTGAACATTATTTACCTACGGGTCTTAATAGTAAAACACCAAAAAAGCCATTTAGTATTGCCTTAGCTTTAACAGACAAGTTAGACACTTTGGTAGGTTTTTTTGGAATTAATCAAAAACCAACCAGCTCAAAAGATCCTTATGCGCTAAGAAGATCAGCATTAGGTGTTATAAAATTATTAATTGATAACAATAAGGAATTCAAAATTAAAGACTTAATTAGTTATTCAACTTCGCTGCATAGAGACCAAGGTTTTGAGTTACCAAATAATTTATCGCAAAATGAATTAGCAGAATTTTTAATGGATAGACTGAAGTATTATATGAAAGAAAAAAAAATTAGAGGTGATATTACAGAAGCTGCCATTAACTCATATGGAATAGACCATGTTAATAAAATATACAAAAAAGCTTCAATCTTAAATAACGTAATAAAAAAAGAAATTGGTGAAGATATAATGGCTAGTTACAAAAGAGCATCAAACATACTAGAAAGTGAATTAAAAAATAATGATCTTGAATTGTCAAATACAACTGACCCTGGTATTTTTAAAAACGACTATGAGAAAAAATTACTAAAAAAGATTAATGAATTAAGGAAATATTTTACAAACATAAATAAGGATGAAAATTATATAGAATCCCTTACAAACTTAGCAGAAGCTAAAAAAGTGATTTTTGATTTTTTTGACAATGTAAAAGTTAACGATGAAGACAGAAGTATTAAAAAAAACAGATTGGAACTTTTGCAAATGTTATGTAGAACATTTGATAATTACATAAACTTTTCAAATATTGAGACTAAATAGTGAATAAATTAATCTTAAACTTTAAATCTAAAGACTCAAAAAAGATAAAAAACCCAAAACATTTTTTGGGTGGAAAAGGTGCTAACCTCTCAGAAATGGGTAGAATTGGTTTGCCTGTTCCTCCAGGATTTACTATTTCAACTAAAGTGTGTGAATTATTTTACAAAGATAAAAAAAAATTAAATTCACAAATAGTCAATACTGTAAAAAAAGAATTAAAAGCTATTGAAAAAGATGTTGGTAAAAAATTTGGTGATTTAAAAAATCCGTTACTATTATCTGTTAGATCTGGTGCTAGAGTTTCTATGCCTGGAATGATGGATACTATTTTAAATTTAGGCTTAAATGATAAAACTGTAATCGCACTTTCAAACAAAACTTCTAATATGAGATTTGCAAAAGATAGTTATAGAAGATTTATCCAAATGTATGGGAATGTTGTAATGGGAGTTGAAAGTTACCATTTTGAGGAATTGATAGAAAATTACAAATTAACCAAAGGTGTTCTTCTAGATACAGATCTAGATGCAGATGATTGGGAGGGTTTAATAAATGATTTTAAAAAAGTTGTTAAAGATCAAACTAAAAAAGAATTTCCACAAAGTGTTCATGAGCAACTGTTTGGTGCAATTAGTGCGGTGTTTCTATCCTGGGAAAGTAATAGAGCAAAAGTTTATAGAAAATTAAATCAAATACCTGCTGAATGGGGAACGGCAGTTAACGTTCAATCTATGGTATTTGGCAATATGGGTGATGATTGTGCAACTGGAGTAGTTTTTACAAGGAACCCATCTGACGGTGTTAATGAAGTTTATGGAGAATATTTAATTAATGCACAAGGAGAGGACGTTGTGGCAGGAACAAGAACTCCCCAATATATTACCAAAAAAGCAAGAATAAATGCAAAAGCAAAAGAGGCTTCGATGGAAGAATCTATGCCAAAAGTATTCAAGCAATTAGATAAAATTTTAACAGTTTTAGAAAAACATTATAAAGACATGCAGGATGTGGAATTTACAGTTGAGAATAATAAATTATGGATGCTACAGACAAGGTCGGGTAAAAGAACTTCAAAATCTGCAGTAAGGATTGCGGTAGATATGGTTAAAGAAAAATTAATTTCTAAAAAAGAAGCAGTTATGAGAATAGACCCAGCATCTTTGGATACTTTATTGCACCCCACGTTAGATGAAAAAAGTTCTGTAAATGTTATAGCAAAAGGGCTGCCAGCTTCTCCTGGTGCTGCAAGTGGTAAAGTTGTTTTTTCTTCAGAAGAGGCTGAGAGACTAAATGATATGATGCAAAATACTATTTTGGTAAGAGTTGAAACATCACCAGAAGATATTCATGGAATGCACGCTGCTAAAGGAATTTTAACTGCAAGAGGAGGAATGACTAGTCATGCTGCAGTTGTTGCAAGAGGCATGGGCAGACCTTGTGTATCAGGCTCAAGTGAAATTGATATTAACTATGAATCTAAAATTTTTAAAACATCTTCCATTGAAGTAAAAGAGGGTGACATCATTACAATAGATGGTTCTACAGGTAGAATTATTTTAGGAGAAGTACCAACAGTTAAACCAGAAATCTCTGGATATTTTTCAAAACTAATGAGTTGGGCGGATGGATTTAGAAAACTAAAAGTTAGAACTAACTCTGAAACACCGTTAGATACAAAAACAGCAAGAGATTTTGGTGCTGAAGGCATTGGTCTTTGTCGAACCGAACATATGTTTTTTGATGAGGAAAGAATTTTATCAGTCAGAGAAATGATTTTATCCAAAACAATAGAAGATAGAAGTAGAGCTTTAAAAAAGCTTTTACCCCATCAAAAAAAAGATTTTATAGAAATATTTAAGATTATGAACGGTCTCCCAGTTACAGTAAGATTGCTAGATCCACCGCTACACGAATTTCTTCCTAGAACTGAAAAAGAAATTAATGATGTTGCAAAAGTTGTAGGTCTTCCTTTAAAAGAAATTGAATCTAGAATTAATGAGCTACATGAGCAAAATCCTATGCTTGGTCATAGAGGTTGTAGATTAGGGATTTCATTTCCAGAAATTTATGAAATGCAGTGTAGAGCAATTTTTGAAGCTCTATCAGAACTTAAGATTAAAAAAATTAAATCAGCATTTCCAGAAATTATGATTCCACTAGTTTCAACAGAGGCTGAGATTAGAATAATGAAGGACTTAGTTAATAGGGTTGCTAAAGAAGTTCAAAAAGATAAAAAAGTTAAAGTTGATTACATAGTTGGAACTATGATTGAGTTACCTAGAGCAGCTATTAAAGCAGATGATATAGCAAAGCATGCTGAATTCTTTAGTTTTGGTACCAATGACTTAACTCAAACAACATTTGGTTTAAGTAGAGACGATAGTGGTAAATTTTTAAATGATTATCTTGATAATAAGATTTTTTCTATAGACCCATTTATCTCCATAGACGATGGTGTAGGTGATTTAATAGAAATTGCAGTTGAAAAAGGAAGAAAAACAAATAAAAAAATTAAACTTGGAATTTGTGGAGAACATGGTGGTGATCCTAAAAGTATTCACTTCTGTGCAAATGCAGGTTTAGATTACGTTTCTTGCTCACCATATAGAGTTCCAATAGCAAGATTAGCTGCAGCTCAAGCTGAGCTTTCTAAAAAAAATTAAATTTCCAATTTAAAATCAATAGCTGGCACGCTGTGGGTTATACTACCAATTGAAATTCTATTAACACCCGTCGCTGCAATTTTTTTAACTGATTTTAGGGTTACATTTCCAGAAGCTTCAGTTTCGTAATATTTTTTGGCTATTTTAACACCTGCCTTAAGTGTTTTATTATTCATATTATCAAACAAAACAGTATTAAATTTTAAACCCATTATTTTTTTGAGTTGATTTAAATTATCAACTTCTACTGTGATTTTTCTTCCTTTTTTATTTTTGATTGCAAGAGATACTAAAGTTTTAATATCAGAGCTTGCAATGTGATTGTCTTTAATAAGAAATTCATCACTTAAGTTAAATCTATGGTTTGTACCACCACCTAACTTAACGGCATATTTTTGTATTACCCTTAAGGTTGGAATCGTTTTTCTAGTACAGCAAATTTTACATTTTTTATTAACCAATTTAACAAATTGATTAGTTTTAGTGGCAATTCCAGAGATATGACTCATAAAATTTAAAGCAACTCTTTCACCAACTAGAATATTTTCAGCCTTACCCTCAATTATAGCTATTATATCATTCTTATTAATTAAGGAGCCTTCTTTTTTTTTAATAATAAATCTAATCTTATTATCTATTAATTTAAATGTTTGTTTTGCAAATTCTAATCCAGCTATCACAGCTTGTTCGTTAGAAATTAATTTAACTTTTATTATCTTATTATTTTTAACTAAGTTTGAAGTAATATCACCAGAAGGGTACAGATCTTCATTTAAGGCAAGCTTTACAACATTCTTGATATAATAATTGCTTAATTTAATTTGAGACACTTTTATTATCTGCCGATCGCAACCATTCTTTCAACAGGAATTCTTGCTTTTTCTATTGTCTCTTTATCCATTATGATTTCACCAGTTTCATTTTCTAGACAATCTAAAATTTTTGGTAATGTAATTTTTTTCATATGAGGACAAAGGTTACAGGGTCTAATAAATTCTACATTTGGGTTTTCTACTTGAATATTATCACTCATTGAACATTCAGTAACCATCATAACTTTTTTAGGTTGATTGTCCTTAACATATTGAATCATCCCACCAGTTGATCCAGCAAAGTCACTTGCTTTAATTACGTCAGGGGGACATTCTGGATGAGCTATTATTTTAATACCAGGATTTTTAGCTCTAATATCATGTATTTCTTTTTCAGTGAACTGGTCATGAACCATACAAATGCCTTTCCAAGCTATAATTTCAACTTCAGTTTGCGAAGCAACATATTTTGCTAAGTATTCATCAGGTAAAAAAATAACTTTTTTAACACCAAGAGATTCTACAATTTTGACTGCATTTGCAGATGTGCAACAAATATCAGTTTCAGCTTTCACATCTGCAGAAGTATTTACATACGAGACAACAGGCACACCTGGATATTTTTCTTTTAATAATCTTACATCTTTACCTGTGATTGATGATGATAAAGAACAACCAGCAGTCATGTCAGGAAGTAAAACTTTTTTTCCAGGGCTCATCAACTTAGATGTTTCGGCCATGAAGTGAACCCCTGCCATCACAATAATATCAGCCTCAGTTTTTGAAGCCTCAATTGCAAGAGCTAACGAGTCTGCAGCGACATCTGCAATACCATGATAAATTTCTGGAGTTTGATAATTGTGAGCAAGTATAATTGCATTTTTTTCTTTTTTTAATTGATTAATTCTATGAATATAAGGAGCATGAATTGACCACTCAATCTCAGGCATAACCTTTGAGATTTTTTGATAAATAGGATCAGTTGCTATTTTTACTTCTGGTGTAAATTCCATGTCAAAACTTATCAATTAGGTTAATACTTGTCATTCCTTATTATGCCACACTACTATATCCAACTAGGCAATTTTATTCTTAAAACTGCATTTTCACTTTTTAATTCACTACCTTCCTTGAAGTTTTCATCTAGATATTTGACCAATGCAAAGGGATATTTGTCATCGATCAATACTTTGCCTATTTCAATATCATTAGCATAAATTGAAGCACCCTCAGTTAATTTTCCACTGATTAATTGTATCGGTAATAATCTTTTAGAAAGCTTATTCTTTAATTTTATTCTAGCTGTATTTTCTTGACCAACATAACAACCTTTTTTAAAATCTATTCCATTTAACTCTTCAAAATTACACTCAATACCAAATAATTTATTTTGTAATTTGTTCATATCTTTTTGAGCAATTCCCAACTGATGACTTAACTGATAATATTCATCTATTGGTGAGTCTTTTAATTCTAGCTTCTTTAAAGATAGGTAAAGTTTTTCCAAATTAATGATAAGTCTTGCACCTAGATCTTTATTTCTTGGGTCTAGTAAAATAGGGTCTTCTCTATATTTGATTGTATACCCAGGTACATCTTTGGCACCTTCAAATTTTAAAAATTTTTCTCTATTAAATGCTGCAACAACAAATTCGTTACTTAAATTCATGATTTCAACTTTAGATCTAAGTTTATATATGCTTAGTTGTTTAAAAAGTGCTTCTGTTTGAGACTTTTCACAATCTATGAAGTAGCCAGACTTATGTTTTACAATAATAAATGCAAATAGAAACTTTCCTTGAGGACTTAACAGTGATGCAAAACAACTATTATCTTCATTAACCCTATTAATATCATTACTAATCATGTTCTGTAGAAATTCTTCAGCATCTGCTCCGTTTATGTAGAGAATGCCTCTGTCTTCTAAAATATATACATTTTGAATATTCATAATTGATTGATGTCTGAATTTAATATAATTACTTTTTTCATAAATGTTAGATCTAATAATTAAAAATGGTTCATGCTACATAGATAAAGATCTTAAAGATCAAAATATTGCAATTAAAGATGGTAAAATTATAGAAATTGGTAAAATTGACAGTGAGGCCAAAGAAGTTTTTGATGCTAAAGGACTAACAGTTTTACCTGGGTGCATTGATACTCAAACTCATTTTAGAGAACCTGGATCAATAGATACAGAGGACCTTCATACAGGAAGTAGAGCAGCAATTGCTGGTGGAATAACTAGTGTCTTTGAGATGCCAAATACTAACCCTCCAACTTCCAATAAAATAGAATTTCAAAAGAAATTAGATCTCGCAAAAAATAGAATGTATTGCAACTATGCTTTTTATTTTGGGGCCACACCAGATAATGCTACTGAATTGGCAGAGCTAAAAGATTTAGAAGGATGTTGTGGAATTAAACTCTTTGCAGGCTCCTCAACTGGAAATTTATTAGTCCAATTTGAAGAAGATATTGAAAAAGTATTCAAAAGTGCCTCAAAAGTTGTTGCAGTTCATTCTGAAGATGAAGAAATTTTAAATATGAACAAAAAATTGATCAAAGAAGGGGACGTTCATTCACATCCAATTTGGAGAAGTGAAGAATGTGCAATTTCATCAACTAGAAGAATTGTAAGAATAGCCGAAAGATATAAAAAAAAAGCACACATTCTTCATGTAACAACAAAACAAGAGATTGATTTTTTATCACAACATAAAGGAAATATTACATTTGAGATCACACCTCAGCACTTAACTATCTACGCACCAGATTGTTATGATAAACTTGGAACTTATGCTCAAATGAATCCTCCTTTAAGAGATAAGTCTCATTATGATAGATTATGGTATGGGGTAAAAAATAATCTTAACGATACAATTGGGTCTGATCACGCACCTCACTTAAAAGAAAACAAAGAAAAAACATATCCAAATTCACCATCTGGAATGCCTGGTGTTCAAACACTACTCCCAGTTATGTTAAATCATGTTAACGATGGAAAATTAAACTTAGAGCAATTAATGAATTCTATATGTGAAAATCCAGTAAAAATATTTGGGATACAAGATAAAGGTTTTATTAAAGAGGGTTTTGATGCTGATTTCACAATCGTAGATATGAATAAAAAAATTATAATTAAAAATGAAAATATTGAAAGTAAATGCGGTTGGTCACCTTTTGATGGATATGAATTTAAAGGCACACCAGTATCAACAATCATTAATGGTCAAATTAAAATGAGGGATGGCAAAATTTTAGGTGATCCTGAGGGTAAGCCATTAAAATTTTAAATAGTTTTTACTGAAAAGCTATTTACAAGCACAACTCCAAAAACAATAAAAAATAATCCTAACACAGCCTGCCAAGACAATGATTGTTTAAAGAAGATATATCCTAATATTGTAACTGTAAATACTCCAAGACCACTCCACGTTGCATAAACAATTGCAATTGGAATTTTATCAACAACAAAAGTTATAAGATAGAAAGATAACAAATAAAAAACTGCGAGAGTAGTGGTTGGGATAATTTTTGTAAAATTTTGTGAAACAGGTAACAACATTGTTCCACCTACTTCAAAAAAAATTGCTACTATTAAAATTAGATATGTTTTAATCACTACTTAAGAATATTATGCTTAATTAAGTCTTCTTTTATCTCAGTTAAGATAGTGGGATCATCAATAGTTGCTGGTATTTTATACTCTTCTTTGTCAGCAATTTTTCTAATAGTTCCTCTTAATATTTTGCCAGATCTTGTTTTTGGTAATCTTTTAATAACAATTACAGTTTTAAATGCTGCTACTGGTCCAATAGTATCTCTAACCATTTTTATGCATTCTTTTGAAATAGTTTCATTATCTTTTTCAACACCTGTCTTAAGAACAACCAGACCAATTGGTAATTGTCCTTTTAATTTATCAGCAATTCCTAATACTGCACACTCAGCAACTGATTGGTGTTCTGATAAAACTTCTTCAATTGCACCAGTTGATAACCTATGACCTGCAACATTAATAATGTCATCTGTTCTAGACATGATCCAAATGTAACCATCTTCATCTATATGACCTGCATCATAAGTTTCGTAGTAACCTTCATAGTTGGTCATGTAATTATCTTTGTATCTTTTATCTGCATTCCATAAAGTTGGAAAAGTTCCAGGGGGTAAAGGTAATTTTACAACTATATCTCCCATCTCATTAGGTTTTGCTAAAGTTTGATCAGGTTTCATGATTTTGACATCATATCCAGGTACAGCTTTACAGGCTGAACCATATTTTGTTTTCATCATTTCTATTCCAGTACAATTTGAACTAATTGCCCAACTTGTTTCAGTTTGCCACCAATGATCAATTACAGGAACTTTCAATAAATTTTCTGCCCACTTGATGGTATCGGGATCTGCTCTTTCACCAGCTAAAAACAATGACTCAAATTTACTTAAATCATATTTTGAAAAAAACTTACCCTCAGGGTCTTCTTTTTTAATAGCTCTAAAAGCAGTTGGAGCTGTAAAAAGAGATTTTACTTTATAGTCTGAAATTATTTTCCAAAAAGCACCAGCATCAGGAGTGCCAACAGGCTTTCCTTCAAATAATACTGTAGTGCAACCTTTAAATAAAGGGGCATAAACAATATATGAATGTCCAACAATCCATCCGATATCACTTGCTGACCACCAAACATCATCAGCATCAATATTGTAAATATTTTTCATAGTCCATTTAAGAGCAACTATATGACCACCAATATCTCTAACAATTCCTTTTGGTACACCTGTAGTTCCTGAGGTATATAAAATATAAGCTAAATCATTTGAATTCATTTCCACACAATCTACCTCTTTTGCATTTGAAAGTGCTTCACCCCAACTAATTTCTTTTGGAGCATTTAACTCAACTGTATGATCTATTCTTTGAAATAAGATCATCTTATCTATTTTATGAGTAGCCATCTTAATTGCTGCATCAACCAATGGTTTGTACTCAACAGTTTTTCCAGGTTCAAAGCCACATGAGGCTGTAACTATTACTTTTGCTTTACTGTCATCAATTCTGCTAGCAAGTTCATTGGAGGCAAAACCCCCAAACACCACAGAGTGGATTGCTCCAATTCTTCCACATGCTAACATTGCTATAACTGCCTCTGGAATCATAGGCATGTAGATTATAACCCTATCACCTTTGTCAACTCCTTGATTTCTTAGCGCTCCTGCAAATTTTGAAACTTTTTCTCTTAATTCTTTGTAGGTAAACTGCTTTTTGTTTCCAGTTATTGGGCTATCATAGATTAAAGCTAGCTTGTCACCTCTGCCTTGATCGATATGAATGTCTAAAGCATTATAGCAAGTGTTGGTAATACCATCTTCAAACCACTTATAAAAAGGTGGATTAGATTTATTTAAAATTTTAGTTGGTTTTTTAAACCAAAAAATATCATTAGACACTTCTTGCCAAAAATCTTCAGGTTTTTTTAAAGAATTTTGGTAAATATCATTAAATTTTTTTGACATATTATTTGATTCTATTTTGCTGTTTTTTTTGCTTATTAAATTAAAAATTGTATTAAAATTTAAAAAGTAAGTAAAATCAATACAAATTAGATGTAATTAAGCCTTCTAAAAACTAGATAACTTTGATAGTTAAACCTCAACCTGACTTAAGCATTAGTTTAAGTCTAGTTTATATAAACTAAAAGTTAAAACTAACAAAAGATGGAGTTTTTTATGAAAAAACTAAAATTGTTTGCTCTTACAGCTGTAGCCCTAATTGGTGCTTCAGGTGTAGCAAACGCTGAGACTGCGATGTTAGCATCTGACGACTTTGTTGGAATCTCGTTTTGGGTGATTTCAATGGCTATGTTAGCAGCAACTGCTTTCTTTTTCTTAGAAGCAGGAAGTGTTGCTTCTGGTTGGAGAACGTCAATAATTGTTGCTGGTCTAGTAACTGGTATCGCTTTTATACATTACATGTACATGAGAGATATATGGGTAACGACTGGTGAGTCACCAACTGTTTACAGATATATTGACTGGTTAATCACTGTTCCATTACAAATGGTAGAATTTTACTTAATTCTAGCTGCTGTAGGAAAAGCAAACGCTGGAATATTCTGGAGATTGTTAATTGGTACAGTAGTAATGCTACTTGGTGGATACTTTGGAGAAGCAGGATACATTAACGCTACACTTGGTTTTGTAATCGGTATGGCTGGATGGTTCTACATTCTTTATGAAGTGTTCTCAGGTGAAGCAGGTAAAGCTGCAGCAAAAAGTGGTAACAAAGCACTTGTTACTGCATTTGGTGCAATGAGAATGATTATTACAGTAGGTTGGGCTATCTACCCATTAGGTTACGTATTTGGTTACCTAACAGGTGGTGTAGATGCTAACTCACTTAATGTTATTTATAACCTTGCTGACTTCTTAAACAAAATTGCATTTGGTCTAGTAATTTGGGCTGCAGCAACGCAATCAGGTGGAAGAAAAGCTAAGTAATTAGTAACACGTAAATAATTTAAGAAAGGGCGAGTACATTTTGTGTACTTGCCCTTTTTTTTTAAATTACTATATATAAACCAATGGCTAAAGTTACCTACATAGAACATAGTGGAAATTCACACACCATAGAAATAGCTAATGGATTGAGTGTAATGGAAGGCGCTGTCCAAAACGATATTCCAGGAATTGATGCTGATTGTGGTGGGGGAATGGCTTGTGCTACTTGCCACGTTTATGTCAAAGAAGAATGGTTTGATAAGCTTCCAAAAAAAGAAGATGGTGAAGAGGACATGTTAGATATGGCGTTTGAGCCAAATAAATTTAGTAGATTGAGTTGCCAAGTATTAGTTTCAGATGAATTAAATGGGTTAACAGTTAGTCTTCCATCAAAACAAGGTTAAATGATTAAAACAGATACTTTAATAATAGGAGCAGGGCCAGTTGGATTATTTTGCGTCCATCAACTAGGAATAATTGGATTAAAATGTGAAGTAGTTGATAATTTAGATAAAATAGGCGGACAGTGCATTGAACTTTATCCAGATAAACCTATTTATGACATACCTGCGGTCCCTGAATGCACAGGAGAAGAGTTAACCAATAACTTAATTGAACAAATAAAAGCATTTAAAACGAACTTTCATTTAAATGAAAGAGTAGAAGAAATTAAAAAAGTCGAAAAAAAATGGATTACAAAAACTAATAAAGGAACTGAATTTGAGTCATCTAGTATAATTATAGCTGCAGGAGTAGGTTCATTTGAGCCAAGAAAATTTCCAACAAAGGAAATTGATAAGTACGAAGGAAAAGAGATACTTTATTCAATTAAAGACAAAACAGTCTTTAAAGATAAGACAGTTTGTATTTTTGGAGGAGGAGACTCGGCATTAGATTGGGCAATTGAATTATCAAATACATCTAAAGTTGTATTGGTTCATAGAAGAGATGATTTTAGAGGAATGCAAGCGAGCATTGATAAGGCTAATGAATTAAAAAAAGAAGGTAAAATAGAAATTTACACAAAATATCAACTAGATTCTGTTCAAGGGAAAGAGAAAGTTGAAAGTATTAATATTAAACATGATGATGAGAGTATAAGAGAAATTAAAACTGATTATGTTTTAGGTTTTTTTGGATTAATAATGCAACTGGGACCTATTTCAGAATGGGGTTTAAATTTAGATAAAAAAACAATTCCAGTTAATACTGAAAGTTTTGAAACCAATAAAGAAGGAATATTTGCAATTGGGGATATTTGTTCTTATCCAGGTAAGCTTAAATTAATTCTTTCAGGGTTTCATGAGGGTGCTCTTGCTGCTAGAGGTTGCTTTAAATATGCAAAACCAGATGAAAAATATAGATTTGAATTTACTACATCTTCTAAAGCAGTTAAAAGTCGATTGGGTGTTAAAGAGTGATTGAGCTTTTCACTTCGGATACTCCAAATGGAAAAAAAATAACTATATTATTAGAAGAGATAGGTTGTGATTTTAAAGTTACAGCAATTGATTTATCAAAAGATGATCAATTTAAACCTGATTTTAAAAAGATAAGTCCTTTTAGCAAAATACCAGTAATAGTAGATCATGAAAACAACAAATCTGTATTTGAGTCTGGGGCAATTCTTATTTATTTAGCGAATAAACATAATAAGTTTTATGAAGCTAAAAATCGTAATACTATAAACCAATGGTTGATGGCACAGATGGGAACTATTGGACCAATGCTTGGGCAGCATCATCAGTTTCATCATTACAATCCTGGTAAAAGCCAATTTGGAGAAGAAAGATTTTTTAAAATTGCTAAGAGACTTTATGGTGAGCTAGATGAAAGGTTATCTTCATCAAAATATTTAGCTGGGGATGATTATACAATTGCAGATATTGCAACATGGCCTTGGATTGCAAGACATGAATGGCATGATATTGGGCTTAAGAATTATAAGAATTTATCAAGATGGTATATCGATATCTCTAAAAGAGAAGCTGTAATAAAAGGATATCAGTTTATAAATAAAAAAGAGTTTCCTCCCCAACCTTAACCTCTTAACCTATTAGCCTGTAGATAGAGCCCAAGATACCATTTCCTGATAATTCTATAGCCAACACAATAACAATAATTAATATTAATTTTTTGTTCATTTAATAAATAAATATAATAATAAAACTATCCAAATCAAAGCATAATAATAAAAAATATGTTTTTTAGCAAAAGTAAATGCAATTGAATTTTTTCTAGAGTTATTTTTTTTCATATCCAATTACAAATAGCCTTTTTTTCAAGAATTGGTATAAAATATTATATGTATGGAGTTATTTCTTTAATATACTTTAGCCCTGTAAAATCTTTATCTTTTACGAATATTGAATCATGTGAGATTAAAAAAGACTTAGGAATTTTGAATGATAGAAAATTTTCTTTTTCAAGAATTATTGACAAAAACAAAGCACTCTTAATTGAAAAAAACCCAAATGAACGAAAACTTGATAATTTTTTATCGTTAAAAAATTCCCCAGTTTTAAATAAATATAATTTTACATACACAGGTAATAAATTAACGTTAACACTTGGTGGTAAAGAGCTAATCTCTATAATTGCTGATAACCCAGAGCAAAGATCTAAACTTATAAATAAACTCACAGATTTAGAAGGCTTATTAATGAAACCAATTTATTTACTACAAAATAGTGAATTTCCCTTTTATGACACCTCACATTCAAATAAAATTTTTAATTCTATATCTCTTGTAAACCTTAAAAGTATTCAAGATTTTGAAAAAAAAATTAATGAAAAAGTTGAATTACAAAGATTTAGAGGAAATTTTTATATTGATGGAGTAGATGCTTGGGAAGAGCGTAAATGGATTGGAAAAACTATAAAAATTAACAATACTTATTTTAAAGTAGAAAAAAATATTCCACGTTGTGTTGCAATTAATTTAAAGCCAAAAACAGATGATAGTGAACTTAATTTACTTTATTCTCTAAAAAAAAATTACAATCATTTTGATATGGGTATTTATTTAAGAGCGTTAAATGGTGGTAAAATAAAAGTTGGACATACAATAGAGATAGAAAATTAAATAATTTTAAAAGTTATTGTTGATCTAAGTTAAGAAAAAATCTTAATCGTCAGCATATACTTTTTCATCTTTCTCATGCTTTTCTTGAGCTGCAATACAAAGATGAGCAACCGGTCTTGCCATCAACCTTTTTAATCCAATTGGCTCAGCAGTTTCTGCACAAAATCCAAAAGTTTTATCTTTTATTCTTATTAAAGCTTGGTCAATTTTAGAAATTAATTTAATTTGTCTATTAATTGCTTTCATTTCTACATTTTTATCTGTGTAGGAGCTTGCTTGATCTACAATATCTGCTGAAACACTATTGTCATCCATTGACCCATGGTAAAGGGCTTCATTATTTGCTTTTACAAGTTCTTTTTTCCACTCTGTAAGTTTTATTTTGAAAAAGGATAGGTGCTTATCACACATATATTTTTCTGTATCCTTTGGAATGTACGTTTTTGAAATTTTAATTGGTGCCTTTACTTTGTTTTCAGTAGTAGAAACTTTTTTTGTTGGTTTAGTTGGCTTTTTGATTGGGGCAACTACCTTCTTTGCTTTAACTGATGTTTTTCTAGTAGGTGATTTTAAGATTTTTGACATATATATAATTTTAAGTGGCCGGAGTATATTCAGCAATAAATAAGTGTCAAGTAAGCTTAATTCATATAAAATCAATAAAATGTTAATCAATAAAAACAATATAAATAAATTGTTTTACAGTTTTCTTATAATTCATTTAATTTTATGGACATTAGTTCCCACATTAACAAATAACAATTTACCACTTGATACAATTGAAGCTTTAGCCTGGGGAAGTAATTTAGATTGGGGATTTAACAAACATCCTCCAGCTAGTGCATTTTTTCTAGAAATTATTTATCAACTTTTTGGATCGCAGGACTGGGCTTATTACTTATTAAGCCAATTGTTTGTAGTAACTGCATTTATTATTGTTTTTAAATTTGCTGAAGAGCTATTTAAGAATAAAACTTTAAGTTTAATATCTGTACTTCTTTTAGAGGGTATTTATTTCTATAATTTTACAACACCTGAATTTAATGTGAATGTTTGCCAATTACCTTTTTGGTCGTTGTGTGTTTATTATTCATGGAAACTATTTGATAAGAAAAAAATGGCATTTAAAGATTGTTTTTTTCTTGGAATTTTCGCAGCTATAGGTTTTTTATCAAAATATCTTTTTATTTATCTTTTAATATCAATAGACTTATTATTTTTCTATATTATTTTTATAAAGAACTATAAAAAATTTGATTTCAAATATCTAATATCTTTAGAGGTCTTTATTGTTTTGTTGGTCCCGCATTTAATTTGG
>CAJQSY010000003.1:0-13983 GCA_905616605.1 uncultured Candidatus Pelagibacter sp.
AATATTCACATTTTTTCTTTTATTGTTTATGTCTTCTTGTGGGTATGAGGCAATTCACTCAAAGAAAAAAAATGTAAATTATAATTTTTCTATAGATAAATTAAATTTTACTGGAGATCGAGAAGTGAATTTAAAGATTAAAGAAAAATTAAATAATTATACTTTAAAACAAGAAAATAAGAATTTTGTATTAAAAATTTATAGTATTTATAAAAAAAGGACTTTGGCTAAAGATACTAGTGGTGATGCTACAAATTTTGAAATCACAATTGTTGTGAACGTAGATGTATTAATGAATAATAAACTTAAAAGCAGCTTCGCAATTACAGAAAATTTTAGTTATAATAACAGTGATAATAAATTTGATTTAAAAAGACATGAAAAAGAAATTAAAAATAATTTATCTGAAATATTGACTCAAAAATTAATTTTTAGACTGTCCAATATTCAATGATATTAAAGTCATTTGAACTTAGTAAAATAAAGCTAAATAATTACAAATTTTACCTATTTTATGGTGATAATGATGGTCTAAAAGAAGAAACTATTAATAATTTATTTGAAAAAAATTATCCAGATAAAATTCATAGATATGAAGAAAAAGAAATACTAGATAATAGTGATATTTTTTTTAATAGTATTCTTACTAAGTCTTTTTTTGATAACGAAAAACTCATAGTTATTAATAGAGCTACTGATAAAATTAGAACAACTATAGAAGAGTTAATGGAAAAAAACCCAGAAGATATACAGATAATCTTAAATTCAAAAAATCTTGAAAAGAAATCTACTTTAAGAAAAATTTTTGAAAAAAAAGAATCAACTGTTTGTGTTCCATTTTATGAAGATAGTAATCAAACATTAAATTCAATAATTAGTCTTTTTTTTAGAAATAAAAAAATTCCAATATCTCAGCAACTAATAAATGTTTTAATAGAAAGAAGTAGAGGAGACAGAAAAAACTTGAATAATGAACTTGGAAAAATTGAGAACTTTTCATTGGGCAAAAAAAACTTAAATCTTGAGGAAATAATAAAGCTAACCAACTTAGCAGATAATTATAGTGCCTCGGAACTTGTAGACAATTCTCTTGCCAAAAACACTAGGAAAACTGTTACTATTTTGAATGAAAACAACTATTCAGATGAAGATAATATTATAATTATTAGAACATTATTAACTAAACTAAAACGTTTAGTTAAAATTCATGAATTAATTGATGAAAAAAGCAACATTGAACAGGCAATATCTGCTTGCAAACCACCAATTTTTTGGAAAGACAAACAAATTGTTACTCAACAAATAATATCTTGGAAAAAAGATCATTTAAAAATTCTAATTTATAAAACCAACGAAATTGAGCTTTTAATTAAAAAAAACTCAACTTTAGCTAAAAATATATTATCTGATTTTATAATCAACAACTCAATAAAAGTTAATAATTAGATCTTATTATTTCAATTATTTTATTTAACTGATCTAGATCTTTATATTCAAATAACAAAGACCCTGAATTATTTTTTTTGTTTTTAATTAAAACATTAAGGCCAATTTTTTCTCTGATTGATGTTTCTAAGGCTTGTAAATTTGCATCTTTGGAAGGTTTAAGAGAATGTTTTTTAGTCTTAAAAATTTTAACAAAATTTTCTGATTGTCTCACTGAAAGATTTTTTTCAATTATTTTATTTGCTACAAATTCGGCATTATCTAAACCAACTAAAATTTTTGCATGTCCAGGTGTTAATTTTTGAGTTTCAATTAGCTTTAAAACTGCTTCGGGTAAGCTTAATATCCTTAAAAAATTAGCAATGTGGCTTCTACTTTTTCCAATAAATTGTGCCACTTTTTCTTGGTCGTAAGAGAACTCATCAATAAGACGTTGATAACCGCGTGCTTCTTCTACTGCATTTAAATCGTTTCTTTGAACATTCTCAACAATAGCAAATTCTAAAGATTTTAAATCATCTACATCAGCAACAACAACTGGAACTTCGTGTAACCCTGCCTTTTGTGCTGATAGCCACCTTCTCTCTCCAGCAATTATTTCAAACTTTGAACTATCATCACTAGATTTTCTAACAATAATTGGCTGAATAATGCCTCTCTCTTTTATTGATTTTGTTAAATCTTTTAAACTTTCCTCATCAAATGTTTTCCTTGGTTGAAACTTATTACTTACAAGATCAGATATTGAAACTTTATTGATATTTATTTCTGCTTTTGTTTCACCTATTAAAGATGACAAACCTCTACCTAGACCTTTTTTTATTTTGTTTGTATCCATTATGCAGCGCTCCCTATTTTTTGTTCTTGATTAATAAATTCATCTGTAAAATTAAAATATGATTTACTACCCGGACAAGATTTGTCATACATTAAAACTGGCATACCGTGGGATGGGGCTTCTGATAGCCTGACGTTTCTTGGTATCACCGTTAGATAAACTTTTTCATTAAAATAGTCTCTTGCTTCTTTTTCTACCTGAGTAGATAGCCTGTTTCTTTTATCAAACATTGTTAAAAGTATGCCTCTAATTTTTAATTCAGGATTTAAATTAACTTTTATTCGTTCTATGGTTTTCATTAGCTGGGTTAAACCCTCTAAAGCAAAGAATTCAGTCTGAAGTGGCACTAATAGTGAGTGAGAAGACACCAGAGCCATGACTGTAAGCAAACTTAGTGATGGTGGACAGTCTATAAGTACATAATCATAGGTTGCTCCAGAATCATTTAAATAAGAGGTTAATTCGCGTTTTAAAATGAAGGCTCTCATGCTGTCATCAGCTGTCTCGACCTCAAGCCCAGATAAATCTACATTCGAAGTGATAATATCTAAATTTTTGAACTCTGTTTTTCTAATCACATCAGAAATGACCCTTGTTCCATTCAGCACCCCATAAATAGTATCTGTCGAACTTTCTAAATTGGACAAACCAAGTCCTGTAGTAGCGTTTCCTTGTGGATCAAGATCAATAACTAAAACTTTTTTTTCTTGTTGGGCTAAACCCGCTGCAAGATTAATTACTGTTGTTGTTTTTCCAACCCCACCCTTTTGATTTATTACAGAAATAATTTGCATTTAGTTTTTTAATGTTTTTTTTTAATATTTTTTATATTTAATAAAAATGAATCTTCGTTTGTAATACTTTTTTTCTTTTCAAAATCGAAATCCCAATTTATTAAAGTTTCTTCTAAAACTTTTTCTCCATTTTTTCCCATGAAGACAATTAAATTTTTGTAACTATTAAAATTTTTATAAACTAAATCTAAAATTATTGGTAAAGGTTTAAAAGCTCTTGCCATTATTGTACCCGAGTCTAAATTTTGTGCCTCAAAAATATTTTCTTGCATGACTTCGGTATTTAGTTTTAAATCTCTAGATACTTTTCTTAAAAAAGAGCTTTTATGGTGACTTTTTTCATATAAGTGGACTTTGATTGAATTTTTCTGATTTTTAATCATAATTGATATAATTATACCTGGCATACCACCACCTGACCCTATATCTGTTATTATATTACTATTTAAATTAACAAATTCAATGATTTGTGCTGAATCAGTTATATGACGTTCTCTAATAACCTCATTTTTAGCAGTTTCTTTGCTTATTATATTAATTTCCTCATTTCTTTGCTGTAGCATGGATATAAATAGCTCAAACTCAATTAATGTTTCACGTGGAACATTTTGGTCTTTTAGTAGTGGATATTTTTTAAAAATTTCTTCCATTAAGCTAATAGCTTAATAGACTTTCTTTTTACATGTGACAACAAAATATATACGGCAGCTGGAGTTATTCCATCAATTCGCAGTGCTTGTCCCATGGTTTTTGGTTTTATTTGTTTAAATTTGGCTTTTACCTCATTTGATAGTCCAGAAAGATCATCATAATTAACTTTTTCAGGTATGACTAAATTTTCGTCTCTTTTAAATGCTAATATATCTGCTTTTTGTTTTTTAAGATAGCCTCTGTAATGAGCATTTATTTCAATTTGCTCATCTATTTTTTTGTCAAAATAAGGAATTTCAGGCCAAATTTCTCTTATTTTTTTCATATCAACACCTTTTTGGGTTAATATTTCATTAGATTTCCTTATAATACCATCTTTTGCAATTTTAATATCAAAGTTCTTTATTTTTGTTGGAGATATTGATGATTCAGACATTATTTTAGATATTATTCCTAATTTATGTTCTTTATCTTTAAAAATATCTTCTCTTTCTTTTGATATTAATCCAATTTCAATTCCTTTATTTGTTAACCTTTGGTCGGCATTATCTGCTCTCAAACTTAGTCTATATTCTGCTCTTGAGGTGAACATTCTATAAGGCTCTGCAACACCCTTTGTTACCAAATCATCTATCATAACTCCAATATACGCATCTGATCTATCCAAAATAAATGGCTCTTCTTTCTTAAAAGATAATGCAGCATTAATTCCAGCGATTAATCCTTGGGCTGCAGCTTCTTCATATCCTGTTGTTCCATTTATTTGCCCAGCAAGGTATAAATTTTGAATTTTTTTAGTCTCAAGAGTTAAAAATAGTTCTCTAGGGTCAATATAGTCATATTCTATGGCATAACCAGGTCTAATTATCTTAACATTTTCTAAACCATTGATATTGTTACATATTTCTTGTTGAACATCCTCAGGTAGTGAGGTAGATATTCCATTTGGGTATATTGTGTGATCATTTAGTCCTTCAGGCTCTAAATATATCTGGTGACGGTCCTTATCTGCAAACTTTACTATTTTATCCTCTATTGAAGGACAATATCTTGGACCAACCCCCTGTATGCTTCCTGAGTACATGGCGCTTCTTTTTAGATTTTTTTGAATTATCTTATGAACCTTTTCGTTCGTATAAGTCATCCGACATGACACTTGTTTGTTTAAATTTTTTTTAGTTAAGAAAGAAAAAAAATAAGGATCATCATCTGCAAACTGTTCTTCTAAATTATCATACTTAATTGTTCTGGCATCGAGTCTTGGTGGTGTCCCTGTCTTAAGTCTTCCTATTTTGAAATCATATTTTTCCAGTTGTTCACTTAGCCCTGTTGAAGGCTTTTCATCAAACCTTCCAGCTGGTGTTCTCTCATCACCTATATGAATCAAACCATTCAAAAATGTACCTGTTGTTAGGATTAGCTTGTCACATAAAATTTTTTTTCCTGACTTTGTTTCAAAACCACTTATAGTGTTTTTATCAAAAATAAATCTTATTACAGGATCAGAAAAAATGCTTAAATTACAATAGTTTAATAATTTTTCCTGCATATATTTACGATACAATGATCTGTCTGATTGAGTTCTGGGTCCTTGAACTGCAGGCCCTCTACTTCTATTTAATAATCTAAATTGTATACCTGATTTATCAGCAACCTCTCCCATCACACCGTCTAAAGCATCTATCTCTCTAACAAGATGACCTTTGCCAAGACCACCTATTGCTGGGTTACAAGACATCTCTCCTATGGTCTCAATTTTGTGTGTGAATAGGGCAGTGTTAACTCCAAGACGTGCAGACGCTGCAGCAGCTTCACAACCAGCATGTCCTCCTCCAATAACAACTACCTCAAATGATAAATCATTTTTCATAAGTTAAATTTATAACCGATAAAAATATTTACAAGCAGACAGTATTTTTTTAAGAAATATTTATTAAGATGGTTATGGCTATTTTTTTGTGATTAAAATTGAGAATTAGTTATGGTTATCAACTAAAATGCAGAAAATAGGCTAAAAAAACCCTTTAAATGTTGATTATTTTCCAATGCAAAAATCGTTGAAAATACTACCTAATATCTCTTCAACATCTACTTTTCCAACAATCATTCCCAAATGTCGTGTTGCTAAACGGAGATCTTCAGCAGCTTTATCAAAGTCTTCAGCTTCATTTTTTTCTTCAAAGTTTTTCAAATAATTTAAGCTTTGTTCAAGATGTTGTCTGTGTCTTTCACGAGTAATTAAAATATCTTCACTTGTGATAAATTTATTTTTTAATTTGTTTTTAATCTTTAAAATTAAATCTTCTAAGTTGAGATTATTTTTTACTGAAATTAAAACATGTTCGTAATTTTTTATTTCAGAATTTAAATCTTCTTTTAGAAGATCAGATTTATTAACTACAAGTATTGCATTTTCATCCATCAATTCTTTCAAAACTCCTTTAAAATCGATGCTTTTAGCGTCTATAACGATTAACTTTAAGTCTGCATTTTCAGCTTTATCAAGTGCTAATTTTATTCCTTTTTTTTCTATTTCATTTTTAGAATCTCTAATTCCTGCAGTGTCAGAAACCACAACTGGATAACCATCAATATTTAAATGCGTCTCGATTACGTCTCTTGTTGTTCCAGCTATTTCTGAAACAATTGCAACATCACGATTTGAAAGATGATTTAACAAACTAGACTTTCCAGCATTCGTTGGGCCTATGATTGCAATCTTAAAACCTTCTCTAATTCTCTCCCCAACTTTTTGATCATCTAAAATTTTTTTTATATTTAAAATTACTTCGTTAGAAATTTTTTTAATATTTTTTAAAATATCTTCTGGTAAATCCTCGTCTGGAAAATCTATCTTTGCTTCGACGTGTGATAAAATTTTTAAAAGTTTTTCTCTTAAGCTATTAAATTTATCAGCTGACTTTCCGTTCATTATTTTTATTGCTTGCTGTCTTTGAATTTCAGTTTCTGCTGAAATTAAATCTGCAATACTTTCTGCTTTCAGTAAATTTATTTTTCCATTTTGAAATGCCAATTTTGTAAACTCACCCGGCTCGGCTAGTCTACAATTCTCTACTTCTGAAATAGAGGTGTGTAGAGCATCAATTACTGCTTTGCTTCCATGTATATGTAATTCGGCCATATCCTCACCTGTGTAGCTCTCAGGGCCAGGAAACCACAGTATTATACCTTCATCTATAAGCTCAGAAGTGTTGATTTTATTGATTTTTCTCAGTGTTGCAACCCTAGGCTCTGGAAGTGCTGCATTGGTTAATAATTTTATAACTTTTTTAGTATCTTCTCCTGAAACCCTAATAATTGCTATTCCAGAAATTCCAGGTCCAGTCGATAGAGCATAAATTGTCATAACAATATTATAGCTTCTATTTTGAGGTTCTGTAAAACTTTAAATTAATAGGTGAGGGTGTAACGGTGTTAAGCTGGTTTATTCATCGAGCTAAAGAAATCTGCATTACTTTTTGTTTCTTTAAGTTTTGAATTAATAAATTCAATTGCATCCATTGTTCCCATGGGACTAATTATTCTTCTTAGTACATTCATTTTTGAAAGGTCATCTTTATCGAAAAGCAATTCTTCTCTTCTTGTTCCAGATTTGGTTATATCGATTGCTGGATAAATTCTTCTTTCTGCAATTTTTCTATCTAGAACTGTTTCACTATTTCCAGTTCCTTTAAATTCTTCAAAAATAACTTCATCCATTCTTGATCCAGTATCAATCAACGCTGTTGAGATGATTGTTAAAGATCCACCTTCTTCAATGTTTCTTGCAGCACCAAAAAATCTTTTTGGTCTTTGAAGTGCATTTGCATCAACACCACCTGTTAAAACTTTTCCAGAACTTGGTATCACAGCATTATAAGCTCTACCCAATCTTGTTATTGAGTCTAATAAAATTACAACGTCTTTTTTGTGCTCTGTTAATCTTTTTGCTTTTTCGATTACCATTTCAGCTACAGCAACGTGTCTTGAAGCAGGCTCGTCAAATGTGGAACTAATAACTTCCCCTTTAACTGTTCTTTTCATATCAGTTACTTCTTCTGGTCTTTCATCAATCAATAAAACCATCAAGTAACTTTCTGGATAATTTTTAGCAATTGAGTTTGCAATGCTTTGTAAAATCATTGTCTTACCCGCTTTAGGAGGTGAAATAATTATCGATCTTTGACCTTTTCCAATTGGACTTACAAGGTCAATTAGTCTTGGAGTTAAATCCGGTTTTTTTTCAATCTTAGTCGTCTCGACTTCCATCACCATTTGTTTATCTGGGTAGAGTGGAGTTAAATTATCAAACGCAATTTTGTGACGAGCTTTTTCCGGCTCCTCAAAATTTATTTTTTCTACTTGTAGTAATGCGAAATATCTTTCTCCTTCTTTGGGTGCTCTTACAGGACCTTCAACTGTATCTCCTGTTCTTAAACCAAATTTTCTTATCTGACTTGGGCTAACATAAATATCATCTGGTCCAGCTAGATAATTTGATTCCATTGCTCTTAAAAAACCAAATCCATCTTGTAATAATTGTAAAACTCCAGCTCCCGTTATCTCTTCTTTTTCTGCAACTTTTTTTAATATAGCAAATAAAATTTCTTGTTTTCTAAGTGTGCTAGCATTCTCAATACCAAGCTCTTCTGCTTGCGTAATTAATTGTTCAGATGATTTTAATTTAAGTTCTTGTATGTTCATGAGTAAGGGGGGGTTAAAATTTTTGTAAGATGAAATAAATATATATACTCTTTAAACTATTACAAGCTTAGATCTCAGTGCTCTTTAAAACTCAATAAAATAGGGCATTTTATAGAGTATTTAAGAGCTTAAACTTAGTTCTCTAGCAAAATCCTCTACTTTGGACCAGTCAGTAAACTCAAAGGACTTTGAGGTGTCTGTTGGGCCTTTAGTTATAAACATTATAATTCTAATAATATATTTATCAAAAAAACCATAATTTGGATAATTAACTTTGCCAGCAAACACACCTAGCTTATCAGGTTTCCAATTTGAAATTTTTAAAAATTTTTTCATATAAGGATTTGTTTCTGGAGTATTTTTTTCTGGTTTTCTTGCAACAACATTTACCGAAAAGAAAGCACTTCTTTTTTTTTCAAGTGTTTCTTTGTTTGAAGAAATAAATTTATATAAATTTTTATTATGCTTCCCATACCTGATGCTTGCTCCAATTATAATATCCTCATAAGACTGAAGATTAAAATCATGTGCTTCTTCTAGAGAGATTAATTTTATAGATTCACTATTTTTTGAAAAGTTTTTTATTTTTTCACAAATAATTTTTGTTTGACCATCTGTGCTTGAGTAAATTATTAAAGAACCAGACATTTTAATTGTTACTATTTTTTAGTCATTATTTGTTGTGGCATTTTCTGATAAAATTTTTTTTCAACTTGGTATTCTATATCCTCTTTATCTTGTGCTGAGCCCTCTGCTTGTATGAAGGTGTATTTTGCAAAATCTTTACACCAGTCTTTGTTGGTATTAAGACATTCTACTGGATGTACATTGCCGCCCCATTCTTTTGCATCATTTACTAGTTCATGACCTAATTCATCGGTGGTTTCGAGACAGTCTGCAACAAAGCTTGGAGAATATATTACAATTTCTTTCTTACCTTCGGAAATTAATTTTTTAATTACATCTTCCGTGTAAGGTGTTATCCATTCTTCAGAACCGAAGCGACTTTGAAAACTCATCATGCACTGTTCTGGCTTAATATTTTTTAGACTATTAGTAATAAGATTAAATGTTTCGAAACAATGTCTATAGTAGTCATCACCTTTACTGACAACTCGTCTTTTTTGCATTCCATGAAAAGTTATTACTAAACTATCAATTTTCTTTCCTTGATTTATTAATTCATTTAATTTTGAGTCAACTTGATTTACAGAATTATCAATGAAGGCATGTGTCCTGTGAAAGTTCGTGATGACTTCGAAGGTCGGTATTTTTACTCTCTTCGACAACTCTTTTGCCAACGCGTCTATGCCTGAAGCTATTGTAGCCTCTGAGTACTGAGGGAACATTGGTATAACTAATAGTTTTGTTGCACCAATACCTTTTTTTAAATCATCCTCCCAATCATCGTAAACTTCATTTACGTACGGAGGTGATAAAAGAAAAGCATGATTTACTTCAACATAACCTTCTGGATCAATTTTCTTTAATTCCTCACTTACATTTTTTGTAAAATCTCTTGTGTTGGTTATCAGTGGAAAACTTTCTCCATCCCAAATTCTTGCATAAAGTTTTGCAGACTTTTGTGGCCTGAAAGGTAACACAAAAAAATTTAAAATTATTTTCCAAAGCCATGGGTTTATATCAACAACTCTTGGGTCTCCTAAAAATGCACGAAGATATTTTCTTAGAGCTTTAGTTGTTGGCTCCGAAGGTGACCCAAGTTGAACAAATACAACTTTTGTTTTTCTTTTAGGGTGCGTGTACTGTTGTGTCATAATAAATAAGTTTTTATAAATATTGTTTTAGTTTTTAATTTAATAATCTTTTACCATCTTCACCAAATAATCCACCATGTTAGGATCCGTTTGGGGCAATACGCCATGCCCTAAATTAAAGATATATGGATGATCTTTGAATACATCTAAATATCTTTTTGCTTCTTTTTTTAAATTTTCTTTATCCGTTAATAATACTTTTGGATCAAGTCCTCCTTGAATCGGTATATTAATTTCTTTACATATAGAAACAGGATTTACATCATAGTCAATATTGACAGCATCAGGTTTAACAATATCGCAATAATTTTTATAATTTTTTACTCCTCTTGGGAAACAAATTACTGGTACGTTCAATGATTTTACATAATCAACTAAATTTAATGTTGGGATATAAACATAGTTTGGTAAATCTTTTTCTTCTAATAAACCAGCCCAGCTATCAAAAATCTGAATAACGGTCGCACCATTTTTTATTTGATGATCAATATGCAACTTTAAAAATTTTTCTAGGATTATTAAAATTCTATTTATTAAAAATTCATCTTTAAAAAAATCTTTTATTAATTCTTTTTTTGGCGAATGTTTATTAATCATATAAACTAGTAACGTCCATGGTGCTCCAACAAAGCCTATTACGTTTTTATTTTTAATTAAGTTATTTTCGCTTACTTTTTTGATTGATTTATAAACCGGATATAATTTTTCTATAAAATCAATTTCATCAATCTTAGACATATCGTTTAGATTTAGTGAGCCGAGTTGTGGGCCAAAATCTTTTTTGAATTCTACTTTTTGATTTAACCCATACGGTAACATTAAAATATCTGAAAAGATTATTGCTGCATCTAATTCAAATCTTTTTAAAGGTTGTAGAGTAATTTCTGATGATAAATTTTCATTTAAACATAAGTTAATAAAGTCTGGATTTAATTTTCTAATTTCTCTAAACTCTGGAAGATACCTACCTGCTTGTCTCATCAACCAAATTGGAGAATTAATTGTCTTTTTGTTTATTATGGTTTCTTGAATGGGTGTCATAATAATAAGTAAATATTTAATTATAGTATTAGTTATATAGTATGTGAATATTGGTAATTAATTGTTTTACACACTTTATACATGATTTATTAACAATTAATAATTTATAGAAGTGAAGTATATTTTATAAGTTAGGCCCTTATTTAATTTTGTTAGATAAAATGTATATTAATACTTCACATGTTTATTAATGTTAATAAAAGTGGGGTTTTACAATGAAAAATAAAAAACATCATTATTTTAAAAAATGATAAAAATAATACTTAATTATCAACTTTTAATACATGAGTAGTACATATCAAATATACCTAATTTCTGACTCTACAGGAGAAACTTTGGATAGGGTGTTTTTAGCAATTAAGGCCCAATTTAAAAACATAGAATATGATGTTAAGTCTTATTTTTTTACACGAACAGAAAATCAAGTTCTTAAAATAATGGAAGAGGCCAGAGAAAAAGATAATTCGATAATTTTATATACAATCGTTGATACTTCTCTTGCAAAATTTTTAGCGAATAAAGGGGACGAAAAAAAAATTCCGTGCTTTAGTGTTTTAGGAAATTTAATAATGAACTTCTCTAAACTTTTAAACCAAAAGGCATCTCACGTTCCAAGTGGACAACATGCTTTGAACGAAGAATATTATGAAAGAATTGAGGCCATTCAATTTACCATGGCCCACGACGACGGAAATCTTATTGAAGATATAAGTAAAGCAGACTTGATATTATTAGGTGTAAGCAGAACAAGTAAAACACCAACATCAATTTATTTAGCCAACAAAGGTTATAAAACTCTTAACATTCCCTTAGTAAACGAACAATCAATACCAGAAAGTTTAAAAAAGAATCCTAAGCTTTCTTGTGTAGTTGGTTTAACAACTGAACCTCAGCGACTAGTTGATATTAGAAAAAATAGAATGAGTGCACTTAAAGAAAGAGAAAATACAAACTATACAAATATTAGCAAGATAGAAAAAGAGGTTAACGAAGCCAAAAAAACATTTACCAAGTACAAATGGCCAACAATTGATGTTACCAGAAAATCAGTAGAAGAAACTGCAGCATCAATAATTAAGATATATGAAATAAATAAAAATAATGGTTAAAGAAATTATACTTGCATCAAAAAGCGGTGTGAGGAAAAAAATTTTAGAGATAAATAACATTAAGTGTAAAATAGAACCATCTAACGTGGATGAGGATAGCGTTAAAGAAAGCTTGTTAAAAGAAAAAGCAACTCCAACAATTATTTCAAAAAACCTAGCAGAATTAAAGGCCAATAAAATTAGCCAAAAATTTATAGAAGAAATGGTGCTTGGAGCAGATAGTGTAATAGATTTAGAAGGTGAAATAATATCAAAGCCAAATGATAGAGCAGAAGCACTAGAAATATTAAAAAGGATGAATGGGAAAACCCATCAATTGATAAGTTCAGTTTGTATATCAAGGGGTGGATCGATGATATGGAATTACACAGATAAAGCCTCATTAACCATGAAAAACATGACCTTTTTAGAACTTGAGAATTATTTAAAAAAAATTTCTGACGAAGCTCTGTATGCTTATAATGTTTATCAGATTGAAGGAGAGGGGAGAAATTTATTCTCAAAAATAGAAGGAGATGAAGACACAATTATGGGCCTCCCAGTTAAAAAAATTAAAGAATATCTTAATATTATAGAATGAAAAAAAAATTTTTAGTTATAGGAAATCCAATTGACCATAGCTTGTCACCAAAACTACATAACCACTGGATAAAAAAGTATAGAATTGATGCGGTTTATGAAAAAAAGCTTTTAAATAATAATGAGATAAAAGATTTAATTTTTAATATCAGAGAAGAAAATCTTCATGGAATAAATGTAACGGTACCATTTAAAAAAACGGTTATACCTTTTTTAGATGAATTAAGTGAAGAAGCAAAAATTTCTCAGTCAGTAAACACGATCTATAAAAAAGATAATAAAATTATAGGCGATAATACTGATATTGAAGGTTTTAAACTTAGTTTAGAAAAAACAGAACAAGAAATTAAAAATAAAAAAGCTCTAATACTTGGGGCAGGTGGGGTTGTTCCTTCAATTATTATTGCGCTTAAAAAAATGCAAATTGAAAAAATTTATTTAAGCAATCGAACAGAATTAAAAGCAACAGAGCTAAAGAAAAACTTCCCAGAGATTGAAATAATTAAATGGGGAGAAACTTTAGATTTTGATATAATTATAAATGCAACAAGTATTGGATTAAAAGAAGAAGATAAAATTAATATTAATTATCAAAAAATTAGTAAAGACAAATTTTTTTATGATGTAATTTATAATCCACCAGAAACAAACTTTTTAAAAAATGCGAAAAAGTTTGGTGGAATAACAAAAAATGGTAAAATGATGTTTATTTATCAGGCTCAAAAAGCCTTTTTTAATTGGCATAAAATTGTTCCAAAAGTAGACAATGAAACAATCAATCTCTTAGATATATGATTAAAATTGCAGTGGTAGGAGATATAGGTTCTGGAAAAAGTTATATCGCCAAACTCTTTGGCTACCCAGTTTTTAATGCTGATCAAGAGGTGGCAAACATATATAAAAAAAATAAAAATTGTTTCAAAAGACTAAAAAAAAATTTACCTAAATATTTTTCAGTGTTTCCAGCAAATAAAATACAAATTATAAATGCAATAGAGGATAACGAGAAAAATTTAAAAAAAATTACGAAAATTATTCATCCA
>CAJQSY010000004.1:0-27012 GCA_905616605.1 uncultured Candidatus Pelagibacter sp.
TTTAATTGTAGTACACTTGCCCCAGCTATAGCAGGTATAGCCAACAGAAAAGAAATTTTACTTGAATCAAATCTATTAAATCCAAAAAGTCTTGCAGCTGTTATTGTAATTCCCGCTCTACTCACACCAGGTATTAAAGCAAGTATTTGGAACAAACCAATATATAATATTGTTTTAAAATTTAAGTTGGATGATATTTTTTTATCAAATTTACTTTTGTCTGCAACATATAAAATAATTCCAAAAACTAATGTTGTCCAAGCAATTATCTTTAAATTATTTTCTAATAGATTAACTAGACCTGTGGAGCTGATTATGTACCCAGCTATTATAATTGGTATAGAGCCAATAATTAATAAAGATAATAATTTTTGATTATTTCTAAGGTCTAGTAACTCTCTTCTAAAATAAAAGATTATTGCAAGTAAGGAGCCAAGATGGAGACTAACATCAATCATTAGTGAGTTAGAATTAAAATTAAAGATTATTTCAACAATGTTTAAATGAGCTGATGAACTGATCGGCAAAAATTCTGATATGCCCTGAACTATTGATAGGATTATAATTTCAATAATATTTGAGAACATTTAAAGGTTCGTAGCTTAAATATTCGATGATTTAAACAATTCCATTTGAACATATTAGATATGCACAAATCAAAATAAGAAGAGTTAACGGTATTTATTCTAAATTAAAGGTCATATATATTGACCTTGTTTGTCTTTTATTACTTAAAACTGTGTTATATGGTTATTTTATTAAAGGGTATATATGTCAGAAAAAATGCTTAAATTTGTAAAAATAGGTCAACAAACTCCACCTAAAAGAGAAGTTGGCAACAGAAAAGAAGATTTTAATGAAATTTATAAAGAGTTTATTAACGAAAAGGCAGGTGAACAATCTAGTAGATGTTCACAATGTGGAGTTCCTTTTTGTCAGGTACATTGTCCATTAAGTAACAATATTCCGGATTGGTTAAAATTAACTGCAGAGGGAAGATTAAAAGAAGCATATGAATTATCCCAAAGCACCAACAACATGCCAGAAGTGTGTGGAAGAATATGTCCACAAGATAGATTGTGTGAAGGAAATTGTGTAATCGAACAATCGGGACATGGAACAGTAACTATAGGTTCAGTTGAGAAATATATTACTGATAATGCATGGGAACAAGGCTGGGTAAATCCTATAAAAGTTAAAAATGAAAAGAGTCAAAGTATTGGAATTATAGGAGCAGGTCCAGCAGGACTGGCTGCTGCAGAACAGCTACGTAAGTTAGGGTATCAAATTACAGTATACGATCGATATGATAGAGCCGGTGGTTTAATGATTTATGGGATCCCAAATTTTAAGTTAGAAAAATTTGTTGTAGAAAGAAGAACCAAGTTATTAGAAGAGGGTGGAATTAAATTTGTTCAAAATTTTGAAGTTGGAAAAGATGCTACATTAGAACAATTAAGAAAAAAACATGATGCCCTTTTAATTGCAACTGGAGTTTATAAAGCTCGAGAAATAGATCTACCAGGAAAAGATTTAGGAAATATATTTCCAGCTATGGAATTTTTAACAGCTTCAAATAAAAAAGGATTAGGAGATAAGGTAGAATTATTTGATAATGGAACCTTAAATGCTGAAGGAAAAAATATTGTTGTAATTGGAGGAGGTGACACTGCAATGGACTGTGTTAGGACTTCAATCAGACAAAAAGCAAAATCAGTTAAATGCCTTTATAGAAGAGACAAAGAAAATATGCCTGGATCTGCTAGAGAAGTGGCTAATGCAGAAGAGGAAGGAGTAGAGTTTGTATGGCTATCTAGTCCTAAAGAATTTATTGGAACAAATAAAGTTGAAGGTTTGATGGTAGATAAAATTAAACTTGGTGAACCAGATGATAGTGGTAGACGTAAACCAGAAATCCAAAATGATTCTCACTTTAATATTAAAGCAGACATAGTAATTAAAGCTCTTGGGTTTGACCCTGAAAATTTACCAAAACTATTTGGATCTGAAGATCTGCAAGTTACTAAATGGGGAACATTAAAAACTGATTTTGATACAATGGAAACAAATTTACCAGGTGTTTTTGCTGCAGGAGATATTATCAGAGGAGCATCTTTAGTTGTTTGGGCTATAAAAGATGGAAGAGACGTAGCAATATCAATAAAAAGTTTTTTAGAAAGCAAAGAGCTTAGTGAAGAAAAGGTTGCTTAATGAAAAATTATAAAAAGAACCTTAAAATTCTTGAAGATGGTCATGTTTATTCAAAAGACATGGAACATGATGCTTGTGGAGTAGGATTAATTGCTTCTACTGAGGGTAAAAAATCTAGAAAAGTAGTTGAATATGGAATTAATGCCTTAAAAGCAGTTTGGCACAGAGGAGCAGTTGATGCTGATGGAAAAACAGGTGATGGAGCTGGAATTCATTTGGAAATTCCTTCAGATTTCTTTGCTGAAAAAATAGAAATTACAGGTCACGACCATGATGGTTCAGAAATTTGTGTGGGTATGATTTTTTTACCCAGAAATAATTATCAAGCACAAGAAAATGCAAGAACTTTAGTTGAAAGTGAATTAACAAAAAGTAATTTTAGTATTTATGGATGGAGACAAGTCCCAGTAAATCCAAAAGTTTTAGGTGAAAAAGCAAATCTTACGAGACCAGAAATTACTCAAGTACTATTCAAACATAATAATAAAGATTTAACAGAAAAAGAATTAGAAAGAAAAATTTATGAATCTAGAAGAAAAATTGAAAAAGAAGCCATTAAAGATGCGATAGAAGGTTTTTATATTTGCTCACTAAGTTCTAAGTCAGTTATTTATAAGGGAATGTTTTTAGCAGAGTCTATCGCAGATTTTTATTTAGATTTAAAGGATGAGAGGTTTATATCTCGATTTGCAATATTCCATCAAAGATTTTCAACAAACACAGCACCAAGTTGGGATCTGGCACAACCTTTTAGAGCATTAGCTCATAATGGAGAAATAAATACACTAAAGGGAAATAAAAACTGGATGAAAGTTCATGAGCAAGAAATGGACAGCCCTTTATTTGATGATATGGAAAATTTAAAACCAGTTATACAGCCAGGATCATCAGACTCTGCTGCATTAGATAGTGTTTTTGAACTTTTAAATATTTCTGGCCAATCAGCACCACTCGCAAAATTAATGTTAATTCCAGATGCCTGGTCTAAAAAAAGTCAAACATTATCAAAAGATCACCAACAACTATTTAATTTTTTAAATAGCACAATGGAACCATGGGATGGACCAGCTGCTATTGCAGCTACCGATAATGAGTGGGCTATAGTAGCCGCTGATAGAAATGGGTTGCGCCCAATGAGATATACTATTTCAAAAGATAAAATACTATGTGCAGGGTCAGAGACAGGAATGGTTGAAATTGATGAAAAACAAATTCTTAAAAAGGGAAGGTTGGGACCTGGAGAAATTCTTGGTGTAAGAATAGCAAAAGGCAAGGTGTTTTCTAATGTTGAGATAAAAGACTATCTGGCAAAAGAGTTTAAACATTTTAATAATCAAATAATTGATTTAGAAAAAAAATTCCCAATAAAAAATGAAAAATTTACTTTTTCAGGTGATGAACTTAAAAAAAGACAGCATACTTTTGGTTATAGTTTAGAAGATTTAGAGCTTATTCTGCACCCTATGGCGGAGGATGCTAAAGAAGCCATTGGTTCAATGGGTGACGATACTCCACTTGCAGTGTTATCTGACCGTTACAGGCCGCTTTATCACTTCTTTAGACAAAATTTTAGTCAAGTTACAAACCCACCAATTGATTCTTTAAGAGAAAACAAGGTTATGAGTTTAAAAACTCGTTTTGGTAACCTTGGAAATATTTTAGATTTTAGTAATTTAACGGAAGAAAATATATACGTTTTAGATAGCCCCATTTTATCTAACTCTCAGTTAGAAAAATTCATTAATTTTTTTGGTCAAAAATCAATAACTATTGACTGTACTTTTGATAAAAGTGAAAATCTTGAAACCTCTATTGAAAGAATTAAAAAAGATTCTGAAATTGCAGTTAGGCAGGGTCTTACTCAATTAGTCTTAAGTGATAAAAATACCTCTGAAGAAAGATTGCCCATTCCAATGCTATTAAGTGTTGGTGCAATAAATACACATCTCATTAAAAAAAAACTAAGAGGCTATGCTTCAATTAATGCTCAAACTGGAGAAGCATTAGATACACATTCATTTGCAACACTCATAGGTGTTGGGGCTACAACAGTTAATCCCTATTTAGCATTGGATAGCTTATACCAGAGGTTTGAGAAGAAATTATTTGGAAAGTTTGGGTACGATGAGTGCATAGAGAGGTATGTACAGTCAGTAAATTATGGCCTTTTAAAAATAATGTCAAAAATGGGAATTTCGGTCATAAGCTCTTATAGAGGTGGATGTAATTTTGAAACAGTTGGTTTAAGTAGAACGGTAGCATCAGAATATTTTCCGGGAATTTTATCAAAAATTTCAGGTATAGGCTTAAATGGAATAGAAAAAAAATTAAGAACCATTCATAAAGAAGCATTTGAAGGTGCAGATTCAGTTTTACCAATTGGAGGAATTTATAGGTACAGAAAAGATGGTGAAGTACATCAATATCAAGGTAAGCTCATTCATCTTTTACAGAGTGCAGTTTCATCAAATTCTTTTGAAGCTTATAAAAAATACACAAAAGGTATTTATAATCTTCCACCCATACATCTTAGAGATCTAATTGGATTTAGAGAAAAAAATTTAAATCCTTCTTTAGATATTACAGAAGTAGAACCAATTGAAAATATTTTAACAAGATTTGGAAGTGGAAGTATGTCTCATGGCGCATTATCAAAAGAAGCACATGAAACTTTAGCAATAGGAATGAATAGAATTAAAGGAGCCTCTTGCAGTGGTGAAGGGGGTGAAGATGAAAAAAGATTTACTAAGATGAAAAATGGAGATAGCGCTAATTCTAGAGTTAAACAAATAGCCTCAGCAAGATTTGGAGTAACACTCAAATACCTGAATAACTGTAACGAAATAGAGATTAAAATTGCACAAGGAGCAAAACCTGGTGAAGGTGGCCAGTTACCTGGGTTTAAAGTTACAGAAGAAATTGCTAAGTTAAGACATTCAACACCAGGTGTAACTCTAATCTCACCACCACCTCACCATGATATTTATTCTATCGAGGATCTAGCTCAGTTAATTTATGACCTTAAACAAGCAAATCCAAAAGCAAGAGTAGGTGTAAAATTAGTAGCTTCATCAGGCATAGGAACAATTGCAGCTGGTGTGGCTAAAGCTAAAGCAGATATAATTCTGATTTCTGGACATAATGGAGGAACAGGAGCAACACCACAAACAAGTGTTAAATATGTTGGGATACCCTGGGAGATGGGCTTGACTGAAGCTAATCAAGTTTTAACTTTAAATAATTTGAGACATAAAGTTACTTTAAGAACTGATGGGGGAATTAAAACAGGAAGAGACGTTGTTATTGCAGCCATGATGGGTGCTGAGGAATATGGGGTAGCAACAACTGCATTAGTAGCTATGGGATGTATAATGGTTCGACAGTGTCATTCAAATACGTGTCCAGTTGGAGTTTGTACTCAAGATGAAAAATTAAGAGAAAAATTTTCTGGCACACCAGAAAAAGTAGTTAACTTATTTAAATTTATTGCAGAAGAAGTGAGAGAAATCCTAGCTGAGATAGGTTTTAAATCTATGAATGAGATAATTGGTAGAACTGATTTATTAAGACAAGTGAGTAAAGCCTCACCAAACTTAGATGATTTAGATTTAAATCCTTTATTTGTTCAGACAGATCCTGGAGAAAATACAAGATATTGTAAAGATCCAAAAATAAATTCTGTTCCAGATACTTTAGACCAAGAAATTCTACCTGAAATAAAAGATCAAATTGGAAAAGTAAAAATTATTGAAAAAGAGTATATTATTAAAAATACTCATAGAACTGTTGGTACAAGAATTTCTAATCATCTTTACGAGAAATATGGTTCGGAAAAATTAGAGGATAACTTTTTATCTCTAAAATTCAAAGGGTCAGCAGGGCAGTCTTTTGGAGCATTTGGAATAAAAGGTTTAAAACTTATTTTAAAAGGTGATGCTAATGACTATGTGGGTAAAGGTTTGTCAGGAGCAACAGTTGTAGTTAAACTCCCAGATGAAAGTAATTTAATTTCACATGAAAATACCATAATAGGAAATACAGTTTTATACGGAGCAACATCTGGAAAATTATTTGCAGCAGGTCAAGCCGGGGAAAGATATGCAGTGAGAAATTCCGGATCAATTTCAGTTATCGAAGGCTGTGATTCTAATGCTTGTGAATATATGACCGGTGGTACAGTTGTAGTTTTGGGAGATGTAGGAGATAATTTTGGAGCTGGAATGACAGGTGGAATGGCGTTTATTTACGATATAAATAAGAAATTTGACAAAAAAGTAAACCCAGAGACTGTAGTATGGCAAATGCCAGAAACAGATTATTGGATAGCTTATTTAAAAAATTTAGTTCAAGAGCATTACCAGGAGACAAACTCGGATTTTTCTAAAAAGATAATAGAAAATTTTAATAAGGAAATTTCTAATTTTATACAAGTTTGTCCAAAGGAAATGATTGATAAGCTAAAAAACCCAATAAGTTTAAAATCTATCATAAAAGAAGTTAGTTAAAATGAAGGATATAAATATTTTTTGTTTTGGTTTTGGCCAAGTAGCAAAAAATTTCATAAAGAAGCTTAGTATTGAGCAATATAATATTAACTTGTCAGCAACTTCTAGAAATAAATCTTCAAAAAAAATATTCAATGGTATTAATTATAATAGCTACTTATTTAATAGCGAAAACTTTGATCAAAATTTAGTTGTAAAATTAAAAGAAGCAGATCATATCTTAGTTTCTATACCACCAGAAAATCAAGAAGACTTAGTTGTAAAAAATTTTTCTAAATTTTTAGAAAATTCCAAGTTAAAATGGATAACCTACTTATCTGCCACCAGCATTTATGGTGATCATAAAGGAGAATGGGTTAATGAAAATAGCAAAACAAACCCAATCTCAAATAATGGTATTGCAAGATTAAAAGCTGAAAATGCATGGGTTTCTTTAGAAAAAAAAAAAAAAATACCAGTTCAAATATTTAGGTTATGTGGAATTAATTCTAATGAAAAAAATATTTTAATACGTCTAAAATCAGGAGAAGTGAAATTGATCAATAAAAAAAATCATTATTTTTCTAGAATTCATGTGGATGATATTTCAAACATATTATTTAAATCTTTATCAAAATTTAAGTCAGGAGAAATATATAATTTATCTGATGATAAACCTTCTACATCTGAAGATGTTACTTTATATGGAGCAAAAATGTTAAATATTGAAAATATCGAAAAAATTGAAGTTGATCAAATTAAAAGTGAGATGTTAAAAAATTTTTATAATGAGTCTAAAAAAGTTAGCAACGAAAAGATGAAAAGTTATTTTAACTATAATTTAAAATTTCCAAGCTATATTGAAGGATTAAACTATATTAGAAGTAATTTTCTCTAGCTCTAAGAGTATTCTTTTTAGAGCTCGTTTACTCGATAAACTGTGATCACCATTTTTTATTATTACTAATTTTTTATTAGCTTTAGTAAATAGTTTAAGAACTTTTCTGGAATAACTTGTTGGAACAACTTCATCTTTACTTCCATGAATCATCGTTACATTGATGCTAGATTTAATTTTTTTATTTAAGATTTTATTTTTTCTACCATCTTTTATTAATTGATAGGTGATTGGATACTTATAATTGCCATGTTTTAAATTATAAATTCCTTTCTTTATAGTTTCGTTCTTCATTTTTTTTGTAAACTTCTTCCACATTAGGTTTTGTAAAAACTCAGGAGCTGAGCCAATTCCTAAAAAACCCATAATTTGATCTTTAAAAAATTTAAATTGATTTAAGGAGAGCCACGCACCCATACTCGAGCCAACTAAGATAAATTTATTTCTTTTAACTATTTTTTTAATTACTGTTTCAACTTCTTTTGACCATTGAGTGATATTTCCCTTGGTAAATTTTCCTGAGGATTTTCCATGACCAGAATATTCAAGAGCAAGAAAGCCAAGTTTATTTTTTTTAGCAAATTTTAATATGGCCTGAGGTTTTTCACCTTCAATACTTGACATAAAACCATGTAAAAAAACAATATAGAGCTTATCCTTATATTCTTTACTTAAGTATCTTATTTCCTTGTTATTAAGGACCCTAATGTATTTAAATTTATTCATATGAGTTTATTAGAATTAATTCTTAATATATAGTTCTATCAAATGTCTTCAGAATTAAAAGTATTGCAAGTAATTCCTAAACTTGGATATGGAGGTGCAGAAACAGGCTGTTATGATCTTGCACACTATTTACCAGAAAATAATTGTAGCTCTTATATAGTGACTAGTGGAGGAGAATTATTAAAATTTATTGATAGAAAAAAAGTAAAAGTAATAAAACTTCCCGTTCATAGTAAAAATCCATTTTTAATGCTCTTTAATTCAATAGCTTTGATTTTTATTATTTTACTAAATAATATATCTATTGTTCATGCAAGAAGTCGCGCTCCAGCGTGGTCCTGTTTGCTTGCAACTAAAATCACAAGAAGAAAGTTTGTTACAACTTTTCATGGTACTTATAATTTTAAAAATTCACTTAAAAAATTTTATAATACAGTAATGGTTAGGTCAGATTTAATAATAGCAGGATCAAATTTTATTTTTTCTCATATTAATCAAAATTATCCAAAATATTTGAATTTAAAAAAAAAATTCTTAGTAATTTTTAGGGGTATTAATGTTGATTATTTTGACTCATCAACAACTTTAGACAATGAAGAAAATAGACTTATTTCAGATTGGGAAGTCGATAAAAATAAAAAAATAATCCTAATGCCAGGTCGTTTAACTGCTTGGAAAGGACAGGAGACATTTATTGAAGCATTAAACCTTGTTAATAAAGAACTAGGATATGATTCTTTTAATGCTGTTATTTTGGGTAGTGATCAAGGAAGAGACATTTATACAAAAAAAATTAAAAGGTTGGCTGAGCAATATAGGCTAACTAGTCAGTTAAAATTTATAGAGCATTGTAAAAATATGCCGTTAGCCTACAAAATATCAGACATTGTTGTTTCAGCCTCGGTAGAACCTGAAGCTTTTGGAAGGGTAGCAGTTGAAGCTCAATCAATGGAAAAACCAATAATAGCAAGTGATATTGGAGGGTCTAATGAAACTATTGTTGATAATATAACTGGTTTTTTATTTCAGTCTGGTAATGCAGAAGCATTGAGTAAAAAAATAGTTGAAGCCTTACAATTAGATGAATCTAGATTGAAATCTATTGGTATAGAAGGTAGAAAAAATATAATTAAAAAGTTTAATGTTGAAAAAATGTGTTTTTCTACATATTCAGAGTACAAAAAATTACTAAATTAAATGCCATTAATTACATTACCAGATGGAAACAGTATTGATTTTCCAAACAAAGTAACAGGGTTAGAGGTTGCAGAAAAGATTAGTAAATCTTTATTAAAGCAAGCTTTGATTATGAGCATTGATGGAGAACTAAAGGATTTATTTTCTACTATTGAAAAAGACTGTTCAATAAAAATTTTTACATCTAGAGATCAAGAAGGACTTGATGCAATTAGACATGACACTACGCACATTATGGCAATGGCGGTTCAAAAAATATTCCCTGGAACCAAATTAGCTATTGGTCCAGCAATCAAAGACGGGTTTTATTATGATTTTTACAGAGAAGATCCCTTTACACCAAAGGATTTGGAAAAAATAGAAATAGCAATGAAGGAAATTGTAGAAAAAGATGAAATCACTCGTAGAGAAGTTTGGGAAAGAGACAAAACTAAGGATCACTATAGTAAATTAGGCGAAAAATATAAAGTTGAACTTGTAGATATGATTCCTGAAGGAAATGAAGTTTCAATTTATTATCATGGTAAATGGTACGATCTTTGTCGAGGACCTCACTTACTATCTACAGGCAAGATTGGTAAGCACTTTAAACTTACAAAAGTTGCTGGTGCTTATTGGAGAGGTGATTCTAACAATGAAATGCTACAAAGAATCTATGGAACATGCTGGCCATCACAAAAAGAACTAGATGATTACTTAAAAAGAATAGAAGAAGCAGAAAAAAGAGATCATAGAAAACTTGGTAAAGAAATGGATTTATTTCATTTTAGAGAAGAAAGTCCAGGATCAGTTTTTTGGCATGAAAAGGGCTGGAAACTATTTCAAAAGTTAGTTGCTTATATGAGAGATAGACAAAATAAAGCAGGCTACAAAGAAGTAAATACTCCTGAAATTTTAGATAGAGCCCTATGGGAAAAGTCTGGTCATTGGGAAAAATATGGTGAGCATATGTATACCTCCAAAACACCTGATGAAAAAATATTTGCAATTAAACCAATGAATTGTCCAGGACATGTTCAGGTATTTAATCAAGGTTTAAAAAGTTATAGAGATCTTCCACTAAGAATTTCAGAGTTTGGAAAAGTGCATAGGTATGAGCCTTCAGGAGCATTACATGGATTATTAAGAGTTAGGGCTTTCACACAAGATGATGCTCATATTTTTTGTACAGAGGATCAAATTACAGAAGAGTGTTTAATTGTTACAAATTTAATTTTAGATATTTATAAAGATCTTGGATTTGAAGATGTAATATTAAAATATTCAGACAGACCAGATTTAAGAGTTGGTGATGATAATGTTTGGGATAAAGCTGAAAAAGCTTTGTTAGATGCGGTTAAAGCTTCAAAACTTGAATATACAATTAATAAAGGTGAAGGGGCTTTTTATGGTCCAAAAATTGAATTTGTTTTAAGAGATGCTATTGGTAGAGATTGGCAATGTGGAACTTTACAGGTAGACTTAAATTTACCTGGAAGATTAGAAGCATCCTTTGTTGATAGTGATGGAACTAAAAAAGTTCCAGTAATGCTTCATAGAGCATTATTTGGATCACTAGAAAGATTTATAGGAATACTTATAGAAAACTATGCAGGAAAATTTCCATTTTGGATAGCTCCCTTACAAGCTGTTGTAATACCTATTTCAGAAGAGTTTGATGCTTATGCAAAAGAAGTTAATGAAAAGATTAATAATGCTGGCATGAACTCTGAAGTAGATTTAAAGAATCATAATTTGAATTATAAAATTAGAGAACATTCTTTATCTAAAATACCACTTTTATTAATTTGTGGTAAAAAAGAAGTTGACAGTAACTCAGTAACGATTAGAAGATTAGATACTAACAAACAAGAAAATATGGAATTAAACTTATTTTTAAAAAAATTCTCAGCTTTAAATAAAGCACCCTCAAACTAAGTGGCAGATTTTAAAGGAAATTACTTTCAAAGAAGAACCAAAGACAGAGGACCTAAGTCCAATAATAGGATTACTGCACCAGAAGTTCAGGTTATTGGAAGTGATGGTGAAAACATAGGAACATTAAATACTAATGAAGCCATATCAATGGCCAAAGAACAAGGTTTAGATTTAATTGAGATAGCTCCAAATGCAAAACCACCTGTATGTAAAATTATTGATATGGGTAAATTTAAGTATGATGCTCAAAAAAAAGCAAATGTTGCTAAAAAGAAACAAAAAATTGTTTTATTAAAAGAAATAAAAATGAGACCAGTTACAGAAACTCATGATTATGATTTTAAGGTTAAAAATGCCAAAAAGTTTATTGGAAAAGGGGACAAGGTAAAATTTACAATACGATTTAAGGGTAGAGAGCTACAGCACTCACACTTAGGTAGAGAATTAATGGATAAAATAAAAGCTGATATGCAAGATATTGGCAAAGTCGAATTGCACCCAAAGTTTGATGGGAAGCAAATGATCATGGTTATTCAGCCTTTATAAGGCTTAATAGAGGTTGTAAATCTATTCCAATATTTGTATAAGTCCGCAGAATTATGCCAAAATTAAAAACTAAAAGTTCAGCAAAAAAAAGATTTAAGATCTCAGCTACAGGGAAAGTTATGATGGCTCAAGCTGGAAAGAGACATGGCATGATAAAAAGAACAAATTCACAAATTAGAAAATTAAGAGGCACGACTGCTATGTCAAAACAAGATGGCAAAATAGTTAAATCATACATGCCTTACAGTTTAAGAGGATAAAATGGCTAGAGTAAAAAGAGGCGTAACAAGTCACGCTAAACATAAAAAAGTTTTAAAAGCTGTCAAAGGTCAATGGGGCAGAAGAAAAAATACTATAAGAGTTGCAAAGCAAGCTATGGAAAAAGCTATGCAATATGCTTACAGAGACCGTAGAACTAAAAAAAGAGAATTCAAATCTTTATGGATACAAAGGATTAATGCAGGTGTTAGATCTGAAGGATTAACTTATTCTAAATTTATTAATGGCTTAACCAAATGTGGAATTAAGCTAGATAGAAAAATATTAGCTGAAATAGCATATGATAGCCCAGAAGCCTTTAAAACGATCGTTCAAAAAGCTCAATCGGCACTAAATTAATCTTCACTATTGTTTTTCTTCGGTGAAGAAATAATCTCTCAATATGTCTGATATTAAAAAAATAAAAGATGATTTTCTTTTAAAGTTAAAAGAAAATTTAGATTTAAATCAAGTTAATCAAATTAAAACAGAACTATTTGGTAAAACTGGGTTAATCAGCTCTCAATTTAAACAGCTTGGAAAATTAGCAGAAGATGAAAGAAAAAAATTTGCATCAGATTTAAACTTAGTCAAAAATGAACTTGAAAATTTAATTACTACAAAAATTAATGATATTGAAACAAAAGAGATTAACAAAAAGTTAGAAAAAGAAAAAATAGACATAACTTTACCAGAGAGACCTTTTGTTCAGGGAAAAATTCACCCCGTATCTCAAGTTATAGATGAAATTTCTTCAATTTTTTCAGAAATTGGTTTTAGTGTAGAAGAAGGACCAGATGTTGAAAATGAATATAATAATTTTACTGCATTAAATACGCCTGATAACCACCCTGCAAGAGACATGCATGATACTTTTTATCTAGATGATGCAAAAGAACTATTATTAAGAACGCATACTTCTCCGGTTCAAATCAGAACAATGCTTAATGATAAACCACCTTTTAAAATAATAGCGCCTGGCAGAACATATAGATCTGATAGCGATCAAACCCATACACCAATGTTTCATCAAGTTGAGGGTTTGCATATCGATAAAAATATTAATATGGGACATTTAAAAGGATGCTTAAATTATTTTATTAAAGAATTTTTTGAAGTTGATAAAATTAAAATGAGATTTAGACCTAGTCATTTTCCATTTACAGAGCCATCTGCAGAAGTTGATATTGGTTATGAAATAAAAGATGGAAAAATAGTAATTGGGGAAGGTGATAAATGGCTAGAAGTTTTAGGCTGTGGAATGGTTCATCCCAATGTTTTAAAAAATGTTAAAGTAAATCCTGATGAATTCCAAGGTTATGCATTTGGAATAGGAATAGATAGGCTCGCCATGTTAAAATATGGCATTAATGACTTAAGAGCTTTTTTTGATTGTGACTATAGATGGCTAAATCATTTTGGATTTGATCCAATAGATGTCCCAACAAACTATAGGGGTTTAAGTCGATGAAGATTACAACAGCATGGCTTAAAGATCATTTAGATACCAAGCTTAATGAAAATCAAATCATCGATAAGCTTACTGATATTGGTTTAGAAGTAGAGAGTGTTGATAGCCAATCAGGAGAGCTTGATGAATTTGTAATTGCTAAAATTTTGAAGACTGAAAAGCATCCTGATGCAGATAGGCTTAGAGTATGTGATGTTGATATAGGTTCAGGCGAAACAGTAAAAGTTGTTTGTGGAGCTCCAAATGCTAAAGAGGGTTTATTAACAATTTATGCTCCTCCTGGTGCTGTTGTACCAAAAAGCCAAATGAAATTGGTAGTAAGTAAAATAAGAGGTGTAACCTCATATGGAATGCTTTGTTCAGAATCTGAACTTAATTTATCAAACGAAAGTGATGGCATAACAGAGCTTTTACCAGAAAAATATAATAAAAAAATAGGAGAAAATTATTTCCCGAAAAAAAATTTAAATGTAATTGATATTTCCATTACACCAAATAGAGCAGATTGCTTAGGTGTAAGGGGGATAGCAAGAGATTTAGCTGCTGCAGGTGCGGGAATATTAATAAATCAAAAAGAAAAAAAACTTGATAAAAAAAATAAACAAACAATTAGTGTAAAAATTGAAAATGAAAAAAATCAAGCATGTATATCCTTTGGTAGTTGTTTAATTAAAGGGGTAAAAAATACTGAAAGTCCAGAGTGGCTAAAAGACAAAATAATTTCTTTAGGCCAAAAACCTATTTCGGCAATAGTTGATATTACAAATTATGTAATGCTTGACTTAAATAGACCACTTCACGTATATGATGTTGATAAAATAGATAAAGGAATAGTTGTAAGAAATTCTAAAAAAGGTGAAACATTCGAAGCATTAGATAATAAGGAGTATAAATTAGAGGATGAGATGTGTGTCATATCAGATGCTTCAGGTGTATTAGGTCTTGGTGGTATAATAGGAGGCACAAGAACCGGAACTGAGCTAGATACAAAAAATGTATTAATTGAGTCTGCTTACTTTAGCCCACGATCAATCAGAAAATCATCTAAAATCTTAAATATAGACACAGATGCAAAATATAGATTTGAAAGAGGTATTGACCCATTATCAATTGAGCAAGGACTTGAAAGAGCAGCTAACCTAATACAAGAAGTATGTGGTGGTGAAGTTAGTGAATTTGATATTCAAAAAATTGAAGATGTTAAAAAAAAATCATTAAAATTTGATACTTGTTTGTTTGAAAAAATTACTGGATTTAATATCGATACAAAAGAAATGATCACAATCTTAGATAACCTAGGATTTGAAACTAAAGAAAACAAAGGATTACTAGATGTCGTTATACCATCTTGGAGACCAGATATTTCACAAGAAGTTGATGTGGTAGAAGAACTTGTGAGAATTAAAGGTTATGACCAAATTAAAATTATTGAACCTGAAAAAGTTAGAAAAAAACAAACACTAAATTTAAAACAAAAGTTATTTCATTTTTTACAAAGATCTATTGCTTCTAAGGGCTATTTTGAGGCTATCACATGGTCTTTTACTGATAGTAAAATTAATCAGCTGTTCATTGAAAATAATAAGGAAATTAAAATAATTAATCCTATAAGTTCTGATTTGAACATTTTGCGAAGTTCAATTTTTTCTAATTTGATTATCCATTTGAATAAGAATTTAGGAAGAGGATTTAAAGATTTGTCATTTTTTGAAATAGGCCCAACTTTTTTAGGATCTGAGCCAGGTGAGCAACAGACTGTAGCTACTGGATTAAAATCAGGAAAATTGGCTAGGCAGAGCTGGCTGGAAAAAGAAAGATTAGTAGATGTGTTTGATGTTAAAAGCGATGTCATCAAAAGTTTAGTTGAAGCAGGTTACAATAAAGACAAGTTCTATATTGATGATGAAACCCCAAGCTATTATCACCCTGGAAAATCAGGAAGAATATTTCTTAACAAAGGTAAAGAAAAAGTAGCCGCCTTTTTTGGAGACATTCACCCAGGTATATTAAAAAAATTAGATATTAAGGTTGAAGCATTAGTGGGTTTTGAAATATTTTTAGATAATTTAAAACAGCCAAAAAAATCATTAAAAGATCAAAAAACTCAGTACAAATATTCAGATTTTCAAAAATCAGAAAGAGATTTTGCTTTTGTTTTAGATAAAAATTTTAAAGTTCAAGAATTAATTGAAACCATCTCTAATGTAGATAAAGAGTTAATAAAATCTGTCAAAGTATTTGATGTTTATGAAGGAACCAATATTCCTGAAGGTAAAAAATCAATTGCATTAAATGTAATTATTCAATCTTTAGAGAAAACATTAACAGAAGATGATTTAAACAAAATTAATCAACTTATTATTTCTGCTGTTGAATCCAAAACTGGTGCTAAGATTAGATCATAATCATGACAAAAATTGATCACATCAGAAACTTTGCAATCATTGCGCATATTGATCATGGTAAATCAACAATTGCGGACAGAATAATTCATAGTTGCGGTGGCCTAACCGAAAGAGAGATGAAAGCACAAGTTCTAGACTCAATGGATATTGAGAGAGAAAGAGGAATAACTATTAAGGCTCAAACTGTTAAACTTAATTATAAAGCAAAAGATGGAAAAGAGTACATTCTAAATATTATTGATACTCCTGGACACGTAGATTTTAGCTATGAAGTTAGTAGATCTCTGTATGCATGTGAAGGATCTATTTTAATTGTTGATAGTACCCAAGGAGTAGAGGCTCAAACATTGGCTAATGTTTATCAAGCTTTAGACACCAAACATGAGATAGTACCCGTACTAAATAAAGTTGATTTACCAGCATCAGACTTAGAAAAAACAAAACAAGAAATAGAAGAAGTTATAGGTATTGATACTGAAAATGCCATACCTTGCTCTGGAAAAACAGGTGAGGGTATAGAAGACATTCTAGAACAAATTATTGTGTCACTACCAGCTCCAGAAGGAGAAAAAGATGCAGATTTAAAATGTTTATTGGTTGATAGTTGGTATGACACTTATTTAGGAGTGGTTATTTTAGTTAGAGTTATTAATGGAAAAATTTCTAAAAATATGAAGATCAAAATGATGTCTACTAAACAAGAATATATAATTGAAAAAGTAGGTGTATTTACTCCAAAAGCAACAGATGTTAATGAACTAAATGCAGGAGAAATTGGCTTTATAACGACAGGAATAAAAATTTTATCAGAAACAAAAGTTGGAGATACTATTTGTGATGCAACCAAACCACTTCAAGAGGCGCTTCCAGGATTTAAACCAAGTAAGCCAGTTGTATTTTGTGGATTGTTTCCTGTAGATAGTTCTGAATACCAAAAATTAAAAGATGGCTTGGGTAAACTCCAATTAAATGATGCTAGTTTTTCATATGAGGCAGAATCTTCCTCTGCATTAGGTCTTGGTTTTAGATGTGGTTTTTTAGGTCTTTTGCATTTAGAAATTATAACCGAAAGATTAGAAAGAGAATTTGACATAAATTTATTAACTACAACACCTGGCGTAGTTTATAAAGTTCACATGAACAAAGGGGAAATAATAGAGTTACAAAATCCTTCAAGCTTACCAGAACCTACTCTAATCAAATTTATTGAAGAGCCTTGGATTAAAGCAACAATTATTACACCAGATCAATATCTAGGAGCAATTATAAAGGTTTGTCAGGATAAAAGAGGAGTACAAACAAACTTAAGTTATTCAGGTAATAGAGCAGTTTTGAATTATGAAATTCCTCTAAACGAAGTTGTTTTTGATTTTAATGATAGGCTTAAATCAATGACTAGTGGTTATGCAAGTTTTGACTATGAAATTATAGGTCATAGAGAAGGAGATTTAGTTAAATTAGGAATACTAGTTAATGCTGAACCAGTTGATGCATTATCAATGATGGTTCATAAAGATTTTGCTCAAACGGTTGGAAGAGAAGTTTGTGAAAAATTAAGAGATTTAATCCCACGACACAATTTTATGATTCCAGTTCAGGCAGCAATTGGAGGAAAGATCATAGCAAGAGAGACTATTAAAGGTTTTAAAAAAGATGTACTAACTAAAATTCATGGTGGTGGTGCTAGAGATAGAAAAAGAAAATTATTAGACAAGCAGAAAAAAGGAAAAGCTAGAGGTAAACAATTTGGAAAAGTTGAGATACCACAAGAAGCATTTATTGGTGTTCTTAAAATCAATAAAGAGTCGTAATAATTTAAAGTCTTAAAATATATTAATTAAATCTCTTTTAATTAATCTATTATAGGTTTCTTGATAATATAGATTTGTAAATTTTGGATCATACTTAAAACTTTTTTCTATATCAAGTTCTTCAAAATGTATTTTAAATTCTTTTTGATTAACAAAAAAAGCATTATTTCCACTACTCTCGATTGCAACCAATTTGTAACCTTTTTTATTTAATAAATATTTGAAAGCCTTAATTGATGCTCCATAAAACATATCTGACTGATAATTAAAACCTTTTTTCTTTGGAATTGTTAATGCCCTAACTTTACCTAGCCATGGATTAAATTCTGCACAAATTATTTTAGGATTAAAATTTAAACTTTGAAGAATCCAATAATCCATTCCATCAGTATCTAGAGAGAAAAAATCAAAATTATTTAAACTTATTTCTTTTCTTATAATTTCATTGATATTGTCATAATCAACAAATTGATTTTTTACTAAAACTTTTTCTTTAGAAAAATTATTTTTTAGGCATGCTCTTAATTTGTCACATTTAATTATATCACCATCGATTAAGGTACCTGACCACTCTTGTTTAATAAGATTTAAAGAATTAAATTCGTGAAAATCAAAACCAATTTCAAAAAAAGTGTTATCAGGTTTTAAAATATTTTTTGATAAAAAATCTATAATACCATCTTCATTATTTTGAGAGGTGATCTTAAATTCATGTTGGTTTATTGAGTCAAGATTATTTGATTTAATAATTTTTATTTTAGAAAGTTTAATACTTTTTAGAAACTTATTTTTTGCTAGATAATAAACAACTAGATTATATAATTGTCCAGGAATGTATTTTCTTAAGAAGCGTAAAATTTTTGATTTAATTTTTCTTATTTTTCTTCCTAATTTCATTAATCAAAGTTATAAGTTAATTTATTTAAAATCATAGATCACGGAGAGATGTGAGAGTGGTTTAATCAGCACGCTTGGAAAGTGTGTGTACTGTCAAAGGTACCCAGGGTTCGAATCCCTGTCTCTCCGCCAATAACCAAATAACCTTTTAATAAAGCGACTTATTTGATAAATTTTGTGAATTAGAGCAATTAATTTTCCTCTTTTTTTATAAAAATGTTATAAACATCTAATTTCCATCATAAAAAATATGAAAAATAACTCCACATATCAAGCGGACTCCATCAAGGTTTTAAAAGGTCTTGAGGCAGTTAGAAAAAGACCAGGAATGTATATTGGTGATACTGATGATGGAACAGGCTTGCATCATATGGTCTACGAGGTAGTTGATAACTCAATAGATGAAGCTTTAGCAGGACATTGTAAAAATATAGATGTTAAAATAAACTCTGATGGAACCATTACAGTTAGAGATGACGGTAGAGGAATACCCGTTGATATGCACAAAGGTGAAAAAATGTCTGCAGCAGAAGTTATTATGACCCAGCTTCATGCTGGAGGAAAATTTGATCATGACTCATACAAAGTATCAGGTGGTTTACACGGTGTAGGGGTTTCGGTTGTAAATGCATTATCAGAAAAATTAAAATTAGAAATAGATAGAGATGGAAAAACATATTTTATGGAATTTAAAGATGGGGCTTCAAAAGCACCTCTTAAAGTTATAGGAAAATCAAAAGAAACCGGAACACAAATAACATTTTTACCATCAAAAGAAATATTCTCTTCAATAAAATTTACACCAAATATAATTATTAAAAGAATGCGTGAACTTGCATTTTTAAACAAGGGAATAAAGATAACAGTTAATGATTTAAATCAAAAAAAAGAAAAAATAATTGTATTTAAGTTCGATGGAGGAGTTTTAGAATTTGTTGATTTTTTAGATGAAAAAAGAGAAAAACTTGTAAATAAAACAGGTAACGATTTATTTAAGAAGCCAATTTATATTGAAGGGAAAAAAGACAATATAGAAATTGAATGCTCACTGAAGTGGAATGCAAGTTATGGAGAGGACATCTATCCATATACAAATAATATTTATCAAAAAGATGGTGGTACCCATTTATTGGGATTTAGGAGTGCTCTTACTAGAGTAATTAATAAATATGCTACAGAGCATAATTTATTAAAAAAAAACAAATTAACTATTTCAGGAGACGATATTAAAGAAGGTCTAACATGTGTAATTTCAGCAAAGATACCTGATCCTAAATTTTCCTCTCAAACAAAAGATAAGCTTGTTTCATCAGAGGTTAGAATGATTGTGGAAAGCATTGTTAGTGAAAAGCTTTCAATATGGTTTGATCAAAATCCAACTTTATCAAAGATTATTTTAGCTAAAGTAATGCAGGCAGCTCTAGCAAGAGATGTTGCTAGAAAAGCTAGAGAAAATGTTAGACGTAAAGGTGCTTTAGAATTAAGTGGATTGCCTGGAAAATTAGCAGATTGTCAAATAGGAAAACAAGAAGGAACAGAATTATTTATCGTTGAGGGAGATTCTGCTGGTGGTTCTGCTAAACAAGGAAGAAATAGGTCAAATCAAGCTGTTTTACCGCTTAGAGGTAAAATTCTTAATACTTATGTGGAAGAGGTTGTTCTTAAAAAAAATAGCAATAGAGATGGTAGCGAACATAGAATAAAATCTTTAGCAAAAATGATGTCATCTAATGAAGTTGTAACCTTAATTAATGCACTTGGTCTTGACCCAAAAGTTGAAGATATTGATTTGAAAGATTTAAGATATGGAAAAATTATTATCATGACCGATGCTGATGTTGATGGTTCTCATATACGAGCATTGTTGCTAACATTCTTTAATAACAAACCATTTAATAAATTAATCGAAAATGGACATGTTTATCTTGCACAGCCACCCTTATTCAAAATTAACAAAGGCACAAAAGGTATTTATATAAAAGATGAAAAAGAGTTGGAAGATTATATTTTAAAGAATAACAAAGAATTGCAAAAAATTAAAAAAGGAACAAGAGAATTTACCAGGGCTTATGAAGATGAGAAATCTAGAATGAGTATTCAAAGATTCAAGGGATTAGGAGAAATGAACCCAGAAGAGTTATGGAATACCACGTTAGATCCTGAAACAAGAAATTTACTACAAGTGCAATACTCAAAAGATATAAAAAAAGATCAAGATTTAATACATACATTAATGGGTAATGATGTTGCATTGAGAAAAGATTTTATTGTTTCAAATGCAATTAATGTTCAAAATCTAGATATCTAATAATGAAGTTTTTCGAAACTTCGAAATATTTTTCATTAAAAAAATCGACTTACATCAATTTAAGATGGATTGCTATTATCGGTCAACTTATAACAGTTAATCTTATTTATTTTATTTTTGATTTTAGATTTAATCTAATTTTAGAAAATTCAATAATTTTAATTGGAGTTTTAAGTAATCTTTATCTAATTTATATTAATCAGAGCACTCAACTATCAGATAAAATAGCATTTCTTTTTTTATCTGTTGATATTTTACAACTAAGTTGTTTGATTTATTTAACAGGTGGAATTATAAATCCTTTTTCAATTTTTTTGATTATCCCGACTATATTTTCATCGTCTAATTTAGGTTTTAGAAGTAATCTTTTTCTAGTTAGCCTAACAGTTTTAATGATTATTTTTCTTACCTTTTTTAATCAGCCTTTACCCTATCCAGTTAGTGAACATTTTCATGTAGACGGTTATTATTATTATTCAATTCCAACAGCATTAATCATTGCTTTAATTTTTTTAAATTATTTTGCTTTAACCTTTGGATCAGAATCTAGAATAAAGAAAGAGGCACTAAATAAAATGGAAGAAATTATGTCGAAAGAGCATGAATTATTGTCATTAGGTGGACAAGCTGCTGCTGCCGCACATTCATTAGGTACACCGTTTTCAACAATAAAGATTATTTGCACTGATTTACTGGAACAATTTAAAGATAATAAAGATGTTAAAAAAGATATTGAGTTATTATCCAGTCAAATAGAGAGATGTAGTGAGATTTTAAAAAAATTAACATTAAACCCAGTTATTGAAGATAATTTTATTGATAGCGATTTGACAATTGCAGACTACATGAATGAAATAGTCAAATCATTCCAACAAATAAGTAAGAAAGAATTTATTATAAATCAAGATCAAAATTCAAATCCATTAAATATAACCAAATCAATAGAAATTGTTTATGGTCTAAGAAATTTTATTGGTAATGCAAATAAGTTTTCTAAGAATAAAATTTTTATTAATATAAAAAGTGATAGTGTTTTAACAGAAGTTATGATTGAAGATGATGGAGAGGGATATCCGAAAGATGTCCTGAGTAAAATTGGAGAGCCTTATATTAAATCTGTTAAGTCTTCAATAAAATCAAAATCTGGATTAGGTCTTGGAATTTTTATAGGCAAAACTCTACTTGAAAAAAATTATGCAAATATTTTATGCAAAAATTCTCAAACAAGAGGTGGGGCAGAAGTCAGTGTTAAATGGAAAAATAAAGACCTATTAAAAATTTAGTGTAGTTTCTTTTTATTTTCAAATAAGCCACTCAACTGAGAAACCATTACGTCTCCAAGCTCATGCACATCTGTTATCTTAATAGCTTTATCATAATATCGAGAAACATCATGCCCAATACCGATAGCTAAAATTTCAACGTCACTCTTAGTTTCTATAAATTTAACCATCTTTTTTAAATGTTTTTCTAAAAAATCTCCCGAATTGACTGACAAAGTTGAGTCGTCAACTGGGGCTCCATCTGAAATAACCATGAGTATTTTTCTTTCTTCTTTTCTTTTTTTAATTCTGTTATAGGCCCATGAAATAGCTTCCCCATCAATATTTTCTTTCAATAACCCCTCTTTAAGCATTAAACCTATATTGTTTTTAGCTTGTCTCCATTGCGTGTCCGCACCTTTATAAATTATATGTCTTAAATCATTTAATCTTCCAGGATTTTTTGGCTTATCATTTTTAGTCCAAGCTTCTCTGCTCTTACCACCTTTCCAATTTTTTGTGGTAAAGCCTAAAACCTCTACTTTTACTGCACATCTTTCTAAGGTTCTAGACAATATATCTGCGCAAAGTGCTGCAATTGTTATTGGCCGACCTCTCATAGAACCAGAATTGTCTATTAATAGAGTTACTATTGTGTCTTTAAAATCAAGATCTTTTTCTTTCATAAAAGATAAAGAATTATAAGGATCCATAATTATTCTAGTTAATTTTGAGCTATCCAATAAACCTTCTTCTAAATCAAATTCCCACGCTCTATTTTGTTTTGCAAGCAGTTGTCTTTGTAGTTTATTAGCAAGCTTAGTAATAAGATCTTGAAATCCTACAAGTTGCTGGTCCAAATTTTTTCTTAACTTTTGAGTTTCTTTTATGTCTTCTAATATTTCAGCTTTTGCAATTTCATCAAATTCTGTGGTGAATACTTTATAATCTTGATCAATATTATTAATATTTCTTTTTTGTAAAATATTTTCTGTATTCTCTTTTAAAGAATCCGAATCCTCTAATTGTTCTTCCATCTGCTGATCGCTAAGATCAAAACCAGCATCTAAACTAGTCTGACTATCACCCTGTTTGTTTTCTTCCTCTTTATCATCAGACTGACTATCATTATCGTTCTCAGATTTATTGTCTTGCTCATTTTCTTGTTCATCATTTTCTTCATTATTCTCCTCATTATTTGAAGCAAAGACATCCATGTTCTCTAAGATTTCTGAAAATTTCAAGCTATAATTATTTTGATCTTCTAAATTTTTATTTAAAAAATCAAAATGTTTGTCAATTGATTCATCAAACTCTTTTTTCCAAAAATCTAACATTTTTTTGGACACGTCGTTAAGATTTAATTTAAAGAATTTATTTAACATATATAGCTCAAAAGCTTCGGTCACAGGAACGTCTTCTTTATTTTTTAATTGCTCCTTACGATTAGAGAGTATTTTTTGACTATAGTTTTCGCTTAAATTTTTTCCAACTCCTTTGAGCATTTTGCCACCAAGAAGTTCATACCTAATTTTTTCAGCAATATTATATAAAGATCTACAAGAGGGATTATTAGGTATGTTTTTATTAAATATTTCTTTATTTGAAAATTTTTTCTTTAAGGCATCAGAGTCACTTTCTGCTCTTAGTCTAACAAAATCATTTTTATTTGATAAATTGGTTATATCAAAAAAATCAGTTTTCTTATTACTTAAATCTTTATCTAATTTTTTAACATCTAATTTATAATCTTCTGAAATTACTTTAGCAGTAGAAATTAATACTTGTTTAAATTGCTCTTTAAAATTATTTTCTTTTGAGCTCATTTAGATCTGAATATTAACCATCGACTCTGGCAACTCTTCTCCAAAACATCTCTGATAATATTCAGCTATTGTATTTTTTTCTATATCGTCACACTTATTTAAAAAAGTAACTCTAAAAGCATAACCTGTATCTTTGAAAATCTCAGCATTTTCTACCCAATGAAGTACTGTCCTTGGGCTCATAACCGTTGATATATCTCCTGCTATAAAGCCTTTTCTAGTCAAAGATGCAACTTTAATCATGTTAGATACTTTTTCTTTACCCTTTGGATTATTTAAATTTTTATTCTTTGCAAGAACGATTTCCATCTCTCTATCAAGACCAAGATAGTTTAGAGATGTCACAATATTCCATCTATCCATTTGTCCTTGATTTATTTGTTGAGTGCCATGATACAATCCAGTTGTATCTCCTAAACCAACTGTATTTGAAGTTGCAAATAATCTAAAAAATTTATTTTGTTTTATAACTTTATTTTTGTCTAAAAGAGTAAAATTTCCTTCAGCCTCCAACACCCTTTGAATAACAAACATCACATCTGGTCTTCCCGCATCATACTCATCAAAAACAAGGGCAACTGGGTTTTGGATAGACCAAGGTAAGATACCTTCTTTAAATTCAGTAATTTGTTTGCCATCTTTTACAACGATCGCATCTTTTCCAATAAGATCAATCCTGCTTACATGACTGTCTAAGTTAACTCTAATACAAGGCCAGTTTAATCTGGCTGCAATTTGTTCAATATGAGTAGATTTTCCTGTACCGTGATAACCTTGAACCAAGACACGCTTATTAAAAGCAAAGCCTGCTATGATAGCAAGAGTAGTATCTCTATCAAATTTATAATTTTTATCTATTTCAGGAACGTATTCACTTCTTTTAGAGAAAGCATCAACTTCCATATCTGAATCAATTCCAAAACTTTGTTTTAAAGACATCTTGATGTCTGGCTGTATGTTTAAATTAGGTGTCAATTTTTTCCTTATAAGTATTTTTTAGCTGAGTATAAGCCAAAGTAATTAATTTAAGTTTTTCTTCGTATTCTTTATTTCCCAAATTAATATCAGGGTGAAATTTTTTGACAAGAGTTTTGAACTTATCTTGTATTTGCTCCCATTTTTGGCCAACTGAAACACCCAGAATACTAAAAGCTTTAATATCATTAGCATCAAATTTGAATTGATTCATATGATTATATTCACCTCTAAGTTTAGTCTTATCAAACTCATCTTTTAAAGTATTGTTCCATAGAACTTTAAAAAAGTTATCTGAAGAACTAAAGCTTTGAGTGGGCTTGTGCCAAGTCATATCTGACTTTAAAAAATCAAATACTTGTTCATCATCCATTCCCTTAAAATAATTCCAATTTTTATTGAATTCTTTAACATGAGCCAAGCAAAGCAGTCTGTAGCGTTTGCTATTATCTTTCTCAACTGGTGCCTTATATTCACCAGTATCAAAGCAATTATTCCAATCACAAATATTTTTCATGCTATATAGTAATAAATTATTATCTATGAATATAAACGAATTAATTGAAATTGTTAAAAGTAAAATTGAAGCAGAAATTGTTATGCAAGATTTTAAGATAGAAGATAAAAGTTTTTTACATAAAAATCATAAAGGAAACCAAGAAGGAATGTTCCATATAAAATTAATTATTAAATCTGAAGAGCTGAAAAAATTAAATAAAATAGAATCAACCAAGAAAATCTATAGTATTTTAGATCTTGAGTTGAAAGAACACATACACTCTATTCAAATACTACTTAGTTAATTCTTTTTTCAAAAAGAGATAAATAGTTTTTTCATTAAACTGTAATTTATAAACTGGAGAACCTATTTTTTTAAGCAAAACTAGATTAATTTTCTTCGTGTTATTTTTTTTATCTTTTTTCATAAAAGATAAAATTGTATTTAAATTCTTTATTGAAAAAAAATTATTAATATTTCTTGGAAGATTTAGATTATCTAAATGATTATTAATTAATTCAAATTCTTTTTTATTCAAAATTTTATTTAATAAGCTAAACTTTGTAGCAGTTTTAACACCAAGGATAACAGCCTCACCATGATTTAGTCTTGTTGAATAACCTAGTGTTGCCTCAAAAGCATGCGCAAAGGTATGTCCAAAATTTAATATTTTTCTTATACCTATTTCTTTCTCATCAGTCTCAACCACTTTTTTTTTAATAAGGCAGCTTTGTTGTATGGCTCTTTGTACAAAAGGACTTTTTAATTCTAAAATTTTTTCTCCATTCTTATTTAAAAAATTAAAGAACTTTTTTCCATTAATAAGGGAGTGTTTTAAAATTTCACCATATCCACATACAACTTCTCTTTTTGGTAAAGAGTTTAAAAAAATAATATCTGATATAACAAGACTAGGTTGGTAAAATGAGCCAATTAAGTTCTTACCATACTTGGTATTTATACCCGTTTTGCCTCCGATAGATGAGTCAACCTGCGAAAGTAGTGTTGTTGGTATATTAACAAACTTTATGCCTCGCTTATACATACTTGCTGCAAAGCCTGACACATCACCGGTAATACCTCCACCAACAGAAATCAAACAGTCATTTCTATTAAAATTTTTTTTTAAAAGAATTGATGTGATGTCATTGACGCTTTTTTGGTTCTTATTTTTCTCACTAGCATTAAAATAATGAATTGTAGTAGATCCTTTTGGTAGAGATTTTAAAGCACTTTTTACCAAATTTTTTGGAACTTTTTTATCAATTACAAGAAGACATTGATTAAAATTAATAAAACTTTCTTTCAAAAATTCATTTAT
>CAJQSY010000005.1:0-2046 GCA_905616605.1 uncultured Candidatus Pelagibacter sp.
AAGGGTTTAAATCTCACTGAAAAATTTATTCTCAATTTATGGAGTGAGCACATTACAGCGAGTGTTGTAACTCAAATCGACGCAAAGACAAAACTCCAAGAATACTCACTCAAAATTTTTAAGGTTTTACCAATTTATAAATTAATATCTAATACTGGGCCTCGACATAAACCACTCTTTAAAGTTGCTGTTAAATTAAAGAATACTAAATTTTTCACAGCAGAGGGAACTTCTAAAAAAGACGCAGAACAGAATGCTGCATCTTTATGCTTTGAGGATGTTTCTAAAAAATGAATTGGGATGATAGCGCTTATTTGGTTTCTAAAAATCGATACAGTGAAAACTCAATAATCGCTGAAGTTTTTACAGAAAACCACGGAAAAATTTCAGGGATAATTTTTGGCGGTACATCAAAGAAAATTAAAAATTATTTACAAATTGGCAATAAAATTTATGTAAACTATAATTCTAAAAGTGTTACTAGAATTGGTTATTTTAAAATAGAAATTTTAAAAGCTTTAACTCCATTGTATTTTGACGAAAATCAAAAACTATCATGTATTACCTCAGCAATGCATCTTATAAAACTTCTTACTGCCGAAGCTCAATCTATAAAGAAATTTATAAATTAATTGATAAATTTTTTGAAATTTTAACTTCTGATAACTGGATACAAAGATATATTTTCTGGGAGTTAGAATTGTTAAAATTATTGGGATATGATTTGGAATTGAAAAATATGGTTGAAAAGGAAATCGTTGACAGTGAAATTAATTATTATGTTAAATCTTCAACTGAGAAAAAAAGTATTCCAAATTTTTTAATAGATGAAAGTAATTCAGATGTTAATTTAAAAATTTTACTTAAAGGTCTAAAACTTGTTAGCGATTATCTTGAAAAAAGTATTCTAAAACCAAACAATTTAAACCTTCCAACTTCTAGGACTTATTTTATTAATCTTTTAAAATAATTATTTGATTAAATTGTTAATTCTATCGGCATAATAGCTTACTATAGCGTTTGCTCCGGCTCTTTTAAAAGAAATCAAACTCTCTAACACAGAGCCTTTATCTATTAGACCTTTTTTAATACTATTGCTTAATAGAGAGTATTCACCTGACACTTGATAAGCTAGTACAGGGATTTTAAAATTGTCTTTAACTGATTTAATTATATCTAGATAAGGCATGCCAGGTTTAACCATAACCATATCGGCTCCTTCTTTAATATCCAGAGCTACCTCTCTTATTGCCTCGTCACTGTTTCTAAAGTCCATTTGGTAATTTTTCTTATCACCCTTTAATAAACCTTTTGAACCAACTGCATCTCTGAACGGTCCATAAAAGCTTGAAGCATATTTTACTGCATAAGAAAGTAGCTGAACCATTTCATGCCCATTATTATCCAAAGCTTTTCTTATTTTACCAATTCTTCCATCCATCATATCTGACGGAGCCAGAACATCACAACCAATCTCTGCTTGTAACAATGATTGGTTTATCAAGACTTCAATAGTTTCGTCATTTAATACGTAGCCAGACTTTATTAAACCATCATGTCCATGAGAGGTGTAGGGATCTAAAGCCACATCACACATAATACCAATTTCATTTTTATATCTTTTTTTAATATATCGAATGGCTTTACAAACAAGATTATCCTCGTTTAAAGCTTCAGTTCCAACATCATTTTTTTTTGTTTTGTTTGTATAAGGGAATAATGCAAGCATAGGTATTTTATTTTTGATTGCTCTATCAACAATAATTCCAAGTTTATCTATTGTGTATCTATAAACATCAGGCATTGTTTTAATTGATTGTTTAATATTTTTTCCATCAATTAAGAATATAGGCAATATAAAATCACTAGATGAAAGGCTATTTTCTTGAATTAATCTTCTAGACCAATCATTTTTGCGGCTGCGTCTAAGTCTTAAATTGGGATAATTTCCTGTTATCATGTTTAAATCTACTTTTAAAATGCGACAAATGTATTATACAAATATATATTAAAAAGGGTAAAAAACAATCAACATGAACAAAGATA
>CAJQSY010000006.1:0-67541 GCA_905616605.1 uncultured Candidatus Pelagibacter sp.
AAAGATACCATTTCCATTAAAATTTTTACCTTTTCTGATTTATTGATATGGATATATTATTTAATTTACCAAATTTTATTTCTAGTGTTTTTAGTATAACAACTGTTTTAATAATTATATCTGGGGTACTTTTGGGGATATTACTAGGTGCATTACCAGGTTTTGGAAGTGCACAATCATTAGCCATATTATTTCCATTAACCTTTATAATGAGCACAAGTGATTCTCTTATTTTTTTGTTAGCAGTATATTCAGCAGCTGAATATGGTGGATCAATACCTGCAATATTGATAAAAACACCTGGTACACCTGCTAATGCAATTTCAATATTAGATGGTTATACGATGGCACAAAAAGGCGAGCCTAAAAGGGCCTTGCAAGTATCATTGGTTTCTGGAGTTTTTGGTGGGCTTACCAGTACTATAATTTTTATTATTTCTGGTACAACACTTGCTTATTTTGGCCTCAAATTTGGGCCAGGTGAGATGTTTGCTCTCGGTATATTTGGACTTTCTATCATTGGTACCTTTTTTGGAAAAAATATTGCCAAAGGTTTTTTTGCTACTGGTTTGGGGATGTTGTTAGCTACAGTAGGAACATCTGGTTTTGGAGGTATGAGATTTGTTTTTGATAAAGCTTTTTTAATGGACGGAATTCCTTTAGTTGTTATTGTTATTGGATTATTAGCATGTCCAGAGGCATTTAAATTATTGGTAGACTCTAAAAATGAAAAAAAAATTAAAAATAAAATTTCTTTTAAAAAAATAGATAAAGGTTTTCAGCTATCTTTTATAAAAAGACTATTGCCCACCTGGATTAGATGTAGTTTATTGGGTACACTGATTGGTGCAATTCCAGGTGCTGGAGCCGCAATTGGTTCAATGATAGCTTATACTCAAGAAAAAAAATGGTCTAAATTAACTAATAAATTTGGAACGGGCATTGACGAGGGTATAGCTGCACCAGAAACAGCAAATAATGCAGTAGTTGCTGGAACTTTAATACCTACACTGGCACTTGGCATACCTGGTTCAGGAGCTGCTGCAATTTTGATTGGACTTATGATTAGTAAAGGCGTTGTGCCTGGTCCATTCTTATTTGTAGATGAAAAGGATTTAATTTCTTTAATTTTTGGTGGATTAATAGTGACTAATTTATTTTTATTATTTATTGGTTTTTTTGCAACAAATTTATTTTCAAAAGTGACAAGTATATCAAAAAAAAGATTAGGATGTTTTGTAATGGTGCTAATTATAATTGGTACTTACTCATATAGCAACTACGGTGCACACGTGATCATGTCGTTAATTCTTGGATTTATGGCTTATATTTTTATTAAGGTGAATATACCCGCAATACCAATTGTACTTGGTTTTGTAATGAGTCCTATAATTGAAGAAAATTTAAATAGAGCATTAACAATTCATAATGGAGATTTGACACAAGTCATGTTCAGACCTATTACATTAACGATACTATTTTTAGCTTTAGTAACAATAATATATGGTATAAAAACAAAGAGATAAAAAATGAGTGTATATAAGTTCGAAGATCTAAAGTCAGTAAAGTTAACCCCACATTTATCATCTGGTACATCACCTATTATTGAAGGCAAGTATGTTTACTATTGTTTAAATCAAAAAGAATCTGGTACAGGTTCAGAACTACATTACCATCCAAATGAATTACTTATTTTTGCTTTAAAGGGTAAAATTAATGCAGTTGTTGGAAAAGAAAGAAAAATTGTTTACCCAGGTACTTTTATTTTAATTCCTTCAAATGTAAGACACTCAATGAAAGCTACTGAGGACGAACCTTGTGCATACCTTTACATAAAAGATTCTACTTGGACAGTAGTGGGCGTGTCTGCAGATGAAGAACTTCCAGATCAAGCCATGTCAGTTGAAGAAGTAAATAAAAAATTTGAAAAAGGTGAAATTGAAGACAGAAAAAATAAAGGAGCCTCCAATACAATTAAAAAAGAAAATAAATCAATAATTATAGATGGAGTTCCTAATTGCTATTATGAAATTATGGATAAGATTGATCAAGAATATAGTGTTGGAAATTCAATAAGAGAAATTCATGGCGAAAGGATGAATTTTAAGTTTTATGAATTAACTAAAAAATATGAAGAAAAACAAAAAAAATCTGATCATGAATATTTTTTTTATGTCTTGGATGGTAAACTAAATTTTAGTGTAAATAATAAATCTTATGAAGTAGATAAAGGATCAATAATTAAAGTTGATAAAGGTCAAAATTATAAGTTTTCGAACATTTCTGAAAATTCAAGGTTAGTTACTATTTTTTCAAATAACTATCTTGAGAGTAAAATTACCTAATATTCATCATTATTTTAGATATTTTAATTACCATAGGTTGTTTTTTTAATAAGTTGTTGACAAGTTAACAACTTATTAATAATTTTTATTTATAAAACATAATAAAATGAGGGAGAAAATATGAGTAATTTTTTAAAAACAATAGTCTTTGTAGCTACTTTTTTTTTAGGCTTCGGTCAGGTAGCGAACGCATGGACACCAGATAAAGAAGTTGAGATTGTTGCGCATGCAAAAGAAACATCTTCAACAGTAGCGTTTGCAAGAGGAATAATTAAAGTTATAGAAAAAGAAAATCTATTACCTAATGGAGTAAAATTAACAATCATTAGAGGAGCAAGAGGTGGTAAAGCAAGAAATTATGTATTAAATAAGAATAAAAATCCTCACGTTTTGCAAGTATTAACACCTTCGCAAATTAATAACGTAATTTTAACCGGACAAGAAATTGGTTACCAAAATGCAAAGGCAATTTCAGCTTTAGTAGTTTCACCATTGTTATTAACTGTGAATGCAGACTCTGAGTATAAAAGTCTTCAAGATATTATTGACAAAGCAAAAGCTAATCCTGGAAAAGTAGTTCAAGGTGGTGGTGATTTTGGTCAAGTGGCATCTCTAATGGGTAAAATGATTGCTGAAGAAAAAGGTGTAGAAATGACTTATGTACCTTTTGATGATGAAGGAGTACTTCAGTTATTAGGAGGACACATAGATTTTATTCTTGAAAATCCAGGACAAGTTTTTAAATTTGTTAAAGCTGGTAAAATGAGAATTCTTGCATCATCTGTAAAATTAGCATCTATGCCAGATGTACCAACTTTCAAAAAAGCTGGTTACAAAGGAACTATACTTGCTCAGTATAGAGGTTTGTGGTTCTCAAGTGAAAATACAAAAGCACAAGCTAAATTTTATACTAAATTGATGAAAAAAGTTGCAAAAACGCAAACTTTCAAAGATTATGTAAATAAAAATAATTTAGCATCAATTTCTGTGCATGCTTCAAAGTTAGATAAAATGCTTAAAGAAGAGCATGAAGCATACTTCAAACTTGATACCGAGTTAAATCTAATCAAAAAATAAAAAATATAATATTACCGTAACCTGTAATAAGTTACGGTAATAAAGTATATGAAATTATTATTTAGATATTTCTTTGCAAAAAATAATTTTTTGGCAACAATATTTTTAATCATTCTCATAGGATATTTTATAAGCTCACTTTATTTAGAAAAAACTATTGGTGAAGATGTTGTTGGCCCATCAAGCTTTCCTATTTTAGTTGCATCTTGTGGATTTATTTTACTTGCTATTCATTTTTTTCAGAATTTAAAACTGATAAATAAGGATCAAAGTTTAAATATTTTTATTGTCAAAAAAAACATTTAAAAAGATGGCACCTATCTTTTTAACAATAGTTTTTGCTTATCTTTTTGAAATTATAGGATTTTTATTTTCTAGTTTGATATATTCTTTCTTATTTATTTTATATCTAAAAAAAAGTTTAAGATATTCTTTATTATTTAGTTTCATAATAACTATTTCTATATTTATCATCTTTTTTTATGGTTTAAACTTTAGAATGCCAATGGGAGAATTAGTAGATACAGATAAACTTTTTCCATTTTTGGAAGATATAAAAAAGATGATTTATTAAATGTTTGATACAATTTTTGTAAATTTAATAGATGGTTTCAGGATTATACTTCAGGTTAAATACCTAGTTTACGCATTAGGTGGGGCTTTTTTGGGGACAGTGGTTGGAGTTTTACCTGGTATTGGATCAGCTGGAGCACTGGCAATGATGTTACCAATAATATTGGTTTTAGATCCTTTGGGTTCTGTTTTTATGTTAGCCGCAACATATACTGGCGTTATGTATGGTGGCTCAACTGCCTCAATTTTACTAAGAGTGCCTGGAGATACATCTGCAGTTATTGCTTGTCTTGATGGACATGAAATGGCTAAACAAGGTAACGCTGGGGCAGCTTTATGTATTGCTGCCATCGGTTCCTTTATTGCAGGCACAATAGCAGTAGTAGGATTAATGATTTTAGGACCTTTTGTTGCTGATTTAGCATTAAAATTTAGTGCTCCAGAATATTTGGCTCTTTATATATTTGCAATCACTGCTGTTTGTAGTTTGGTAGGAAGCTCTATGGTCAAAGCATTATTGGCAATGGTATTTGGATTGATGTTATCAACTATTGGTGAAGACTTTATGGGTGTTAAGAGATTTACGCTAGGAATTACTGAATTTTGGGATGGTGTTCAATTCTTGTCAGTTACACTGGGTTTATTTGCAATTTCTGAAGTTATAATAAATTCTGAAAGTATTATTTCAAATAAAAAAAAAGTAGTTTTAAAGCATAAAGTTTTTATAAAACTAAAAGAAATTATTTATAGTTTTTGGTCAATTATTAGAGGTGGTTTTATAGGTTTCATTATTGGAGTATTACCAGGTGCTGGGGCAGGTATCGCTTCATTTGTATCCTATTCAGTAGAGAGACAAATTAGTAAGAATCCAGAAAATTTTGGTAAAGGTGAAATCAAAGGTGTTGCTGGACCAGAGTCTGCTAATAATGCAGCAAGTGCTGGAGCATTTGTACCAATGTTAGCACTTGGTGTGCCTGGATCAGCAACAACAGCAGTAATGCTCGGTGCTTTTTTAATGCTAGATATACAAGCGGGACCCATGCTGTTTATTGAAAGACCAGATGTTGTATGGGGGCTCGTTGCAGCTCTTTATATTGGAAATATTTTTTTATTAATTTTAAATTTACCTCTTATTGGTCTTTTTATTAAAATATTATACATACCCATGGCTCTTCTTTTACCCATAATAACAATTATTTGTATGCTTGGTATATATTCAAGTGATCAGCTAACCTTAAGTTTGTATTTAATGTGTATATTTGGAATAATTGGATATTTTATGAGGTCATGTGACTACCCGTTAGCGCCAGTTATATTAGGAGTAGTTCTTGGTACAAGAATGGAGGAATCCTTTAGACAGACAATGATAATGAACCAAGGTAATTTCTTCCAAATTTTTGATAGACCAATTGTTTTAATATTTTTTGGTTTAGCAATAATTTCAATTATAATTCCTTTTGTGTTTAATAAAATTAAATTAAATGCATCCGATATAGATTAAGAATATATTTCTTTATTAATTAATAAGGAAATATTAGGATTATTATCAAAAAAATTATTAATATTTTCAGCACAATACATAGACATTTTTGACAAACACTCTTCAGTATAGGCTGCTGAATGTGGGGTTAAAACTACATTCTTAAATTTTAAGATTTTGCTATCTTTATTAGGTGGCTCTGGATCAAAAACATCTAATCCTGCATAAAAATCCTTATTTTTATCAAGGTGATTAGTTAGATCGTTTTCATTGATTAAATCACCTCTTGAAGTGTTAATAATTGAACAGTTTTTCTTTAATTTACTTAGAAAATTTTCATCAATTAATGGTTTTCCTGAATTATTATAAGGTATATGTAATGTTATGAAATCAAAAATATCCATGCTTTCATCTAAATTATTAATTAGTTTAAAATTATTTTTATCATTGTCTAGATCTAAATATTTATCATAAACAAAAACACTCATATTAAAAAATTTACAAATATCTGCTACTTTCTTTCCTATTCTTCCATAGCCACAAATAAGTATTTTTTTGTTAGTTAAATCTCTGCTTCGAAATGTATTTCTGATATTAAAATTATTTAATCTCATTTCTTGATCATACAGGTTTATTTTTTTTGAAATATTTAATATCAAGCTAATTGTATGTTCTGCAACAGAGGTTGAATTGACGTCTCCAATAATAAATAAGGGAATTTTTTTTGAATTTATAATTTTTAAATCTATATTGTTGTATCCAACACCATGTCTTGCAATTATCTTTAAATTTTTTGAATGATTTATAAATTCATTATCAATTTTTGTCATTTTAACAATTAAAGCATCATATAATTCTAATTTATCTTTGTATAAATCATTTTGATCCGAAAGTTCATCAACATGATATGAGTTTGTTTTTAAAAAATTGATACCAGAGTTATGAATTTTTCCTAAAACTAAAACTTTTTTCATATTTTATTTGACCACATCTTATAAAGTTTAAGTTGATCAGAATTTTTACCAAGTTTTATTTTTGATTTTTCTAATAGTTTAAGAATATTAGATGATATAGGAGAGTTTTTAACATATTTTTTAATTAGATTATTTGCTATTGAAACATCTTTAGTAAGAAGGTTTAAAGTAAAACCAGAATTAAATTTACCCATAAGAATGCCATCTTTTATCTTTTTTTTATAGGGGTGATTTTTACCTGTTGTTGCCTGGTCAATTGCATTAAGTAAATAGTCTTTCTTTATTCCAAATTTTATTGCTGTGGTTATTGCTTCTAAATAAGTGTTTAAAATAGAAGCATTTATAAAGTTATTTAAAGCTTTAATAGTGTGTCCACTTCCTAGCTTCCCACACCAAATAATTTTACCTAAACAATTTAAAAGTTTCGTTATTTCATTATCACTATTTTTTCCTCCAAAAAAAAGTGTTAATTCACCTGTTTTTGCAAATTTAACTCCTCCAGCGACAGGACAATCATAAAATTTTATATTTCTTTTTTTTAATTTTTTCCCAACTTTTAATGTTTCAGTCGGTACAGAGGTGCTCATATCAATAATTATTGTATTTTTTTTAAGGTTTTTAAAAAGTTCGATCTCTTTAAATATAATATCTTTAACTTCTTTGCTTGAAGGAACCATTAAAATTATACAATCAATTTTACCAATCGAGTTAAAAAAATTATGTTTTTTATTATTTGTAGATTTATTAAATTTATTTAAATTTTTTTGGCTAATATCATATGGGTAAACATCATATTTTTTTTTGACTAAATGTTTAGCCATATAATAACCCATATTACCTAGGCCGATAAAACCAATATTTTTTATTTTCATAAAATTAACTTTAATTAGCCTCCATTGGAACATTTATGTCTAAATTAGCATCAAAAACCCCACCTCTTTCAGCAATTTTAATGCTACCCCATCTATCCACATATTTATCAGATAACTCTCTATCATCGTATGCTGATATCCAAAGTCTTAATAAATGTCTTTTCTTATCTTTTTCATCATAATCTTCAAAAGACATTCGATCATGGAATAAAGTGTGATTATAGATTATTTGAATATCCCCAGGTTCAAATTTCATTTTCATAAATAATTTTTCGTCATTTGCGTATTTATCTACTATATCCAGCGCTTCTCTTTGCCTATTAGTAATAACCACTCCTTTAAATCTTTTAGAACTTTCAAGATATTGTCTTAAAAAATAAGAGGAGATTTTTCCATTTTTTTCATAGTAGACAGGGGTCATTGAATAGCCTTTTTGGTTACCTCCTTCTTCTCCTCTACGATCCAACGGAAAAGGTGCAAATAATGTTTCCAAATATTCAGGATGATTTTCTAAAATTTTATTAAAAATAGTCATTGAGCTTACTAATAATGATTCACCACCTTTCTTTGATTTATTTAAGCAAAGTAAACTAACAATATCACTTCTATCACTATGAAATGTTTGTCTATAAGAAGTCTCATAAACTCTAGCACTGTAATCTTTATTGGTATCTTTTCCTAAATCTTTAATATGACCTAGTAAATGACCTTTTTTGTTTTGAACTCTAAAATTACCAAAAAAAGAGCACAAGCCCATATATGCAGTAATCATTTTTTTTCTATCCCATTTATTTACAGGCATTCCTCGTATTAGAGCAAAACCTCTGCCATTTTTTAATTCTAGGTCTATTTTGTTTAAATATTTTTGTTGTAAATTTTCTAAATAAAAATCTTTTTTATTTATCTCTTTGAGTTCTCTATTTGTTGAAAGATATTTTTCAGTTAAATAATTAATCTCACTAATATCATCTTTATCTAAATTATACACCCAATCATCTTTTTTTTCTTGTTCAGGACCATACCAAACACTAGCGTTATTTATTTTTTTAAACATCATATGGATAAAATATTATATTTAGTTGATAAATCAACAAAAAATTTAATAAAGACCTTGAGAATGGGAATTTCTTCTCACATCATAACAGTTTAGATAATTTCCAAAAGAATTTTTAGTTATACCTTCTACACCTCCAACTATATCTGTCCACTCATCAAATTTTTTAATATTAAAATTTTGACTATTAAGTTGACCTAATAAATTACCATATCGATTTTCAAAATATATATCCTTAATATTATTAGAAATCTTAAATCTAGGTAATTCTATTGCTGTCTGCAAATCAATGCCAAAGTTTAAAACATGAGACAAGACTTGAAAAAGATATTGAATAATACCAAATCCACCTGGGCTACCGACAGTTAAAAAAGGTTTATTATTTTTAAAAATAATAATGGGCGCGTGACCAATATTACATCTTTTTCCTGGTTCAATTGAATTAGGTGAATCTTTTAATGCCATCCACCAGGTTCTATCATTCATAAATAGCCCAGTTTTACCAGCAATCTCACCACATCCAAATTGATAGCCAATAGATTGAGTTGCAGAAACTATATTATTATTTTTATCCCAAACACAAAAATGTGTAGTGCCACCATCATCTAAATTTACTTTATCAGCTGCATTGTCGTTTTTAAAAACTTTAAAAATATTATCTAAGTATTTTCTATCGATTAGATCTAATTGATTAAAATTTATAAAATCTGGATCAGAGCTAAATTCTCTTCTATTTTTTAAAACAACTTGTAGTATTGAAATTAGTGTTTTTACATATTTTTTAGACATAAAATTTATTTTTTTAAGGTCAAATTTCTTTAATAATTCAAAACATTGTAATAAGTTGATTCCACTTGTCGGCATACCAGCAGTAATTATTTTACATTTATTATAATTTATTGAGCACACATCTCTTTCAATTATTTTGTAATTTTTAAAATCATTACTAGAGAAAAAAGGATTTCTATTTTTACTATATTTTAAAATTTGTTTTATTGTTTCACCATATCTAAATTCTTTTGATCTTAATTTAGAAAATCTACGTAATGTTTCTGATAGATTTTTTTGTACAAATGTTGATCCAGCTTTTATTTTTTTATTAGATGTTATTAATTTTTTTGTTGTTTTAAATTTTGATATCTTCTTATTATAATTATAGAAAGATTTTGATAAATACTCACTAACTGGAAAACCATTTCTTGCTAGATTTATAGACGGTTGAATTAAGCTTTCAAATTTTAAACTTGCAAAATTTTGCCAAACAAAATCGAGAAGAAAAGGTGTCCCAGGTATCATTGAAGTAATAATGCCAGTATTTCTTTCGTTAATAGGCTCTTCTTTATTGGTTAAAAGATTATCTTTTAACTTTAATTCTTTTCTAAATTTTTTTAAGTCAATTTTTTTTGGACAAATTGAATACCCATCTATATGGGTTGTTTTCTTTTTTTTAGCATTATAATAAAGCCAAGTACTATCTCCTGCCAGACCTGACCAGTTTGGACTGGTTACGGCTAATGTTGAGGCTATAGCAATTGATGCATCTATTGCATTACCACCTTTATTTAAGATATCAATTCCAACTCCAGTTGCTATTGGGTCCATTGTGGTCACACCACCTTTAGTTCCCCAAATTTGGTGACTAGGTCTATTATTTAATAAAATTTTTTTAAGATTATTTTTTTTATTCAAACTTATTTTGGTTCAAAACCAGGCATGAATTTAGGACCATCCATAGTGCCGTCAGTTGCTTTGCCAATTATGCCATGAGATAAATCTTTAATAGCTATAAATATCACATCTTCTTCGGGTGTAGCTACCATAGAATGCTCCATGTTAGCAGGCACATAAACAGCACTGCCAGCTTTTGCTAAAAATTTTTGACCATCAATCTCGACATCTAAAGTTCCTTGTAAAATATAGTTGAATTGTTCGTTTGGATGACTGTGTGGTCTAGAACCGGTTCCTTTTGCCTTATTAATGTATCCAACTAGCATTCTTTCACCTTCTACAACACCACCTTTTGAAGTAGAGTATCCAGTACCTGCTGGAACGACATCCAATTTATTCATTGGAAAACAGTATTTACCTGAACCTGCTTTAGTTGCTCCTTCTGTTTTTGTTTTTTTTTCAGTCATAATTTTATTATATAATACACAAAAATTATGCATAAATCAAATAATTTGTTGATTTGTTAACAAATTATTTTACATTAACTTAAAATTATATTAACAAATAAAATATTAAATAATTATAAAATATATACACAATCTATGAGTAAAATAAAAATTATAAAAGTAGGAAAACTAATTGATGGTAATGGATCTATAATAGATAATGGGGTTATCGTAATTCAAGATAAAATAATTAAAAAGGTTGGAAGCGATAAAGAGATTAATTTAAAAGAATTTGAGAATCACGAAATTATAGATTTAGGTGAAGGTGTGAGTGCAATGCCAGGCATGATGGATTGTCATATACATTTGTGTATGTATAATAATTTAACTTTTAAGAATTATAGAGTTGCTCAATGGGAAATAACACCTGAATTACAACAGATGTATATGCTATTTCATGCACAATTGTGCCTGGATAGAGGTATAACAACTTTAAGAGATCTAGGTTTAATGTCCAACAGAGGTTTGTTAACAGCTCAATCAACTGCAGTTAAGACTTCAATTGAAAATGAAATATTGTCAGGACCACGTTTAATTACAGGTGCTTTTACAGTTGGCACTGGTTCACATTTAGATTTGATTAATCCAAGAGGTTCTGTAAGAAATCCAAAAGCTACAGCAGATGGACCTGATGAATTAAGAAAATTGGCTAGAATCAATTTACTAGAAGGAGCTGATTGGTTAAAAACTTGTGCGTCTGGAGGTGGGGGTACAGATAAAGAGGAGCCAACTGTAAGAAATCATACTCAAGAAGAATTAGATACTGTTTGTGATGAGGCTCACGCATTACATGCCTATACTTCAATACATTGTTTTACTCCAGATGCTCACAGAATGGCATTGAAAGCTGGAGCAGATACTATTGAACATATGGTTTTCCACGATCAGGATTCTTTAGAAAAACTTGTAGAGTCACAAGTTCCTGTTACACCAACTCTTTCACATAGAACTGATCATGCTATTGAAATTAGAAGAGAAATCGGAACTCCTTCTTTTACACTAGAAAAAATGAAAAGAATTCAACCAGATTGTTTTAAAACTTTCCAAGCCTTTTATAAAGCTGGGGTTAAAATTGCAATGGGTACTGACATGGGTTTTGAACCAGACATAGGCTCAAATGCAGATGAGCTTAAAATTTATGTAGATCTTGGAATGAAGCCAATGGAGGCAATTATGACAACTACTAAAAATGCAGCAGAAGCATTACATTTAGATAATGAGTTGGGTACTCTTGATGAAGGAAAACTTGCCGATATAGTCCTGGTAAAAGGCAATCCAGCTGAAAATATTGAAGTTCTTGGAAAAAGAGATAATATTTTGATGGTTTTTAAAGAAGGAAAAATTTGTGTTGATAGATCAGAAGGCAAAGATCTAAAGCCATTCCCAACTAACTATAGGGAATGGAAAGTAATGGACTAGAAGTTTTGTCAAAAAAAAAAATACCTATTTCAATTATTACTGGATTTCTTGGCAGTGGTAAAACAACCTTACTCAATGATATTATAAACTTTGAAAATTTTAAAAATACATTGTTAATTATCAATGAATTTGGGGAAATAAGCATTGATCACCATCTAATCAAAAAAAAAAGTGATGATAAGATTGTTTTAAATAATGGTTGCTTGTGTTGTTCCTTTGCAGGAGATTTGGTTAAAACTTTAGATGACACTCTAAAAATTAAGAAAAAGTTTGATAGGATAATTGTAGAAACAAGTGGGTTAGCAGATCCAGTACCTATAATGCAAACTATAGTCTCAGATCAAATAATTTCTGAAAAAATACAATTTCAATCATTAATAACCGTAGTTGATACGGTTAATTTTCAAAATGATTTTAATAATCACCTGGAGAACTTTAAGCAAATTGTTTCAGCGGATATCATACTATTAAGTAAAACAGATATTAGTGAAAAACAAAAAAAAAAAGAGGTTTTAGATAAATTAAAATCATTAAATACACATGCTAAAATATTCGATAAAAGTTCTTTAAATAAAAATCAAATTAAGAATTTATTTGTAGATGTTGATATTAAAAGTTCAGTGATTGATAAAATTGGTAGCTATAAAAAAAATAATATTAAATTTTTACACAAAAAAAATTCTCTCACGGAAAATAATAAAGTAGAAACAATCTCTATTAATATTAAAGATAAAATTACAAAAGATGGATTAAAATTATGGCTTAATGCTCTAGCTAGGTTTAAAAGTAATAATTTACTAAGAATGAAAGGTATCCTTAAAGTTAATAAACAAACTATATTAATAAATGCTGTTCAAAAAGTATTTCATGAACCAATTAATCTCAAGACTTGGCCATTTAAAGATAATTACTCCAAAATTGTATTTATTACAAAAGGTTTAAAAAAAGAAGAAATTTTAAAAACATTAAAAGTTCTTAATTTTCAAAAAGAAAAACCTTTAAAGAAAAATCAATTATCTTTTTCTAAAAAAGATTATTCAAATTTTGTTGATTGTATGAATAAATTTGAAGCACTGACAACATTAGATCGCCACACTAAATAAAGTCAAAAATTTCATAAAATGATCTTAGTGAAATAATCATCAAAACTATTCCAAAAATTTTATTTAATAATTTTTTTTTAATTTTAGAAGAGAATTTTGCACCAATTGGAGCAAGCAATATGGTTATTGGTGTAAAAATTAAAAAGCCAAGAATATTAATATACCCAATCGAATAAGGTTCCTCTATATTTGAAAAAAAATATCCACTTACCAATAAAGAAATAAATCCAAAAAATGAGATTATTATACCAAAGTGTGCAGAGGTACCAATAGCTTTTCTAATAGAGTAGTCGTAAAATCTCATTATAGGAACCATGATTGATGCACCTCCAATTCCTAGTGGGATAGATAAAAATCCTGTAATTAGGCCAAAAATTGATTTTAATATTATTGGAATATTTCTTTTTTGACTCCTTCTTTCTTTTGCTAATAAAATAAAAATTGCAGACATAAGTGTATATACAGAAAACAGAATTAGTAAATTTTTTGTATTAACACTTGTTGTGAATATAGCCCCAAAGATTATTCCAAAAAAAATAAAAAAACTACAATATATAAAAAAATTCTTATCAAGATTTCCAAGTTTGAAGTGAGTATAAGCTGAAATTATTGACGTTGGAAATATTATTGCCAAAGATGTACCTACAGCTAAATGCATTAATATATCATCACTGTAACCTGTAAATTTAAAAGCAAAAAATAAAGCAGGTACAATTATCAAGCCACCACCAGCACCTAAGAGACCAGCAAAAAAACCTGCCATTATTGAAAAGAAAATTAATATTATGATTATATTTAAATCAAACATATATTTTTATAAAAAATTAATTACAGTAGAAAAATACATTTTTTTTAATTTAGATTATTTTTCTCTTAGCTAAAAAGCTATTAATTAAATATGTTGTTAAGTCAACAATATCTTTCTTGATGTGTGAAGGCAATTAAATTATCTAAAATAAATATATAAGATAAATAGAAAAGAGATAACAATATCTAAATTTATAATTAAAAAAACTATTCCAAATATGTATAGAAAATGTTATAAAATTTAATATGAGAACTGTTTTAATTACAGGTGCCAATAGAGGTATTGGATTAGCAACATCTAGAATTTTGAATAAAAAAAAATATAAAGTGATTGGTGTTGCAAGAACAAAAATAAATAATTTTCCAGGCAAATTTTATGAATGTGACTTATCTAACGAGGAGGAGATAAAAGATTTATTAAACAAGTTAAAAAATAGAAATATTTCCTGTTTAGTTAACAATGCAGGAGCATCGTTTGGTCAATCTATTAATGAATTAGATTTAAAAACTTTTGATAAATCTATTGATTTAAACTTAAGACCAGCGATCCAACTATCTCTTGGATTAGTAAAAAATATGAAAAAAAAAAAATTTGGCAGAATAGTAAACATAGCTAGTCGAGCAGCCCTTGGTAGAGAATTCAGAACAAGTTACTCTGCAGCAAAATCAGCATTATACGGTTTTTCAAGAACATGGGCACTTGAGTTAGGTAAATACAATATAACTATAAACAATGTATCTCCAGGTCCGATCAAAACAGAGCTTCATAAAAAAAACAATAATCAAAATAAATCTTATCAAAAAAAATATTTGTCACAAAATCCGATGAGAAGATATGGAAAACCAGAGGAAGTTGCTAATGCTGTCTCTTTTTTCATTTCCAATGAAGCATCATTTATTACTGGACAAACCTTATACGTTTGTGGGGGTATGAGCGTAGGTCATGCTCCAATTTAATCTAAAGTTATCGCTCTTATAATCATTATTATGCTCCCTGAAATCATAAAAAATTCAATTAAATTTTGGTGAATTTTTTTTCCTATTCTATCTACAATTTTTTTTCCTAAATAAGTTCCAAATAAACACATTATTCCTAAAAAACTTCCTATAGTAAATATTTCTAAGTCTATAATACCAAGTTTATAAAAATGAATTGATCTTATAATTAGTGTAATTAAATCTGCAACAGAACTTGTGCCTACTAGATTAGACCCTGTCAAACCGACACCGGATAGGCCTGTTAGTATCATTAATCCAGGACCCAATATTACACCCAATGATAAACCAGTAAAAATAGCATATATTGCTAAAAATTTATTATCTAAATGAATATTTAGATTTATAAAAAATTTTCTTAACATCACAAGTGCAAAAATTGAAAAACCAACAATTAATGTAAGAGTTTTTGTGGAAGCTATAGAAAAAAAATAAGTGCTAAAATATAAACCCGGAGCTGCAAAGATTGAAAAATAAATGGATTTTTTCCAATTTATATGGTCCCAATAAAGAATTATTCTCCAGAAATTTATATAAAATGTAAGAACAGTAACAATCGGTATTATTTTTTTAATTCCAACCATTGGCATTAAAACAACGCCAATCAATATTCCAGCTCCATAACCAGACATACCGGCAACTATCGAGCCAATTAAAGTTAATGAAACTATTAAAATCAAACCAATTGTGTCAAAAGATGAAATAAAGTTTTTGATAATTATAAGGATTTCATGCATGTATTAAATAAGTAATAATAAGTTAATTGTTGTTAACTTGTCAACTTAAATGTAAATTTATAAAATACTCAATAAATGAATAACATAAAAATTTTTAAAAACTTATCCCATATTTGTAAAACAATTAATTGTAATGATGATGAGTTAGAAATAATCAAGTATAGTCAAGATTGGAGAGGAAGAATAAAGAATAAAGCTCTCTGTGTTGTATTTCCAAAAAGTGAAAATGAAATTTCAAAAATTTTGAAGTATTGTTTTAAAAATGATATTAAGATTGTACCTCAAGGAGGAAATACTAATTTAGTTGCAAGTGCTTCTCCATCTCTAGAAAAAAAAGAAATAATAATAAGCCTAGAAAAATTAAATCAAATTTATGAAATTGATGAAATTAACAAATGTGTTGAACTTGACTCAGGTGTAATAATTGACGAGTTGAACAAAAAATTAGATCAGATAGGTTATTTATTTCCACTTCAAATGGCATCAACGGGATCGAGTCAAGTTGGAGGGGTTATTTCCACTAACGCTGGTGGAATTAATGTTTTACATTATGGCTCTGTTAGAAATAATTTACTAGGACTTAGCGTAATTTTATCTGATGGTAAAATAATAAAACTAGGGTCAAAAGTTTTAAAAGATAATACAGGTTATAATATTAAAGATTTATTTTGTGGTGCTGAGGGCACTCTTGGAATAATATCAAAAGCAATTTTAAAGATTTACCCAAAGCCAAAAGACAATTTGACATTTATTGCTTCATTTAATCAAATTAATGATGTTATAAAATTCTATGGCTATGTTTCAAAAGAATTTGATTTACCAATAGTAGGTTTTGAAATAATACCACATCTTTCTTTTGAATTATGTATTAAACATAATTTTATTAAAAAATTATTTTTTGATGAAAGTAAAAAGTTTTATGCCCTTGTTAAAATACAACTAAATAGTATTGATGAGAAGATAATTGAATCTATAGAAAAAAAATTATTTAATGGATCTAACTTTTATCATGATTTGATTATCTCCCAAAATGAAAAGCAAAGCTATGAATTTTGGAAATTTAGAGAGGATTTAACTGAAGCACAAAAACTAGAAGGGAAACTAATTGGTTTTGATATCTCTCTACCATTAAATAAGATTGAGTATTTTTTTGAAAAAAGCCAAATTGAAATAAACAAACTTTTAAAAGGTATTAAGTTTCATACTTTTGGACATCTGGGAGATAGTAATATTCACTTTAATCTTATTGAACCTGATAACTTAAAAGATAATTTTTATGATTATGAAAAAGAACTTAAACTAATAATTAATAAATTAATTTTTGAACTTTCAGGATCGATAAGTGCTGAACATGGAATTGGTATTTTAAAAAGGGATGAGTTTAACGAAACTAAATCTCAATTAGAAATTGAATTAATGAAAAGTGTTAAAAAGATATTTGACCCTAAAAATATTCTTAATCAAAATAAAATCTTTAATTCTAAATAAAAATGATGAAATAAATTGTTAACAAGTCAACAAATTATTTGATATAAGTATAATTTTAAGTATAAATTAGTTAATAAATTTATGAACAATCCATTCAAAAAAAAAATTTTAGATAAAAAAAAACAACTAGGTCTTTGGTCGAATTTATGTAGTGAAATTACAGCAGATATTATTGCGGGAGCTGGTTTTGACTGGATACTTCTTGATATGGAACACTCAGCAAACGATGTTAAAAGTGTTTTATCTCAGTCCCAAGCCATACAAGCCAAAAATATATCTGATGTTGTTGTTAGACCGCAATGGAATGATCCTGTAAAGATAAAACCATTACTGGATTATGGCTTTAACTCACTGATCATACCAATGATTAACACTGAGGACGATGCTAAAAAAGCAGTTAAAGCATGCTATTATCCACCCATGGGAATTCGTGGTGTTGCAATGTCTCATAGAGGAAATGATTATACTAGAGATAAAACTTATTTTGATAATATTCATGATAATATCTGTTTAATTCCTCAGCTAGAGACAATTAGGTCTATAGAAAATTTATCAAGTATAGCCAACACAGATGGTGTATCAGCATTATTTATAGGCCCAGCTGATTTATCTGCTGATATGGGTATTTTAGGTGAATTTGACAATAAGGAATTGTGGAATTTAATTGAAAATGCTGTGACTAAAATTAAAAGAAATAACAAATCTGTTGGAACCCTTATAGGTAGAAAAGATTTAGTTCAAAGATGTATTGATATAGGTTTTGATTTTGTTGCATGTGGCACAGATTCAAGTTTACTAGCAAAAGGATCGGATGATTTACTAAGTTTCTTTAAAAAATAAAATATTTTAATTTTTTTTTTAAATGTATTTAGATGTAGTCACTATTATAAATTAATTATATGAAAGTGATAAATGATAAAAATTGTAGTTGGATCAATGATCTGATTCCTAGAAAAAATATTAAAATCATAAAAAAAAATAAAGAATGTGAATGGCTAATAGTTGGAGCTGGTTATACAGGACTATCTGCTGCTAGAAAATTATCAGAACTACACCCAAATCAAAAAATTATTATTGTTGAAGCCCAATTAGCAGGTGAGGGTGCAAGTGGAAGAAACTCAGGATATTTAGTTGATACTACTCTTAATGATGGTTTTACCTCCAATAAAGAACTTTCTAATTATAAAAAAAAGACAGACATTTATAAATTAGGAATTGATGTTGTAAAAAAATTTATTAAAGAACATCAGGTTGATTGTGATTGGAATGAAAGTGGCAAATATTTTGCCTCTTCAAATAAAAAAGATAAAAAGACATTAGAAAATTTTAGCAAAACTTTATCAAAATTAAATTTTGAACATGATATTTTAAAAAAAGATGATTTAAGTAAAAGATTAGGTACAAATTTTTATAACCTTGCCCTTTATACTAAGGGTGGAATTTTATTGCATCCAGGAAAACTTGTAAGAGCTATGGTTGATACCTTGCCAGATAATGTTGAGCTATTAGAAAACACTCAATTAAATGAATGGTCAAAAAATAGTAATACAATTGTTTGTAAATTTAATAATCATAAAATAATTACTAAAAAGGTTATTTTTTGTACTAATGGTTTTTTAAAATCACTTGGTATAAAAAATAATTATAATTTTCCCTTAACTTTAACTGCAAGCATGACAAGAACATTAACTGATACCGAGTTTAAATTTATAGGTGAACCTAAAGAGTGGGGGGTTTTACCTGTTAGACCAATGGGTGCAACTATCAGAATGACAAAAGATAAAAGAATCTTAATTAGAAATACTGCAGAAGTTCATAGCCCTTTTAAAATGTCTAAATCAGAGTTAGATAAAAGATCCTTAAATCAAAAACTTGGAATTAAAAAAAGATTTCCAAATTTACCAAATGATATTATGAAATCTAGTTGGTCTGGGATTGTGTCTAGAACTAGAAATAGTTCACAAATTTTTGAAAAAATTGATGATAATGTCTTTGTGGCAGGTTGTTATAATGGTTCTGGTATTGGTGTTGGAACTTTATTTGGTGAACAGATAGCAATTAAAGCAAGTAATGAAAATAGTGATGAAATTAATATAATAGAGTCTAGAAGTAAGCCTACTTGGCTACCACCACAGCCATTTTTAAACATTGGAGTTAAAACAAGATTGATGTTTGAGAGGTTTAGATCTCGATCTGATATTTAGTTATTGATTTCTTATAAGTGGATAAACTTTAGGGCTTAAATATTTAAAATTAGTAATCATAATTAAGATTAATGTAGCAAGTCCAATACCAATAGTTACCTTTAAAAATATTGCTAAATCAAACATCCAAGTAATTTGGAAAATATTTTCGATGATAAATTGCGAACCTATAACTGCAAAAAATAGAGCTATTAAAATTATGGAGGTGAATATAATAAAAAACTCAATGATTGAAGAGAGCACAACCTCAACTTTGGAAAAGCCTAGAATTTTAAATATTAAGTTTTGAAATTCTTTAATTTTTCCCTGCACTATAATTGCGCTTGATATGACAATTAAACCAATGACTATAGTTATGGCTGATATAACAGTTACAGCAATAAACACTTTATTTAATAGATCGGTTACTTTTTCCAAGTAATCAGTAATTTTTATAATAGAAAGACTGGGCATTTTATCCAACAAAGTAATTTCATTAAAATTTTCTAAACTTTTAAATTTTGCAGTGGCCAAATATTCATGGGGTATATTTTTTGCAAATTGAGGATTTAATAACATTGCAAAATTAATGGTAAAATCCCTGTAGTCTACCAATCTAAAGTTTACAATCTCACCTTCAATTTCACGACCATAGATATTTAAAGTAAAAATATCACCAATTTTAATATTAAGATCTTTAGCAACTTTACTATCAAGCGAAATTTGAAGTTTATCAGGCCTGCTTAAATCCCACCACTTACCTTCTACAATCGGATTATCTTTTAAAACTTTATCAGTCCAAGAAGACCTTCTGTCATTTCTAATCGCCCAGTTGCTATCATTACTTGAAGCGGTATAAGTTTTCGGATCTATTCCATTAATTTTTACAATACCTGTTGAGACCATCGGCACAATTTCAAGGTTAGCTTCTTTATCCATATCAAATATTAAATCTTCAAATATTTGCCTTTCATCACTTTGAATGCCAATAAAAAAATAATCAGGAGCAAGTTCTGGTATTGATTTTGCAATTTCTCTTTTAAAGTTTGAGCCAACAAAAGCTAAAGTTAATAATAGGGTGACCCCTAAACCCAAGGACATAATAGTTATAGGAGTAATACTTTTAGTTTGAGTAATATTTTTAACAGATACTTTAATTGAAATATTTGGGTGCTCTTTAAGACCTTTAAATAATTTAATAATCAAGTTTGATAATAAATAAAAAACTAATAGACAAATAAAGAATGCTCCAAAATAACCCAAGCTATAAATGGGTCGAGCTGAACCAATAGTAAATAAAGAAATTAAAACTGATAATAAAAATAGACTTAAAAAAATTGATTTTTTGGAATAATAAAATTGAAGGTTTTGAAATACATTTCTAAACAAGTTTGAAGCTTTAACCTGATCAATTGCATTAATAGTTGGTATAGAAAATATGATTAACACTAATAAACCTACTGAAAAAACCTTGAAATAATTAAGAATAGAAAAACTACCTTGAATATTTAACCCAAGACCAGCTGACAAATAAACATCAACAATTGGGACTAAAAAGAAACTAAAAGAATAGGCAGCAGTAGATATTATGAATAATAGAATGAGTAATTGTAGATAGTAGACTATTTTAATGTCCTTTGAGAAAAAGCCTAAAGACTTCTTAACTGCTATAGACATATTGTTTTGATTAATGAATGAAAGTAGGGTGTTAGCAATTCCAATTCCAGCAATTAACATTGCACTAATTGATACAAGTGACAAAAACTGAGAGAAATTATCAATTATTCTCTTTAAAGGACCGTCAGATTTTTCATGATATCTAAGCCTTACTTTTTTTTCATCTTTGAATAATTGTTCAATCCTTTTAGATAAAGTTTTTGGATTATCTCCCTCATTAAATCTTACTTTATATTCATAGTTTAAAAAGCTACCTAGATTGTTAAGTTTTAATAGTTCTAATGTTTGTTTGCCAGCTAAAGCAAAATCACCAAATACAAAAGCACCTCCAATATCAGGTACAGATTTTACAATACCAATTACAGTAAAGAGTTTGTCTTGAACTTTAATTTTATCATTTATTTCTAAATCAAGATTTTTGAAAATATTTTCATTAACAAGTATTGTATTTTCTGTAGTTTGTAACTTTTGAAATGCACCACTTGGTTCATAACCCACTTTGCCAAATAATGGATAATTTTCATCTACTGTTTTAATTCTAGAAAATATTGATTTATTTTTAGTCTTATCAGTAGTTGAGATCATGGTGCTAAACTCAACCATTTGAGAAACAGTAGCAAATTCTTTAACTTGGTTAATTAAATCTAAATTGACAACATTACGATTGTAATCAATTTCTATATCACCACCCAAAAGTGCTCTCGAGTTATTATTTAGTTCTTTGTTCAAACTATCCTCAATTGTGAAAATTGAACTTAAGATAAATAAACTTATAAAAAGTGTTAAAATAATACTAGAAATTTTTTTATAATTTCTACTTAAATCTCTTAAGGCATATATCAAAGTTAACTTGTATTCTGAAAGCTTAGACAATTTTTCCATCTTTAATTTTGATTTTTCTTTTTGCTTTATTGGCAAGTTTTGGATCGTGGGTGACCATAATTAAAGATGATTTTTCTTCCTTAATATATTTAAACAAAATGTCTGCAATCATTTGTGAATTTTCACTATCTAAATTTCCAGTAGGTTCATCTGCCAATATTAGCTTAGGCTTCATGGCTATAGCTCTTGCAATTGCTACACGCTGCTGTTCACCACCTGAAAGTTGACTTGGTAAATTATTAAACCTATTTTTTAACCCAAATCGATCCAACAACTCTTTAGCTCGTTCGTCAGAGTTTTTTAAATTATTTAACTCTAAAGTTAGAGCAACATTCTCAACAGCTGTGTAATTTGGAATAAGATAGAAAGATTGAAAAACAATACCAATATTTTTTCTTCTAATTTTAGAAACTTCATCTTCACTCATTTTAGATATTTCTTGATCTTCAAAAAATATCTTACCAGAGGTTACTTTCTCTAGCCCTCCAGCAAGCATGATTAAGCTTGTCTTTCCAGATCCACTTTCGCCAACTATTGAAATAGACTCATTTTTTTTAGTCTCTAAATTAATATTTTTTAAAACCTTTATAGTATCATTACCAGTTTGGTATTTAAGATTAACGTTTTTTAGCTTAAGAAGACTATCCATGATTCAAAGATTTATTATTAAAATTATTGCCTTCTGTCTAGTGACTATAAATGTCAATGCTATAGAGAATATTATCTTATTTGGCGATAGCTTAATGGCTGGTTATGGCCTTCCACAGGAAAAACATTTAGCCATTGTTCTTCAAAATAATCTTAATGACAGTGGTTTTAACGTTGAGGTTATTGATGGAAGTGTATCTGGAAGTACATCTGCTGGTGGATTAAACCGATCTGAGTGGTCTTTATCCGAACCTGATATTGATCTGATGATCTTAGGACTGGGTGCTAACGATATGTTAAGAGGAATAAGCCCAATTGAGACTGAAAAAAATTTAGAAAAAATTATTCAAATAGCAAAGCTAAAAAATATAGAAATAATTTTAGCAGGGATGATTGCCCCAACAACTCATGGATTTAGTTATAAAAAAAAGTTTGATAATATTTATACAAATTTAGCTAAAAAGTATGATTTAAATTTGATACCCTTTTTATTAGAAGGAGTAGCTTTAAAACCTGAGCTTAATCAGGATGATGGTATGCACCCAAATGAAAAAGGAATTTTAATTATAAGTAGCACACTTAAAAAAACTATTATTAATTTTATAAAAAAATAAAAATTTTAATTAAATAGTTTTTTAAACAAAGTATTTAATTTTTCTTTTTTTTCGTAACCCATCCCAATAAATTTTGGAAAGGTTACGTAACTATTTTCAACTAAAGAAGAATCTGGAAATCCACCAAAAGGCTGAAATAAGCTAGGATAAATTTCATTACCACCTAAGTTTAATCCTGCTGCAATGTTGCAAGAAATTTGATGGCCGCCATGTGGTATCACCCTTGTGGAACTCCAATTATTTTCTTTCATCATTTTTAAAGTTTTTAGGTATTCAACTAACCCATAGCTTAAAGAACAATCAAATTGTAACCAATCAATATCTTTTCGCATTCCACCATAACGAATTAAATTTCTAGAATCCTGCATTGAAAATAAATTTTCACCAGTAGCTAGTCCATATTTATAAGTTTTTGATAACTCAGAATTTAATTCATAATCTAAGGGATCTCCCGCTTCTTCATACCATTTAAGACCATATGGCTCCATTGCTGCTCCATATTCAATTGCTGTTTTTAGATCAAATCTACCATTAGCATCAACACATAAATTTTTACCATCTCCAACTAACTTTAAAACGCTTTCAATTCTTTTTAAATCATCTTTTAAAGGAGCACCTCCTATTTTCATTTTGACTGTTGTAAAACCTAAATCTAAATAACCTTTCATCTCATCAAGAAGTAGTGGAATATCTTTACCTGGGTAGTAATAGCCACCAGCGGCATATACAAAAATTTTGTTAGTGAATTCTCCATTGCCATACTTTTTAGCTAAATATTCATACAGAGGAACCTGTTCTATTTTTGAAACTAAATCCCATATCGCCATATCTAAAGTTCCTACAGCTGCACTTCTTTCTCCATGGCCACCTGGTTTTTCATTTTGCATTAAAACCTTTAAAATTTTTTCTGGACTAAAATTGTTACCTTCGTTGTTTAATAAGTCTTTTTCATTAGCATCATTTAATCTGGGTATAAATCTTTTTACTAGGAGTTCACTGACTGCATATCTTCCATTTGAATGAAAACCATACCCAACCACATTTTCACCGTTTATTTTGACATCAGTTTTTATTGCAACAACACTACAATCCATTTTTGCAAAACTGATATAGGCATTTTTGATGTCTGAACTGATAGAGAAGGTTTTTTCTTGAATATCAATAATCTTCATTTTTTTAGTTATAAGGTAATTTTATAATTTTTAAGTCTAAACACTATAGATATCAAGATTTGAAACTTAAACATATGAGTTATTTTTACATACATGCATATTGACAGTAAGGTAAAAAGGAATAGTTTTCTTTTTTTAATCAACAAACAAGAGGAAATATCTAATGAAATTAAAATCTTATATTAGTAAATTTCTTGCAGCATTATCACTTACAGTTATTAGTTTAAGTGGTGCTAACGCAGGAGTTACGAACATAATTCCATTCGGCCCAGGTGGTGAATCTGATGTTACGGCTAGAATGCAACAACCTTTTTATAAAGACATTTATAAGGAAGATATAGTTGTTCAATACAAACCAGGTGGTGGAGGATCAGTAGGTTGGTCTTCTTTAAATTCAGAAAGAAGTGATGGTAGTGTGATTATGGGTGTTAACCTTCCACACATCATTATGCAACCTATCGCTAAAGGTGAAAAAGCTGGTTACAAAACAGAAGATGTAAATGTTTTTGCATTTTTTCACTATACGCCTGATGCAATTTTAGTAGAAGCATCAAGCCCTTACAAAACATTAGAAGATTTAATGAGCTTTGCTAAAAAAAATCCAGGACAACTTACTTTTAGTGGATCTGGAACATATTCAGCAAATCATCTTTTAACTATTTCTTTAAATAAAAAAGCAAAAGTTAAAACTACTTACGTTCCTTTCAAAGGAACGGGTGCTGCTGTTCAAGCATTATTAGGTAAGGTAGTTGTAGCTGAAGCTGGCTATTCAACTGTTGCTGCTAAACAAGGTTCTAAAGTTAGAATGCTTGCTGTAGCATCAAAAGAAAGATTACCAGCTTTCCCTGATGTTCCTACTTTTAAAGAGTTAGGATACAACATTGTTTCTGGAGCTTATAGAGGTTACGCACTTCCAAAATTAGCTTCTAAAGCAACTGTTAAAGAATGGTCTGATCGTATTATGAAAATTAATTCTGATCCTGCTTTCATCAAACAAATGGAAGATAATGCTTTTGTAGTTGTTAATATTGGTCATAAAAAAATTAAGAAATTTATGAAAGACCAACAGAAAGCTAACGAAGTTATTGCTAAAGAACTTGGTTTAATTAAGTAATTAAGCCTTTAAATGACAAATATTTTTACAGATTTTTTGTCATCGTTAAGTCTACTTAATTTAGGCTTAGCTTTTTCAGGAGTTTTGGCGGGCATCATCATTGGTGCTTTGCCAGGACTTTCAGCAACCATGGCGGTTGCTATTTTAGTACCCTTTACATTCGCACTCGAACCTTCATCTGGACTAATCGTTCTAGGAGCAATTTATACAGGAGCCATCTTTGGGGGCTCGTGGTCTGCAATCTTAATTAATACACCAGGAACACCTTCGGCTGTTGCAACTACGTTTGATGGATATCCTATGGCTAAAAGTGGTAATGGTGATTTAGCCATGTCCATAAGTTGTATGTCATCATTTATAGGTGGAATAGTGGGAGTTATATGTTTAGCTTTATTTGCACCTCCATTAGCAAGCATTTCTCTTAAATTTGGTCCCACAGAATATTTTTGGTTAGCAATTTTAGGCTTAACATTAATTTCAACGTTAGCAGAAGGAGATAATATTAAATCATTAATCGGTGCTTGCCTTGGTTTGTTAATGTCGATGATTGGTGTTGCGGTTATTGGTGGTGATATGAGAATGACTTGGAATATAAGTTTTTTAAATAGTGGAATAGAAATTGTTAGCGCAATGATTGGACTTTTTTGTATTCCAGTTATTTTAGATCTAACTAGCATGAAGGGAAAGCATTTAAGTGAAAATACAACACCCAAAAGTTTAAGATTAAGAGAATCTTTTTTAATAATGTATCGTAAAAAATTTGAAGCATTAAGAGGAGCAATCATTGGAACTTTTATTGGTATCCTTCCAGGTGCTGGAGGAAGTATTGCAAGTATAGTTTCATATGGTGAGGCAAAAAGAAGTTCAAAAAATAAAGATAATTTTGGTAAAGGTGAACCAGAAGGTTTAATTGCATCAGAGACGGCAAATAATGCAACAGTCGGTGGTGGTTTTATTCCAACACTATGTCTTGGTATACCAGGCACTCCACCTGATGCTGTAATTTTAGGAGCATTATTAGTTCAAGGAATAAGAACAGGGGATACTTTGTTTACTCAGCAATCTTCAATTGTGTACACTTTTATTTTTGGTTTGCTTTTAGCAACCATTATGATGTTACCATTAGGATTGTTAATGGGAAGATACGCATACAAATCCATAATCAAAATACCTAGAGAAATACTAATTCCAATCATAATTTTTCTAACAATTATTGGCAGTTACTCAATTCAAAATAATATTCTAAATGTCTATTTCATGTTCTTTTTTGGTTTAATTGGCTGGATATTAAATAGAGCAGGATTTAAAGCATCACCAATCGTCTTGGGGCTGGTACTTGGACAGATTGCCGAACAAGGATTTGTTCAAGCCTATATAATAGGCAGCGCTCAAGAAAATATTTTTGCAAATTATTTTGCAAGACCTATCTCAATTGTATTGGTGTTTTTTATTATAATGGGCTTATTTCTTCCCACTTTAAAAAGAATTTATAATAGGAGAAAAAATGCTTAAATTTGTTAAAGACAAAACATCATTTATCTCTGGTATTTGTCTTATTTTATTATCTCTACTTCTTTTTTATGAGGCAAGCACTTTAAGCCCCTTTGGTTCAGTTTTTCCATATGCAATAACAGCAGCATTACTAATATTATCTATAATTTTAATATTTCGCTCTTTTAAATTAGAAATTAAAGTCATTAATGAAAAGGTTTCATTTATTAAAATTCCTTTACTAATTGCAACATTTTTTGCCTGGATATATTTTTTAGAAAGAACTGGATTTATTTTAACGAGTTTAATTTCATTTAATTTACTTATTTTAATTAATGCAGGTCAAAGTATTCCTATAAAGAAGATAATATTTTATATGTTATTAGGTAGCATATTCATTCTGCTTTTATATTTTGGGTTTAAAAATTTATTATTAGTACCACTTCCAGAAGGTCTCTGGTTTAGAGTTTAAAATAGAAAGAAAATATGTATAAAATTGGCATCATCGATACCATGAAGGAAAAAGGCATTGATCTTTTAAAGGGTTATAAAAATTTTGATTGTGAAATAGTAACAGATCTATCTAGAAAAAATCTTTTATTAAAGTTACCTGAGTTTGATGGGATTACCCTTAGAAGAGGTAAAATTGATAGAGAAATTTTAGATAAATGTGACAAGCTCAAAGTTATTTCAAGACATGGTGTTGGTTACGATAGTGTAGATACCGAATGCTTAAAAGAAAAAGCAATTACTTTACTTGTAGCCCACAACTCAACATCTACTTCTCCAGCTGAACATATAATGTTTATGATTATGAATATTTACAAAGGTGTTAGCATGTTTGACACCATGGTTAGAGGTGGAGATTTTGTTAAAGCAATACATTTGAATATTGAACAAAATTTTGAGCTATTTAATAAAACCGTTTTAATTGCTGGCTTTGGTAGAATTGGAAAAAAACTAATTAAAAAATGTCTTGGCTTTGATATGAAAGTTATAGTTTTTGATCCATATGTCGATGATGCGATTATAGCATCTTTTGGTGGAGCAAAAGTTACAACTCTTGATGAGGGCTTAAAGAAAGCTGATATTTTATCATTAAGCTTACCATTAAATAGTGAAACTAAAAATTTTATAACTCTAAAAAAAATGAAGCTTATGAAAAAAAGTTCAATCATTATTAATGCTGCAAGAGGTGGGGTTGTTAATGAGGAAGATTTAAACAATGCTCTTAATAATAATATTATAGCTTTTGCTGGAATTGATGTTTTCGAAAAGGAGCCACCTGCAACAACTAATCCATTAATTACAAATAAAAAAGTTGTATTAAGTCCACATGCTGCAACGTTTACGAAAGAAGGGTTGGAAAGTATGGCCATTGAAACCGCACAAAACATTATAAATTTTTTTGAAAATAAAATTGAAAATACCAAAATAGTTAAACTTTAATAGAATAGATTTAATCAAATTAATTAAATAAAATAAAATAAAATAAATTTAGTTTAGAATTTTTTTATATTTTTCAATAATTATATTCCACTTAAATTTAGTAGAATTTTCTTTGGCAGTTTTTCCATACTCATGGAATTTATTATTTTTTAACATTAAATTAATTGATGAATAAACTTCATCTAATTCATTGCCATCACAGATTAAACCTGTTTTCTCATGTTCGACTGCATCTGCTGCACCCCCATCTTTTCCTCCAAGAGAGGGCAATCCATATTGTGCAGCTTCAACATAAGCAATACCAAATCCTTCAACAGATTTTTTATGAACAATTGATGGCATTACAAAAATATTTGATTTAGCAACTAGTGCATTTTTTAATTCATTAGAGATATCTTTAAAGAACATTACTTGGGGTTGAAGGCCTAATTCTGCTACTAATTTTTTAATGTTTTCTTCTTCATCACCATAACCCACACAAATGTAGACAATACCAGGGTAGATTTGTTTTAAATTTCGAAGAGCCATGATTACTTTTTCATGATTTTTCCTTTTATCAAATCTTGAAACTGTAATTAATCTAGGAGATTTATGTTTTAATAAATTCTCCACTTTATCTAAAGTTTTTTTATCCAATTCTTCAACAGGGTCAACTCCAGGATTAATAACTATAATTTTATTCTGCTGAACTCCCAATGAAATAGCTAAATTTTTAGTGTACTCAGAATTTGCAACTATTGTTTCAACATTATCTAATACTTCTAATACTCTTTTATTAAGAGAGGTGCCTTTTTCATGATTAATTTCTTTACCATGGATCAAGCATATCTTTTTTTTATTAGTTTTAAGATGTTCTAAACTTTTCCAATGATCAGCAATAATGCCATCAATTTTATTTTCTTTAATAAATTCATTAATAAGTTGGGCTTTTCTATATTTTCTAAAAAGTTTTATTCCACCAACTCTTTCAATTGAAAAAGAAACTTGTTCATCAAAATTTTTGTGATCCTCATAATAATCAGAAAAAACTTTTATCATGAAGTTTTTTGAGAGTTCATTTGCTAGTCCCCACATTAAATTCTGCATACCACCAATTTCAGGTGGAAAAGATCTTGTTACAATTAAATACATTAATTATCTAACCACTTTATCCCACACCCCATACTTGGATTTTGTTCTTTAGGACCTTTGTTGGTTTCTGATATTTGTCTCATAGCATTGAATAAATCACTTTCACCAGATTTTATAGGCTTTAAATTTTTTAATTCTCTAATTCTACCTCTATATTGAAGTTCTAAATTTTTATTATAACCAAAAAAATCTGGTGTACATACAGCGCCATAGTTCTTGGCTATAACTTGCGTTTCATCTAGTAGATAGGGAAAGTTAAAATTATGGTCTTCATGAAATTTGACCATTTTATCAAAAGAGTCTTCGGGATAATTAATTGAGTCATTTGAACATATGGCTACCGCTTTAATACCAAGTTTTTCTAAATGTTTACAATCTTGAATGATATCTTTAATAACGGCTATGACATAGGGGCAATGGTTGCAAATAAACATTACTAATGTCCCATTTTCTCCCTTTATATCATTCAATTTGACCATCTCGTTATTAGTTGATTTTAATTCAAAGCTTTTAGCAGCTTGTCCAAAATCACATATTGGAGTTTTTAACGACATGTTATAATAACATATAAGTTATGTTTTATGATTTGGAAGATAAAAAAGTCAAAAATTTAGGTGAAAATTGGTCTGCATCTAATGCATCAATCATTGGTGATGTTACTTTAGAAAAAAATACCAGTATTTGGTTTAATGTTACCTTAAGAGGAGATGTTGAGAATATTCATATTGGTGAAGGGTCAAATATTCAAGATGGAAGCGTTTTACATACAGATCCAGGGTACCCTTTAAAAATTGGAAAAGATGTAACTATTGGTCACTTAGTCATGCTTCATGGATGTACCATTGAGGACAATTCTTTAATTGGAATTGGTGCTGTAATTTTAAATGGAGCAAAGATTGGAAAAAATTGTATCATAGGAGCTAATGCACTGATCACTGAAAATAAAATCATCCCTGATAATTCTCTAGTTGTTGGTTCACCTGGTAAAATTGTAAGACAAGTTTCAGATCAAGAAGCAAAATCAATTACTGAAAACGCTGTTCATTATCAAGAAAATTGGAAAAAGTATTCTAAATCAATATTCTAAAACTCAAAATAGGTTTTTATTTAATAGACATCTAACTATAAATAGATACTAAACCCAAATTGGGTTTATAATTTATGAAAAAAATAATTTTAATATTAGTATCAATTCTCTTTGCATCAAATGTATATGCACATTCTACTAAGGGCGTAACTCCTAACTTTGATTATAAGCAAAATTGTACAAAAAAAAATTCAGTATTAAATTATATTTCAAATCACAAGCTGTATAAAAAAGATAAAGGTGAAATAATTAAATTTAATTCATATACAGCTTTTGATGTACAAAATGTAATGAGTGGAGCTTATAAAAAAAACCCAATAGAAATAACAGGCTTACTTACTTTACCCAAGGGTAATGCCAAGGTTCCAATTGTAATTATTACTCATAGTAGTGGTGGACCAGTAATGTATGTCTGGAACGACTTTAATTACCATGCTTATAGAAATCTTTTAGATGCAGGAATTGGTGTAATGTTTATTGATAATTTTTGCCAACGAGGAGCAAGAGAAACATACAGAGACCAATCTAGAGTACCAGCTATAAGTGGTGCAATTGATGCCATGATGGCTTTAGAGTTATTGAAATCTCACCCTAGATCAAATGGAAAATTTGGAACTAATGGTCACTCAAGAGGTGGAACAAACTCTCTTTATTTAGGAGAGGTTAAATTCACATCAAATTTTGTTGAAGGAACAAACGGTTTTGATGCAATTCTTGGTGAAGCAGCTGAATGTAGATTGGCAGGTTTATTTTTAGAACCAGAGTTAACATCTAATACAAAATTACTTTATGTTCATGGTGAATTAGACAATTATACCTTAGCAAAAGATTGTGAGGCACATGTAAAAAGAATTAAAGCAAAACCAGGACAAATAAAAATTGATATTAAAGAGGGGTGGTATCATGATTGGCATGCTGGCTTTAAACCAAAAAAAGTTAGAGCACAGAACTTAAATAAGTGTCCAGAAATATTTGTTGATAATAATGGCTTTGTTGTAGGTCCAATGATTGATCTTGTTTTAAATAAATACAAAGTTTTTCCATCTATGGAAGCTGCCAGAAAAGCTTCTGAAGATGAACCAGTTAAAACATTCAAAAAAATGTTTAAAATATTTAAACAAGAAAAATGCATTAAAAGAGGTGTTATGATAGGTGGTAAACATATCGATGAATATATGCCTCAGTTTATGAATTTCTTTAAAGAAAACCTGCTTTAAATCCTAGTTAAATACTAAATGAAAAAAATAATTTTAATATTAATAACAGTTTTATTTACATCTAATGTTTTTGGACATGACTCTCAAAGTGGCACAAAAATGGACACTAGCAAAGAATGTACAAAAAAAAAATCAATGTTGAATTTCCTCTCAAAAAATAAAAATTGGAAAAATAGAGGTAAATTAATAAAATTTAATTCTTATACAGGTTTTGATGTCAGAACCGTAATTAATGGAGCATATAAAAAACATCCAATCGAGATAACAGGTTTTTTATCTTTACCAGAAGGATCTAGTAAAGTTCCAATCGTGATCTGGACACATAGTAGTGGTGGACCTGGAATGTATATTTGGAATGACTGGACTTATCATGGTTATAGAAATTTATTGGATGAGGGCATAGGTGTAATGTTTATAGATAATTTTTGTTCACGAGGTGCAAAGGAAACTTGGAGAGACCAATCAAGAGTTCCTGCTATCAATGGTGCAATAGATGCTATGATGGCATTAAAAGTATTAAAATCTCATCCAAGATCTAATGGAAAATTTGGAACCACAGGACACTCAAGGGGTGGTTTAAACTCTCTTTATTTAAGTGAGGTAAAATTTACTTCTTTGTTTTTAGATGGAACAACAGGCTTTGACGCAATATTGCCTGAAGCAGCAGAATGTAAAATGGCTGGTTTATTCATTGAACCAGAATTGACAACTAACACTAAATTACTTTATGTTCATGGTGGAGCCGATGATTATACTTTGGCCAAGCATTGTGAAGAACATGTTAAAAGAATTAAAGCTGAACCAGGTCAAATAGAAATTGATATTAAAGATGGATGGTTTCATGAATGGCACTCAGGTTCAAAACCAAAAAAAATTAAGATGGCAATGATTTTTCATAAATGTCCATCAATATATGTCGACAATGAAGGTAATACTATCGGCCCAATGACAGACTTAATAATAAATAAATACAAGATTTTTCCATCTATGGAAGCAGCTATGAAAGCTACAGAAGAAGAGCCAAGAAAAACATTTAAAAAAATGTTTAAAGTTTTAAAAAAAGAAAAATGCCTTGAAAGAGGAGTTACAATTGGTGGTAAACATATGGATGAATATATGCCTCAATTTATGAACTTCTTTAAAAAAAACCTACTTTAAGACATGGTTAAAAATGTAAATAGTGAGTTAATTTATTCAGCAATAAATCTTCACATTAATCACTTTTTAAATGTAAAAAAACTTGTGAAACATGATTATGAAAGTCACATGATTTTGTTAACAGTATATTCACATTTTCTTTTTGAAACAATTGTCAAAGGCAAATCATTTAGTTGGACAGAAGTTTTTGAAAAAACGGAGAACGAAGAGCACAAGACATTAATGAAAGATAGAAAATTGACAATTTTTTCAGTCGCACAAAACCTATTGATGCCTCAAGAAACAGTAAGAAGAAAATTAGAAAAATTATGTAATAGAAAATTATTAGAATATTCTAAATCAGATGGGTTAAGTTTAGGTAAAAAATTTAAAGAAACAATCGAACCATTAGGCAAGACTGATGGAAAAGAGATTTTTGCTTTGCTTGAAAAATTTGAAAAAGCTAAAAAGTAGCAGCTTCACAAAAGCCTAGTTTCAGTCATTTAAAACCCATTATGGGTTAATTATCTCTTTCAATTGTAATTTTTTACGGTAAATAACACTGTAATGAAAAAAATTTTAATACTGATTCTTACTTTCTTTATATCTAGTGCAGTTAACGCTGATGTCACATCTCAAGCATTAAATATAGTATCTGAAAAGATATCTTCAACTATAGGAAATTTAATTCCAGGTGAAGGTATTACAGAAACTTCTGTGGAATTAAGAGATAACAATGAAGGTAGAGGAAATTATCAATTTAGTATTTTAGGTGTTAGAGATATTTCAAGTGAGGAGAGTAGTAATTTATTCACCCAATTTAGCATACACTCACAAGAAATTAATAAAGATAATAGAATTATTGGAAACTTAGGTGTTGGGTATAGATTTTTAAATCCTGACCAATCTATGATGTTTGGAGCAAATGCTTTTTATGATCAGGATATTTCTGAAGATCACAAAAGAGCAGGGTTTGGTTTAGAGGCTAAAGCATCAATTTTAGATTTTAGTTTTAATCAGTATATTAAAGGAACTAACCAGAAGGTAATTGCAGGAACAAAAGAACAGGTTCTTAGTGGGAATGAATTTAATATAAGTTCACAGGTACCATACATGCCATGGTCAACATTTAATTATCAAGGATACCATTGGGATAATGAAAAATCAGCAAACGACTCTAAGGGTTCAATATACTCTTTAGAAATGTCAGTAACTCCATCTTTAGAATTTAATTACGAAGTAGACAACTCTAGTGTTGCAGGAGTGGAAGACCAACATAACTATGAAATAGTTTTTGTTTATCCTCCTAGAGATAATAAAGCTTCTTTAATGGATGGCTTAACTTCAAATGTTGCATTTGAGAAAAAGAATATGAAAGCAGCCTTAAAAGATAAAGTAAGAAGAAACAACAACTTAGCAGTAGAGATTCAAGGAGCATTTTTAATTACATCAAAATAATATGAACAAAAAATTTATTACACTTTTATTTATATCGACATTATTTTTAACATCTTTAGCTAAAGCTGATGGACCAGCAACTGAGTATATCATAACAATGACTAAAGTAGAATTATGTGAGACAGGATCATCTTTGGTTGTAACAAATTGTGTTAATGCTGTACAAATATCTGAGACGGGTGCTTCAGCGGCGGTAGATATTGCAGGACTTGGTGCTTCTGGTGCGGCAGCATTTGGAAATATGAGTAAAGCAAAAGTTGGATCAACTTACACACACCTTAGAACTACTTTGTCTAGATCTGTTACAGTGACAGGACAAGACAACAATATTACTGGAGGATCTGGAACATGTGTTACAGTCAATAATAATAGTGGTGGCTTAGGGTTTTACGCTTTAGGAGCGACAAGCGGAACTCCCGCATCCGTTACATTAACCATGCCAGATACCGCAACTTATGCTAATGAAGCTACAGCAGGAATGGGTGCTACGTTAGATAATTCAGTTGCAGGATCCACAGCAAGTACTATTTCGCGAGCCGCAGGAACTATTGCAGCTGCAGATACACACTTTGCAAGCATATCTGCCCTTGGAAAATCTATAAGTATTAAAGCAGGACAAATACCCACAATTAAAGCAGCATTTGGAACGGATACAGCTGTTAGAGCTAGCGCCATAGGTAGCGTTAGATGTGCAAGTAGTACAAAAACACTTTCAATAGCACCACCAGACGTAGCTATTACAATTGAGTAGCTGAACTTCAAAACTTGAAGTAGATCAACAAATTTATACCTTAAAGAAATGAAGAAAATATTTTTAATTATATTATTATTTTTATTTAGTTCTTCAGTGAATGCTGGCCTTAAAGAGATAGGAAATTCGTATGTATCTGAAAAAATAAAAGATCAAATTAATATTCAATTTGAAGAAAATAAATCTAAAAAGAAGAATAAAAAATTTATCCTATATTTTTATACAGATGAACAACACAATCATATTTGGCATTGGGGTTCTGCTAAAGAAATTACAGATAAATTACATAAAAAAGTATTTAAAAATTGCAACAAGCAAATTAAAGAATACGTTAAAAAAGAGGGTGAATGCTCTTTATATGTTTTAGACAATAAGGTTGTTTGGGATTTTATAAAAGCTACAAAAGCTGATGAGGAGCAATTGGTTAAAAAGAGCATGACTAATGCTGCAATTAAAGGTCGATGCTATAATCCAAATGATGCAATACCTGTAACATTAGATAGTGACAAAAAACTAGGAAGATTTTTTGAAGATCAGCCTGACGTCAATGATGATTATCAAGTTCATATTATCTATTCATTATTAAAAGACTCTAAAGATAAAGAGGGAGATATTAATGGTGCTATAGAAAAATGGATTGAAACATCTGATAAATGGATTTTGAAGACTACAAAAAAAGCAAATAAAAAATCTAATTTTAAAAATGGTGTAGCTCAAAACTTAAAATGGGATAGAAGAAAAGATGGTAAATTAGATGTCAGCTTTATTAGAATTAATACTACAAAAAAAGAATTAAAAAAATCAAAATCGGGTAGTTGTGGAAATGTTTTTGGCAGAACAATACTCAATGCAGGATTTGATAACCCTAAAAAAATTTATTTTAATTTTGGAGATTTATCTTTCAAGGAATGGCCGTATTCAGGAGGTTTTCCAATATTTAATGTATTTGCTAAAAACCGAAGTAGTAAGTTAGGCAAAAAAGAATTTCCTTATTTTGTTTTACACGAGGCCATTCATACAATGGGAGGAATTTTTCCATGTGCACCAAATTATTTTGAGTTTCATAATACAAAAAAAACTAGTGATTTGATGAGTAGAGAAGGTGATGGAAGAAATCTATCGTTAGATCCAAAAAATGATGATTATTGGGGTCATAATAATAAAAGTTGTCCGGATATGCAGGACAGTGTTTATTTTACACCCACATCAGATGCTCCTTTTGATCCTTTTGAAGTGACATGCTTGCCAAAAGAAAAATGGAAATTCACCAAACATGATTACAAGAATATTGTGGATGAATTTGAAGGAGAAGGGTGTTTTTATACCCGTCCCGATGTTACAGTTCCATGGAAAAAAGAACTTGGGATTTTCAAAGATGTTGCATTTTAACCAAAATGAAAAAAGTGTTTAGTTTAATTAAGGAATAGATTTACTTAGGGAATTAACCAGGTATCTTTATTATTTTCCAAATCAAATCTAGCTCTTCGATGACCTTTGGCAGCTAAATAAAGCCATTCCATACTTTTAATTTTACATTGAATAACAGTAAAGTTTTTATATCCCACCTCACTTTGCTCCATAGTAAATTCAAAATTATCTAGTTCAGGCTTTAGTCCTGAAGTTGGGGTCTCAGATAATGTGCCAGGTCCATTATCAACTAAATAACACTTTCTGCTCATATGACCTGTTTTTAACCAAGACTGTTTTGTAATGTCATTTTCATGATTAACAACACACTCAACTTTAAGTCTAACTTGGATCTTCTCTTCCTTGTCATAAAATAACATTGCTGCGTTTTTATTTGATTTTAATTTAGCAATTTTATTAGACCTGATATCACTATGGTATTGAACAAGGTTATTTTTTCGGTCTGACCTTCTAAGGACTACAATCCTTCCATCAAAGTCATCTTGGCCACCACAGATAAAAACAGGAATTCTAAAAGGAGACCCTCTATCTTTGATGGCATTATCCAGCATTGACCAAATTTTATTTTTGATCTCATCAAAGTCTTCGTAGTAAGCTGGTTGCATTATGGATTATTTACTAAGTCTTCTAATTAAACTAGAAGTATCCCAACGTTTTCCACCCATCTCTTGAACTTCACCGTAATATTTATCAACGATTTCAGTTACTGGTAGTTGAGAGCCATTATTTTTAGCTTCATCCATTGCAATTTTTAAATCTTTTCTCATCCAATCAACTGCAAAGCCATGTTCAAATTTATCTTCAAGCATTGTCTTATATCTGTTTTCCATTTGCCAAGATTGTGCAGCACCTTTAGATATAACTTCGATTACATCTTCCATGTTTAAACCAGATTTTACTCCAAAATTGATAGCTTCAGATAAACCCTGAACTAGACCTGCAATACAAATTTGGTTAACCATTTTTGCTAGTTGACCATTTCCAGCGCCACCTAATAATTTCATTTTTTTGCTATAGCAATCAATAATGTCTTTAGCTTTATCAAAGTTTACTTGATCTCCACCAATCATTACAGTTAGTGCACCATTTTCAGCTCCAGCTTGACCACCTGATACGGGTGCATCCAAGAAACCGAATTCATTTTTTAATGAATGAGCATAAATCTCCCTAGCAATTGTTGCAGAGGCCGTTGTGTTATCAATGTAAACTGAGCCTTTTTTAATTATTTTAAAGATACCGTTGTCACCAAAAGTAACTTCTTTTAAATCGTTATCATTGCCAACACAGGTAAATATAAAGTCAGCTCCCTCAGCAGCTTTTGCAGGTGTATCTGCTTTAGATCCTTTAAATTCAGCAACCCATTTGTCAGCTTTTGTGGCTGTTCTATTATAAACAGTTACATTGTGGCCTGCTTTTGATATATATCCTGCCATTGGATAACCCATGACACCTAAACCTATAAATGCAACATTGCTCATAATTTCTATTTCCTATGTTTAAAAGTTTGAATTTTAAAGTAATTTTATTTGGTTTTATATTTACATTTTTTTCAAGTTTTGGACAGAGTTTTTTTCTTGGCTTATTTAACCCAAGTATAAGAGACGAACTTTCCATCACGCACGGTCAATTTGGATCAATATATGCATCTGCAACTTTATTAAGTAGTTTTATACTTGTTTGGGTAGGTAAAAAAATTGACGACTTTAATATTTTAAAATTTGCATCTTATGTAATAGCTTTGTTGGCTATTTCTTGTTTTTTATTTTCTAAAATTTCATCGATAGTTTTTTTATTTATATCAATATTTTTAATGAGACTTTCAGGGCAGGGATTAATGTCTCATACAGCAACCACAACTATAGCAAGATTTTTTGAAAAAAGTAGGGGACGAGCACTAAGTACAACTTGGCTAGGTTTATCTTTAGCTGAATTTATTCTGCCATTATTAATCATTTTTTTATTAACTTTTTTAGATTGGAGAAATATCTGGTTATCAATTTCTATTTTTGTCATTGTGATATTGCCAATAGTTACTTTTTTATTAGCAAAAAATATTAAATTAGACTCAAGAGAAACCTCAACAGTTAAAGAGGGTAAAAGTAAAAATGTAAAACAATGGAAAAGAAGTGAAGTATTAAAAGATTATAGATTTTATATTATTTGCTTGAGCATGTTAGCCATGCCTTCAATTGCAACAGGTACATTTGTTTATCAATCTTTTATAGTCTCATCTAAAAATTGGGGACCTTACGTTATTGCGCAATCTTTTATGGTGTATTCAGTTTTATCAGTGATCACTTTATTTTTATCTGGGTTCTTGATTGATAAATTTACAAGTAGGAAATTATTAATCTATATGAATATTCCTTTATTATTTTCTACACTTGTACTCTATTATTTTAATTCACCATTTTCTTCATATGCCTTTCTTGGTTTAATAGGTATTTCAAATGGATTGTCTAATGTTTTAGGCTCTGCTACGTGGGCAGAAATCTATGGTGTTAAATATATTGGCTCTATTAAAGCTCTCACAACAGCTTTTATGGTATTTTCAACTGCATTTGGAACAGCTTTATTTGGAATATTGATTGATAATAGCTTTTCAATAGAGCAAATCGCTTTAGTTTCAGGATCTTATGTTTTAATTGCAATATCGATGTTATTTCTCATAAAGAACAAGCTTAATCCTCAATATTTATAAAATTATCCTTGATTTTTTATAACCACCGTATAAATACTGCGCATGGCTAGAGTAACAGTAGAAGATTGCATAGATAAAGTAGAAAGTCCTTACGAATTAGTACTTGTTGCTAAAGAAAGAGCTGTTCAATTAAATTCAGGACTAGAACCAACTCTTGATAGAGATAATGACAAAAACACAGTTATATCTTTAAGAGAAATTGCGGAAGAAACTATTAAAGTTTCAGACCTAACTGATAGTGCCATTCATAAACTTAGAAAACATGTTGAGCAAGTTGATGACGGTACTGATGATGATGAAGTTATTGGTGATGATTTTGATAGCATGTACAAAGGTGAAATTTCTAAAAGTGGAACACCTATTTTACCATCTAAAAGAGCTAGAAAAATTCCAGAAAAAATTCAAGTTGCACCAGAAGATTTAGAAGAATTGACTGCAAAAGCAGAACCTGAAGTAGAAGTTAATCCAGAACTTGAAGTCGCTTCAGAAGAAACAGAAGTCGCTTCAGAAGAAACAGAAGTCACTTCAGAAGAAACAGAAGTCACTTCAGAAGTTGCTGAAGATAGTTCAGAAAAAACTGAACCAAACAGTTAATTATTAAATTCCTTTAAGATTTTTTCCCTATGTTCGTCTAAGTCAGGAATATCACCACGTGTTGTTTCATCTTTATAGTTAGACATTTTAATTGGATTTCCTGCTAATTTAAAATCACCAATTACTTTGTGATGTGCTTTAACAATCATATTCCGAGCTTCAATTTGAGGATTATCAACGGCCTCTTTAATATTAAAGATAGGACCACATGGAATTTTTTCTTTTTCCATTTTACTTACCCAATCACTAGTGTTCATAACTATAAGTTTATCTTCTAAGATTTTTTTAAGATCATCCATATTTTCTGATCGTAACGAGTTTGTATTAAATTTTGGATCTTTAGCGATATCAGGCATTTTTAAAACATTACATAATTTTTCAAATAGTTTTTCATTACCAGCTGCTATAATGATATGACTATCTTTCGTCTTAAAAGCCTCAAATGGTGCGATTGATGGATGACGAGATCCCATGGGTTTTGGTATTTCATTTTTTGCAAGGTATCTTGCTATAGCATTTTCTAATATTGCAATTTGACAGTCCAACATTGAAACATCAATAAATGTTCCTTTGCCAGTTTTTTCTCTATCATAAAGTGCAGCATTAATTCCAACTGTAGTAAATAATCCTGCGGTAATATCTCCAATGGAAGTACCAACCCTTGTTGGCTCTGAATTTGGTTGACCCGTTACACTCATAAGACCTCCCATTCCCTGAACAACCATATCGTAAGCAGGCAATTCTTTTAATGGACCTGTTTGTCCAAAACCAGAAGCTGATGCATAAATTAATCTTGGATATTTTTTACAAACATCTTTCCATCCATATCCCCATTTTTCTAATGTACCTGGTTTAAAATTCTCAACTAAGATATCTGCTTTAGCTAATATTTTTTCAAATATTTTTTTATCATCAGTGTTTTTTAGATTAAGTGCTATACTTTCTTTCCCTCTATTTAGTGACATAAAATAGGCTGAATAATCTTCAATAAAGGGACCAAATTTTCTAGAGTCGTCTCCAACCTCTGGTGCTTCTACCTTTATCACTCGTGCACCTAAATCTGAGAGCATCATTGTACAATAAGGGCCAACAAGGACCCTGGTTAGGTCAAGAACTAATAGGTTTTTTAAAGGACCGTCCATATTTTATACAATAGTGTGTTTGTGTAGTGTTGACTCTTATCAATAACTTTAATTATATGCATCTCTTAAATAACACAATGAGAGGAATAATAATGTTTAAAAAAATATCGTTATATTTTACAGCATTAGTTTTAGTTTTATCAACAGTTGGTTCTGCTTATGCGGTAACGTTAAAAGCAAGTCACCAATGGCCTGGTACTCCTAGAGCTGATGGATCTTTTGACCCACGTCACGAAATGGTTCAAATTATTGCTGATGAAGTAAAAAAAGCTAATGTTGACATTGATATCAGAATTTACCCTGCAAAATCTTTATATAAACCTAAAGAACAGTGGAAACCAATGACTACTGGTCAACTAGATATATCTGCTTTCCCTTTAGGATACGCATCGAAGTTTCACCCAGAGTTCAGTGCAACTTTAATGCCAGGAACAGTTAAAAACCATGACCATGCACTAAGATTTAATAAATCTCCAATGATGACTGAGATTAAAAAGATCATTAATGATGCAGGTGTAGTTGTTTTATCTGATGCTTGGTTAGGTGGTGGTTTTGTTTCAAAGACAAAATGTATTAGAAAACCTAGTGATGCAAAAGGTCAAGTAATGAGAGCAGCTGGAAAAGCATTCAACCAAATGCTTGAAGGTGCAGGAGCTGGTATTCAAAGTATGCCATCTTCAGAAATCTATACTGGTCTACAAACAGGTGTATTAACTGGTGCAAATACTAGCTCAGGAAGTTTTGTAAGTTACAAAATTTATGAGCAAGTTAAGTGTGCAACACCTCCAGGAAAATTTGGTTTATGGTTTATGTATGAGCCAATCCTTATGTCTAAGAAGTCTTTTGATGCTTTAAGTTCTAAGCAACAAAAAGCTCTTATGAAAGCTGGAAAAGTAGCTGAAAAATATATGACAGCACAAGTAGCTAATCTTGATAAGACATTTGAAGATGCTTATAGAGATGCTGGTGTTGAGTTAGTATATATGACTGCTGCAGATCACGCTGAATGGATTGAGATCGCAAAGAAAACTGCCCACAAAGCGTTTGCAGAGCAAGTACCAGGTGGTGCTAAGCTTATGGAAATGGCTTTAGCAGTTAAATAAATTAATATATAAAGCCCTTGTTTTAAAATAAATAAGGGCTTTTTTTATGATAAAAAATTATTTAAAATTTTGTAATTACACAGCTCAAGCTTGTGGAGCTTTTGCTGTAGGCGCTTTAATCTTGTCTATCTTGGTAATTGTCGAACTAGTTTTTGAAAGATATTTTTTTCAACATGCAATTACTTGGCAAACAGAATTGGTTACAATGTTGCTTGTTGCATCTACTTTTATTGGTAGCGCTTATGTTTTAAGTGAAAAAGCTCATGTGAGTATGGAGTGGATATACGACTTTATGTCTAAAAAAAATATTATTAAACTCAAGATTTTTACTTCATTTTTAAGCTTAAGTTTTTTTCTAACATTGTTTTATTTTGGTTTCTTAATGGTAGAGGAAGCTTTCATTAAAAATTATACTACAGGCACAATATGGGATCCTCCTTTATGGGTTCCTTATTCATCAATGTTAATAGGTTCTATTTTAATGATACTTCAATATATTGCTGAAATAATAAAACTATTTGATGAAAAGGATTTTAAATAATGGATCCATTAACGATTGCAATAATTGTTGCTGTTTTTACACTAATAGTTTTATTCTCAGGTATTCCGATTGCCTTTGGTCTAAGTTTTGTTTCAATTACTCTACTGGTTACATTCGAAGGGCTGCAAATGTTAGATGTCTTTGCAGAAACTTTTTATGCAGGATTAAATTCTTTTGTATTACTATCAATTCCAATGTTCATTCTTATGGGGATGGCCGTTGCTCATTCACCTGCAGGCAAAGACTTATATACTGGTCTTGATAGGTGGTTATGGAGAGTTCCAGGTGGTTTAGTTATATCCAATATTGGTGCATGCTCAATTTTTGCCGCTTTAAGCGGATCAAGTCCAGCGACATGTGCTGCTATTGGTACTATGGGAATTCCTGAAATGAGAAAAAGAGGATACTCAGATGAAATTGCCACAGGAACAATTGCTGCTGGAGGAACATTAGGAGTTTTAATTCCACCTAGTATAGTTTTAATTGTTTATGGTATGGCAACAGGAACTTCTATTGGAAGACTATTTTTATCTGGCATTATTCCAGGGTTTATGTTGGCAAGTCTTTTTGCTATTTGGGCCTTAATACATAGTTACTTCATTGATAAAAATGCAGCAAAACTATTAAGAAATAGAAAACCACCAACATTAAAAGAAAAATTAGAAGTTCTTCCTAGAATTTTTCCATTTCTAGCGATCATTGTTGGAGTTTTGTATGTGCTGTATGGTGGAGTTGCAACACCATCAGAAGCTTCTGGCGTTGGTGCATTTTTAGTTTTTGTAATGATTGCAGTTGTTTACAAAATTTATCAGCCCAAAAAAATTTGGAATATTGTTAAAATTTCAATGAAAGAGAGTGTGATGATAATGTTTATTATTGCAGCCTCTTATCTTTTTGCATTCACGCTATCCCAACTTTATGTAACTCAATCGCTTGCTCAAAGCATGATTGAATTAAGTAGTAATAAGTGGATGATTTTTTTGATGGTTAATGTGTTTTTACTTGTGGCCGGTTTCTTTTTACCACCAGTAGCTGTTATTGTAATGACATCAGCTATATTGTTACCAGTAATAACTACATTAGGGTTTGACCCTTATTGGTTTGCAATTGTATTTACAATAAATATGGAAATAGGCTTAATAACACCACCAGTTGGATTAAACCTTTACATAATTAAGGGTATAACGCCTGATGTAAGTTTATCTACAATCTTAAAGGGATCATTTCCATTTATGATGATGATGGTTTTATCCATATTGATATTGTGTATCTTTCCTGAGATCGTATCGTGGTTACCTGATAAACTAATGGGTAAACCTCTTGGATATTAAAAAAGACATTAATAGAAAAATTTCAGTAGCACCCATGATGGATTGTACTGATCGTCATGATCGTTATTTTCTAAGATTAATGAGCAAAAATGTTATGTTGTATTCAGAAATGGTTGCAACAAAATCTGCAATTCATGGAGATAGGAAAAAAATATTATCTTATAGTCCTGAAGAGAAACCTTTGGCTTTACAAGTTGGTGGATCTGATAAAGCAGAGTTAGCTGAGGTTGCAAAAATTGCAGAGGACATGGGTTATGATGAAATTAATATTAACCTAGGTTGTCCTAGTAAAAAAGTTCAAAAAAACATGTTTGGTGCTTGTTTGATGAGAGAACCTGATCTTGTTGCAGAGTGTATTAATTCAATGGTTAATGCTTGTAAAATTCCAGTTACTGCAAAAACTAGAATTGGCTTTGATGATACAGAGGAATTTGATTACTTAAATAATTTTATACTAAAGATGAAAGGTGTTGGTTGTAGTACTTTTATATTACATGCCCGAAAAGCTATTTTAACTGGAATGTCACCTAAGCAAAACTTAAATATTCCAAAACTAAACTATGGAATGGTCTATAAAATAAAAGAAGAAAATCCAGACTTAGAAATTATTATTAATGGTGGAATTTCAAAAATTGATGAGATTAAAAACCACTTAATTTTATGCGATGGTGTTATGATTGGTAGATCTATATATCAAAATCCTTATTCATTAGTTGAAATTGAAAATGAAATTTTTGGAACAATAGAAAGACCTACAAGAGAAGAGATTGCTGAAAAACTACTAGAGTACCTTGAGAAAGAAGTTAAACTTGGCACAAAGGTAAATCATATTATGCGACACACAGTTGGATTATATCACGGTCAAATCGGTTCAAAAGACTGGAAAAGATATTTAAGTGATAATATGATGGCAAGAGATTCAGATTTTCAAAAATCAAAACATATAATGACAATTGTGCAAAATAATGAGAAAGCTAATCAAGTTAGCTCATAATGGAAAACTTAAACTACGGTGAGATAATTAACCTACTAGCGGTCCTTGCAATCTCTGCGGCTGTTGCAGGTTTTATGGCTGGATTACTTGGCGTTGGTGGTGGAATTATAATGGTTCCAGCTTTATATTACGCATTTACTGTTCTTGATTTTGATATTGTTACAAGAATGCACCTTTCTGTTGGAACTTCTTTAGCAATAATAGTTCCAACATCAATAATTTCTACCAAAACACACATGGAGCATGATGCAGTTGATTTTAAAATGGTAAAATCGTTTGGTATTTTTATTCTTATTGGGGTAATTTTAGGAACCTTCTTAGTGGTAAATTTAAACACTCCCACTTTAGTTTTATTCTTTTCAATCTTTGCTTTTATGATTGGATTATTTTTTATTTTTTTAAGAGAGGAATTGGTAGAAAATCCAAAAAAAATACCCGAACTAGTAAAAAATATTTCAGGAGTTGTCATTGGTTTTTTTTCTGTACCTCTTGGCATTGGAGGTGGATCTTTAATGGTACCTTTTATGAGAACAATTGGTTATAATATAAGAAAATCAATTGGTACAGCTGCAGCAACAGGTATTTTAATAGCTATTAGTGGAACTATAACAATGATTATTAGTGGAAAAATAATAGATAATATTAATACTCCGTTTAGCTTTGGATACATTAATTTATTAGGTTTTATTGTATTTGTGCCGGTAACAATGGTTATGGCAAGATTTGGTGCTAAAACAGTATATAAAATTGATAAAAAATTATTGAGTAAAATTTTTGGTACTTTTTTAATTATAGTTTCAGTAAGATCTTTTGTTGAGTATCTATCAATAAATTAAGTTTTCCTAATTAATTTTTAAGTTAACCCTTTTTATTTTTATAAAAGCAAGATATCTGCTGTTAAATTAAGCATTTTAATTACTAGATATCTTTTCATATTTTATATAGGTTTTGTAGAATAATAAACTTAGAGGGAGATAATATGAGTAAATTTAATAAAATAATTGTTGTTTTATTTTCAACATTTTTTTTAAGTTTGGCAGTTAATTCAACTGAAATAAAATTTGGACATGTGGGTAAACCTGGTTCATTATTTTCTGCATCAGTTGATCATTTTGCTAAACTTGCAAATGAGAGATTAGGCAGCAAAGGTAAAGTAAGTGTATTTGGTTCTTCGCAACTTGGTAAAGATAAACAAGGTATGCAAAAACTAAAATTAGGCACTGTAAATATGTGGTTGCCATCGTCTGTTATGGCGTCAATTCATGATGAGTTTGGTGTTTTTGATATGCCATTTATCATTAAAGATAGAAAACACATGAATAAAGTTGAAAGCCAAGTATTACCAGGAATGTTCAAAAATCTTGAGGCTAAAACTGGCTATCAAGTTATAGCAGTATGGGAAAATGGTTTTAGACATATTACAAACAATGTAAGAGCAATAGATAAGCCAGATGACTTAAAAGGAATTAAATTAAGAACTCCTAAGTCAAAATGGAGAGTCAAAATGTTCCAATCATATGGTGCAAATCCAACTCCAATGTCATTTTCAGAAGTTTTTACAGCTTTGAAAACTGGAACAATGGATGGTCAAGAAAACCCATATGCTCAAATAGCTAGTGCTAAGTTTCAAGAAGTACAGAAGTATCTATCTATTACAGGTCACGTTTATACTCCTGCTTATGTAGCAGTACATAAAGATCATTGGAGCAAACTTCCTGCGGATGTAAGAGCCATCCTAGAACAAGCTGCGCAAGACACGCAAAAGTTTGTTTATGAAGAAGCTGCAAGACTTGAAAAATCTTTATTAGGAGTAATTGAGTCAGCTGGTGTTAAAGTAAACACTGCTGATAAAGGAGCTTTCATCGCAGCAAGTAAAGGAATATATGATCAATTTGCATCAGAAGTATCAACTGGTGGTGCGTTAATTGAAAAAGTATCATCTTTAGCAAATTAATCTAATTTGTATTAGGCCCTCTTTCTGAGGGCCTAGAAAAATATATGACATTAAAAAAATTTATAAATTCATACGAAAAATTTTTAAAATTTATACTGTTCGTAATGATGGTAGCCCTTGCAGCAACAGTATTGCTTGGTGTTTCTTTCCGTTTTGCTGGTAGTGCTTTAGTTTGGTATGATGAAGTTGCAGCAGTTCAACTTGCATGGATAACGTATTATGGCTCAGCTTATGCATCATTAAAAGGAGCACATATAAGTGTACCTAGTATTTTTAAAGCATTCCCAATAGCTTTAAGAAAAATATTTTTTGTATTATCTAAATTTATTATCTATGCTTTTTTGATATTATTAGCTTATTATGGGTTCAAAGTTTTAACACTTATTGGAGGAGAAACATTGGTAACTTTAGAGTGGGTTCCTCAAATTTTTGTACAATCAGTGATACCAGTTGCATCATGTCTATTTATTTTATCTGAAACTTTACGAATTCCAGAGGATTATAAAAATTTAGTTCTTCAAACAACTAACATTGAACAAACAGGAGATATTTGATGTTAATTTTAACAATGTTTTTAGTATTACTATTTATTTTATCTATAAATGTTCCTATAGCCATTGGTTTAGCGGTAACAACAATAGTTGCGATGGTATTAAAGTCTGGAACGAGTTTTTTAATCGATACTGCAATTGTTATGTTTGATGGATCAATGAAATTTCCATTGATTGCAATACCTTTATTTATTCTTGCAGGTTCAATAATGAATAGTGCTGGTATTTCTAGAAGATTGATAGCGTTTGCTTCTGCTCTGGTTGGGTTTATTAAGGGTGGTTTAAGCATGATCAACATAGCAACTTCAATGTTTTTTGCAGAAATTTCTGGGTCTGCAGTTGCAGATGTTGCTGCATTAGGTTCAATTTTAATTCCAGCAATGAAGAAAAAAGGATATCCAGGAGCATTTGCTGCTGCAGTCACATCATCTTCAGCATCTTTAGCAATTATTATTCCACCATCCATACCAATGATTGTTTATGCGGTGATGTCACAAAGTTCAGTGGTACAATTATTTGTTGCTGGAATTGTTCCTGGTGTAATTGGTGGTTTTTTTTTAATGTTAGCTGCATATATCACAGCAAGGCGCAGAAATTTTCCAGTCGAAGAAACATTTAATCTTGCAAATGTTAGAAAAACTGCAAGAGAGGCAGCATTAGCATTTTTACTACCTGTAATTATTTTGGGTGGTATTTTTGGTGGCGTCGTAACGGCAACAGAGGGAGCCGGTTTGGCAGTTGTAGCGTCACTAGTTATTGGGTTAGTTTATGGAGAAGTAGATTTTAAAAGACTGTATGAAGCTGCAACTGAAGGAGCAATTCAAACATCATCTGTAATGTTGTTGGTAGCAGCTTCAGTATTACTAGGAGAATTTTTAACAGTCGAACAACTTCCGCAAAAAATTGCTGGATCAATTATGGACTTTACAAATAATAAGTATGCCGTTTTGGCTATATTAAATGTTTTTCTTTTAGTTATTGGTTTCTTTTTACATTCTGTGGCAGCAATAATTCTTACTGTTCCTATTGTCATGCCTCTAGTTTATGCCGTGGGTATAGATCCAGTTCATTTTGGAATTATTGTTACTTTAAATTTAGCAATTGGACAACAAACTCCTCCTGTTGCAAGCGTTTTAGCAACCGCATGCTCTGTAGCAAAAGAGGATATATGGGATGTAACCCGAGAAAACCTTATCTTTATAAGTGTTTTAGTAATATTGTTGCTTTTAGTGACTTATGTACCTGCCATACCAATGACACTAGTTGAATACTTTTATAGGAGTTAAATGAATAAATTAATTGAGCTTAATAAGATAAGCAGTCATTTAACTGAAGTAATTTTAAATAGACCAGAAAAGCTGAATGCAATGACCAAGCCTATGTGGATAGAGCTTGGAAAAATATTCAAAAAGTTATCTAAAAATAAAAACTTAAGATGCATAATTATAAGAGGCAAAGGCAAAAAATCTTTTTCGCCTGGCAATGATATAGGGGAATTTAAAAAAGAAAGATCATCATCAAAATTGGCAAAATCTTATGGTAAATTTTTACATGGAACTTTAGGTGAAATATTTAATTGTCCAATACCGACTGTAGCTCTAATAGAAGGAATTTGTGTTGGTGGTGGATTGGAAATAGCAGCATGTTGTGATATTAGAATTTGTGGCAAAAGTTCAAGATTTGGAATTCCAATTAAAAGATTAGGTTTAACAATGGCTGCAAAAGAATTAGAGGTTCTTTTAAAAGTAACTAATTATTCAACTGCTATGGAAATTTTATTTGAGGGTAGGGTATTTAGTGCAGAAGAAGCATTTGAGAAAAAACTTGTTAACAGAATAGTTGATGACAAAAATGTTGAAAAAGAAGCTTATAGATCAGCAGAATTAATATGTGAAGGAGCACCAAAAGTTGCAAGATGGCATAAGCAATTTGCTAGAAATATTTTAAAGAACGGTAAAGTGACTGAAAAAATTAATAATCTTGGTTATAAATGTTATGATACCGAGGACTTTAAAATTGGATATCAATCCTTTTTGAATAAAACAAAACCAAAATTTAAAAATAAGTAATACATGGGTGCTTCATTAAAAGGTATTCGTATTTTAGAAATGGCCCAAATTATGGCTGGCCCAACTTGTGGATTATTATTAGCCGATCTAGGTGCTGAAGTTATCAAAATAGAAAAAACACCCGTTGGAGATGACACTAGAAATTTTCTTCCTCCTGATATTAATGGAGAAGCCGCAGCATTTATGATGATGAATAGAAATAAGAAGGGAATAGCTTTAAATTTAAAAGACAAAGATGGAGTAGAGATTTTCAAAAAAATGGTTGAAAACTCTGATGTAGTTTTAGAAAATTTTAGAAAAGGTACATTAGAAAAATTAGGTATTGGTTATGATGTGATGTCTAAAATTAATCCTAAAATAATTCTCTGTGAAATTTCTGGTTATGGTAGAACTGGTCCTTATGCTGATAAAGGAGGCTTTGATTTAGTTGCCCAAGGAATGAGTGGTTTAATGAGCATAACTGGAGAGAGTAAAGACAGACCACCAATGAAAGTTGGAGCTCCTATCACAGATATTACAGCAGGCTTATTGGCTACGAGTGGAATTTTGGCTGCATTGGTTCATAGAAATAAAACTGGCGAAGGTCAAAAAGTTGATACATCTTTATTTGAAGCTGGTATTGTTCACACTTATTGGCAATCAGCTATAGCTGGAGCTACTGGACAATCTCCTGGTCCATTGGGATCAGCGCATCCATTAACAGCTCCTTATCAAGCTTTTAAAACTAAGGATAAGTGGATCACTGTAGGTGCTTCAAACCAGAATACTTGGTTAATGTTATTAAAAGCTATTAATCGTTTGGATTTACAGGAAAATGAAATGTTTTCATCAAATCCGAGTAGAAAAAAAAATACTACTCAGCTTGTAGATATACTTAATACTGAACTTTTAAAAAGAACATCAGATGAATGGCTAAAAATATTTGATGATAATGGTTTGCCCTGTGGACCTATAAATTCTATTACAGAAATGTTTGAAGACCCACAAACAATTGCAAGGGAGATGATAATTGAAGTAGAAAATAAAAAAGCCGGCAAAAGTAAAGCTATTGGCATGCCAATCAAGTTTTCAAAAAGTAAAACAGAAAAATCAAAAGGTGCACCTAATTTAGGCGAACACACAAGAGAAATTATGCTAGGTTTTGGATACAAGCACGAAGAGATAGAAGATTTTTATAATAGAAAAGTAATACTTTAATTTATAGTTTCAAAAATTTTAAATAGTAATTCGGAAACATGTTTACCTTTCTTATTAGATAAATCTGAAATTTGATGTCTACAGCTAGTACCATTTGCAATAATAAAATCTTTTTCATCACTATTGTTTACTGCTGGTATCAAGGATAAATTTGCCATTTTTTTTGATATTTCATAGTGTTTACTGTCATAACCAAATGATCCAGCCATACCACAACAACTAGATTCTATCATTTTGTTGTTAATCTTTAATTTAGATAAAAGATTTTTAAGACCTTTCATTCTATCTTGAGATTTTTGATGACAATGACCGTGTATTAATACGTTTTGGTCAAATTTATTAATCTTAATATTATTATCATTTTCAATATGCTCTAATATAAATTCTTCCAATAAATAAAATTTATTTTTTATTTTTTCTCTATTTTTTACATTTTTTAATTTTTGATATTCATCACTGAAAGTAAGTAAGCAAGAAGGCTCAATTCCAACAACTGGTAAATTAAAATAATTATTTTTTATGATATAATCATTAAATCGATTTAATTCATTTGCTGCCTTATCTAATTGTCCATAAGAAATATAGGTTCTTCCACAACATAAAGGTCTGTCTAAATTATCTTTATCATAACTTGGTATGATTGTTTGAAAACCAAGTTTGTTTAATACTTTTATAGCATATATTAAATTTTGATTTTCAAAATTTATATTAAAAGTATCTGCAAATAATATTAATTTTTTTTCAGACATTAATTGTTCTGTGTATATTTTCTTTAAAATATCCTGACTTTGTACCTCTGGCATTTCCCTTTTGGTTGTAAAACCAAACTGCTCAATTATTGTTGAAATTATAGGTAGGTTTTTGACTTTATTGAATATTGGAGCAATGATCTTTAAAAGCCAAATCATCTTCGGCATCTCCGATATAACTTTATCTTTAATTCTCATACTAAATTTATTGTAGTAATGAGAGAGAAATTCACTCTTCATCTTGGCCATATCTACGGACATTGGACATTCTCTTTGACAAGCTTTACAGCTAACGCACAGCTCCATTGTTTCAAACATGTCTTTAGAGACAAACGATCCCTCAGGTAATTGATTTGATAATGCTAATCTAAGTGTGTTTGCTCTACCTCTAACTAAGTCTTTTTCCTCTTTAGTTACTCGATATGAAGGACACATTACACCTGAGTCAAGGTTTCTACATGCACCGTTATTATTACACATTTCCACAGCATCTGACAATTGTCCCCAATCAGACCAATCATAATGTGTGTTAATTTTTTCAGCCTGATAACCAGACTTATATCTCATTAGAGACCTATCATTTGAAGTGAGTGGTCTTACAATTTTACCAGGATTTAAAAGATTTTTTTTGTCAAATGTATCTTTTATTTCTTCAAAAGCTTTTGTAATTTTTTCTCCAAACATCATTTTGTGAAATTCGGATCTCACAATACCATCTCCATGCTCACCAGAGTGTGATCCTTTATAATTTTTTACTATTGCAAATGCCTCCTCAGATATAGATTTCATATTTTTTATATCATTATCTGATTTCATATTTAAAACAGGCCTTACGTGCAAGGTTCCAACAGATGCGTGAGCGTAGAACATTCCACTTGTTCCATATTTTTTAAATATTTCGTTTAAACTTGCTGTGTAATCTGCCAAATGTTCAAGCGAGACAGCACAATCCTCAATAAAGGCAACTGGTTTTCTATCACCTTTCATAGACATTAGAATATTTAGTCCAGCTTTTCTTATATCAAAAACTTCTTTTTGCTCATTAAGATCAGAATAATATTTAAACTTATTTTTATTATTTTGGTTTAAAACAATGTACTCCAGATCATTTATTTTTTTTTCGTAAACTTTTTGATCTGTATCTATAAATTCTACCATCAATACAGCAGCAGGGTTTCCCTTGATATATTTTTTTATTCCCTCTGCGTACATAGGAATATCTTTTGCTAAATTTAATAGATTTCGATCCATTAACTCAACACATGTTGGTTTTAATTTTACGATTTCTTGAGATATTTCCATGGCCTGATGAAAATTATCAAAATAACAAACACCCAGTATCTTATTTTTCGGTAATTCAGACAGCTTTAATTTAATTTTGTTAAATAAAGATAACGTTCCTTCTGATCCAACTAGTAAATGCGAGGAATTAAATCCATTTGGATCAATTAAATCTATGTTATATCCACCAACCCTTCTTTGTGTTGTTGGCCAATGTTCATTTAATTCAGAACTTACGTTTTTTCTTACATCTAAAAACTTGTTTATTATTTTATATAATTTGTCTTGATCATTTTTTGTAGATAAAAAATTTTTATCAATGTGATCAAATGTATTTATAGAGCCATCATCTAAAATAGCTTCTATTGCCAAAACATTATGTACCATATTCCCATAATATAAGGATCTTGAGCCACATGAATTGTTTGCAGACATTCCACCAATTGTAGCTCTACTACTAGTAGATACATCAACCGGAAACCACAATCCATGAGGTTTTAGGTGTGCATTTAAGTGATCTAATACAACACCTGGTTCTACCCAGACATATTTTTCCTCTAAATTTACTTCTAAAATTTTATTCTGATGCCTTGAATAATCTAAAACAATACTTTCACCCACTGTCTGTCCACATTGAGAACTTCCACCACCTCTAGCTAACAATGGAACTGAATTTTTTTGAGAATATTCCATCAGATTTAGCACATCATTAGTGTTTTTTGGTAAAACTACACCTATAGGCTTTATCTGATAAACAGATGCGTCAGTACTATATCTTCCTCTAGAAAATTCATCGAATAAAGTTTTTCCCTCAACCTTACTACTAATTTCTTTACCAATTTTTTGAATTTTACCCGCACTTAAACTCATTAAACTTTGATAGAGGTTTATTTATTTTTGTAAACTAATTTACCAAACTTTTTTAACGCGGCTTCAGAAATCTCTAGTCCTAAACCAGGCTTTTCATTCAAGTATATCCATCCATTACTCATTTTATGTGAGTTTTCAAATAATTGAGCTTGTAAAGGATCTCTTTCATCATCAAATGACTCAACAATTCTTCCTGCTGGAGTAGATGCAACTAATGGTGCGTGAATGTAGCAATCGTGGTGAGGAGCTATATCGATATGATTTAATTCACACAAAGCAGAAAGTTTCTTCCCATTTGTAAATCCACCAAACATTGTACAATCAAATTGCAATATTTGTATCGCACCTTCTTCAATCATAGATCTGCATCCATAAGCTGTTATCTCACTCTCACCACCTGATAGAGGTATACTCGTTTGTTTTGATAAGAGTTTTAGTGTTCTTCGATCATCTTCCCATCTTAGTGGTTCTTCAATCCAAGTTGGCTTAAATCTTTCAAACTCTTTAACACCCTCGATTGCAGTTTTGAGATTCCATGCTCTGTTGACATCGATCATTAAATCTTTTTCTTGACCAATTTCATCTCTAATTATTTCTAATCTCTTTGCATCATCTTTAATACTTAATCCACCTACCTTAACTTTAAAACTTTGATGACCTATTTCGATTAATTTTTTTAATTCTTCTCTTAACTCTGAATCGCTCTTACCTTCTCGGTAATATCCACAAGTTACATACACTGGAACTTTATTTCTATAACCTCCAAATAATTTATATAGAGGGATATTTAATGATTTACCAACTAAATCCCAACAAGCAATATCTAGAGCTGCTGAAATTCTAATTAAAGCTTCTTTACTCCAGCTTTTTTCACTACTAATTCTACTATCAGTTAATTTAAATATTTTTTCATAAATTTGTTCAGGACAAAATGGATCTTCTCCAATTATGAAATCTTCAAGACCATTTGAAAATGGTTTGATAATTGGTGATATATCAGTGTAGCTTGTTGCCATTCCAAATCCTGAGTTACCATTTTTATTCTTAATTTTGATTAACAATTCATTTGCAGTTGGAACAATAAAATGACTTACCCAGTGTGGCTTTGTCTCATCTGGGTTGCTTAATACATAAACTTCTAAGCTATCTATTAAATTACTAATATTTGTCATACATTAAAGAATTGATTATATAATAACTTTAGCATATACAGCATTATGGCAATTTCAAATATTATTAGACCAGGTAAACATTTTTTACAGATACCTGGACCAACAAACGTGCCGGATAGAGTTCTGAGAGCAATGGATTATCCTACCATTGATCATCGAGGACCTGATTTTGCAGAATTAGGGTTAAGAGTATTGGATAGAATTAAATTAATTTTTAAAACTTCTGAACCTGTAATAATTTTTCCAGCCTCAGGTACAGGAGCCTGGGAAGCTGCAATGGTTAACACTTTAAGTGTTGGAGATAAAATTTTAATGTTTGAAACAGGTCATTTCTCAACTCTTTGGTACGATATTGCAGAAAAATTTAAATTAGAAATAGATTTTATTAAAGGCGACTGGAGAACAGGTGTAGATCCAAATATTGTTGAACAGAAATTAAAAGAAGATAAAGAAAATAAAATTAAAGCAGTTTGTGCTGTACACAATGAAACCTCTACAGGTGTAACTAGTAGGATTGGTGAAATAAGAAAAGCAATGGATAATGCAAATCACCCAGCCTTATTATTTGTAGATACAATATCCTCTTTAGGATCAATTGATTACAAGCATGAAGAATGGAAAGTAGATGTTACAGTTGGTGGATCTCAAAAAGGTTTATTATTACCTCCAGGACTTTCTTTTAATGCCATAAGCTCAAAAGCTTTAGAGGCTTATAAAAAATCAGACTTACCTAAATCTTATTGGGATTGGGAGCCAATGATAGAGAGTAATAAAAAAGGTCATTTTCCATATACGCCAGCTACAAACTTGTTATATGGATTAGATGAAGCAATTAACATGCTTATGGAAGAGGGTTTAGAAAATGTATTTAATAGACATAAAAGATTTGCTGAAGCAACTAGGATAGCTGTGAATGCTTGGGGGCTAGAAGTGCTTTGTAAAAACCCAGAAGAATATTCTAGCACATTAACTGCAGTTCTTGTTCCGGAAGGTCATGATGCAGACGCACTAAGAAAAATAATTTTGGATGATTACAATATGTCTTTAGGAGCAGGATTAGCAAAAGTTGCTGGAAAAATATTTAGAATTGGTCATTTGGGTGATTTTAATGAACTGATGCTCGCTGGAACGTTAGCAGGAGTTGAGATGGGTTTAATGAAATCTAAAATACCTTATAAAAAAGGTGGTATTCTTAAAGCCCTTGAATATCTTTCTTAAAAATTAAGTAAAAAATTACTTTTTTAAATTTTAACAGTATAAATTTTTAAAAGTGTAAAATCTTTGGAACTTTTTCACTAACTGTTTCTATTAGATCTTTAGTTGAATATTTAAATATTATACAATTAATTATGTTTAATTTTAAAGAGATAATTTCATCTATTGCTGATGCAGGTCAAAAACTTTTTAGTATAAAGAATATTAAAAAAAATGACTTAAAATCTATCATATCTTTATGTGATGATTTAATTTCGCACAAAGGTGCAGCATTCGGTATTACTGTAGCTAGAGATATTACTGAACTATATCAATCATTATCACCAGAAAATAAATTATCATTTTTTAAAAAAATTAACGATAAATATAAGCCCAGCTTTACAAAAGTTAACGAAGCAATTGAAAATTATACAAAATCTCAAAATGAAAAAACTTTGTCTGATTTATTTAAAGTTTCCGAAGGTAAGAGAAGAGAGCTTTTTAGAAGAATGAATATGGCGCCCAATGGAACTGCGATTATAGTTGCGTTAAGAGAAGATTTAATAAAAATATTAAAAGACAATAAAGAACTTTTAGAATTAGATAATGATCTTAGGCATTTATTTAGAGCTTGGTTTAATCCAGGATTTCTTAAACTTGCTAAAATCACATGGGATACAAAGGCTGCAGTTTTAGAAAAAATAATTAAATACGAAAGAGTTCATAAAATAAAAGATATGAATGAACTTAAAAGAAGGTTAGGTGAAGATAGAAGGTTTTTCTCTTACTTTCATCCAGCCCTTGAAGATGAGCCTATTATTTTTGTTCAAGTAGCCCTTACAAAAGGTCTAGGCAAATCTATTCAAGAATTAATGAAGCCGACAGTTAATGAGGAAAAATCTTATGATACAGCTACTTTTTATTCAATTAGTAACTGTCAAGAAGGTCTATCAAGAGTAACTTTGGGTAATTTTTTAATAAAGAGAGTGGTTTTTGAAATACAAGAAGAACTACCTCACATTAAAAACTTTGGTACCTTATCACCTATACCAGGTTTTGCTGATTGGTTTACTTATTTAGAGGAAAGTAAGATTAAAAATATTTTAGGCGATCTAAAAGATCAAGATGCTATCTTTTTAAAATCTCAAGACTTAAAATTAGGTGACAGTAGAATTATAAAAAATAAAGAAGCTATAACAAAATTAGTAGCTCATTATATTGTTAATGAAAAAAATGAAAAAGGACTACCAGTGAATGAGGTTAGTAGATTTCATTTAGGTAATGGAGCAATTGTTGATGATATAGTCGTTAATGCAAATATTTCTGAAACAGGTTTTAAAAGATCTTATGGCGTAATGGTTAATTATCTTTATGAACTTAAAAATATAGAAAAAAATCATGAAGACTACATGAACAATAACAAAGTAATCGTCTCTGATAAAATAAAAAAATATTTATAAATATATTATTTATTATTTAATTAAGACCCCACTTAACTTTATTCCAGATCCTTTCATGAAAATAATAAAAAAAGAGAGGAATTATAGAACCTAGCCCTAGTATTCCAGCAACCTTAAAGCTACCAGTAAAAATATACCCAAATATTACCCAGTAGATAAAAATAAAAAGTCTCCATGAAAATGTTTTAGCAACGGAACGTATTTGTTTATCTGCCATAATGAAATTAGCCTATAATAATTTTTGCTTATAGAACACATTTATATTAATATTTAACTATGACCAATAAAGTAAGTAAAAGTTTTCTAAAAGATTCTCATTTAATAGTTGATTTAAAACTATGCAGTATTCGTTTAATTGATAATGCTAAATTTCCCTGGATTATTTTAATTCCTAAACGAAAAAATATTAATGATATCTCAGAACTTAACTCAAGAGATCAAATGTTATTAATGAAAGAAATTGTTCATTGTAGTAAGTTAATGAAAAAAATCTTTAAAACAAAAAAACTTAATGTTGAAAAAATTGGCAACATTGTTCCTCAATTACATATTCATATTATCGCAAGATCTACTAATGATAGTACGTGGCCGTTGTCAGTTTGGGTTATTAAAGGGAAACCTTATACAAAAATTCTATTAGCAAAAACTATCAATAAGATTAAAAAGTATCTTAAGGATTAAAGGGTAAGGACAGAGGTAGTTTTAGTCTCCCGCCACTACCTCTTAATCATTATGTATCTGATTCGTCCCAAATTTGTTAACACGTATTAATTGAAAGTAGACTTTATCAACTGCTTGCTTTACTAAATAGATAACTTCTCGATTCACAAATAATTAAAATTTAAATACATTGATTAAAACCACACTCTCATCATTTGCAAAATCTATTGGTTTTAACTCACAAAATTATATTCCAAAGGAAGGTGCATCCTTTTCTTTATTTAGAATTGAAGTTTTATCAGGCTTAACGGTTGCTTTAGCGTTAGTTCCAGAAGCCATTGCCTTTGCTTTTGTTGCAGGGGTTGCACCTTTATCTGGTCTTTATGCAGCTTTTATTGTTGGGTTAATTACAGCAGTATTTGGGGGAAGACCTGGAATGATTTCAGGAGCAACTGGAGCTTTAGCTGTTGTCATGGTTTCTCTTGTTATGGATCATGGTGCGCAATATTTATTTGCAACTGTAGTTTTAATGGGAATTTTACAATTATTAGCAGGTGTCTTTAAGCTTGGAAAATTTATTAGAATGGTACCTCAACCTGTAATGCTTGGTTTTGTTAATGGTCTTGCAATCGTTATTGGTATTTCACAACTTAGTCAGTTTAAAACCCTTAATGCAATGGGTGAATCGGTGTGGATTTCAGGAAACACTTTGTATTATTCAATAGGGTTTGTTGCTTTAACTATGTTAATCATTTGGTTATTGCCAAAGATTACTAAAGCAGTTCCGGCAACTCTTGCTGCTATTTTAGCAACATCTCTTTTAGTTTTAGTATTAAAGATTGACATCCCAAGTGTTGGAGATCTTGCAAGTGTTAAAGGAGGATTGCCTATATTTTCAATCCCAAGTGTTTCATTAAACTTTGAAACTTTAAAAATTATTTTCCCTTATGCATTTATATTGTCTGCCATTGGCTTAATTGAAAGCTTGTTAACTCTCAACTTAGTTGGTGAAATCACCAATAAAAGAGGTGGTGCAAGTCAAGAATGTTTAGCACAAGGTTTAGCAAATACAGTTACTGGTTTTTTTGGTGGTATGGGTGGATGTGCGATGATTGGACAATCTATGATTAATGTTAAATCAGGAGGTAGAACAAGAATTGCAGGAATAGCCGCAGCATTATTCTTATTAATTTTTATTTTATATACTTCAAACTATATTGAGATGATCCCAATTGCAGCACTTGTGGGTGTAATGTTTATGGTGGTGATTGGAACCTTTGCATGGAATTCTTTAAAAATATTATTCTTTGTTCCAAAGAGTGATGCCTTAGTTATTGTCCTTGTAACTGTTGTAACTGTTTTAGAAGATCTAGCAGTTGCTGTAATTGTTGGTGTTATTGTATCAGCATTAGTTTTTGCTTGGAAATCTGCCTCAAGAATTAGAGCAGTTGAGAGACCATCTGTTACAGAAAAGGGTGCTAAGGTTTATGAAATAGAAGGTCCACTTTTCTTTAGTTCAACAGATAGTTTTTTAGAATTATTTAAACCAGAAGAAGATCCTGAAGTAGTTATTATTGATTTTGCTGGATCAAAAGTAATTGATCAATCAGCTTTAAAAGCAATTGAAGACATTGCTGATAAATACAATAGTTTTGGGAAAAAAGTTAAATTAAGACATCTAACCCGTGACTGTCACAGATTATTAAGCAGAGCAGGTCAGCTTGTTGTTGATAGTGATGATGATCCTGATTACGGAATTGCAGTTGATTATGATGTTAAATTAGGTATTTTTGGAAATTAACATGAGTAAAGAGATAAAAGCTGATGACGTTATTTTTAATTTCTTTAAACAGATTTGTGACGAGAAAGATGATGTTAGGTGTGTTGAGCTTGGCAATAGTTGGATTAATGCAATGAAGACCAATCTTACTAACATGGGAAAAAACTTAGAAGAAGCTGACAAAGCTAAACATCAAGAAAATATAGATAGCAATATGAACCACCTTAATAACCTTAAGGATAAATCGGCTGTGGAATGGCGTGAATACGCAACTCAGTGTATGGTAGAAATCCTTGATCACAAAAGTAAATCTTGAATTTCTTTAAGAGATTATTTTCAAGTAGTAATTTAGAATTAGAAATTAATGATGGAGGCAGAGCTGCTGCTGGTTATAAGGGAAAAGCTGGAGACTGTGTAGTTAGATCTATAGCAATTGTATCAGGTCTTCCTTATCAAAAAATTTATAATGATCTTTATAAGGCAAATGAAGAATTTAGAACTACATCAAGAACTAGACTTGCAAGAAGTTTAAAACAAAAAAATGATAGTCCAAGATCAGGCACTCATAGAGCTGTGGTTAAGAAATATCTTAAAAAACTAGGATGGCAATGGATGCCAACTATGTTTATAGGTCAAGGATGTAAAGTTCATTTAAAAAAAAATGAACTTCCAAATGGAACTTTGATTGTATCTTGCTCAAAACACATAACAGTTGTTAAGGATGGTGTTTTACATGACACTTATGATTGTTCAAGACGTGGAACACGTTGTGTTTATGGATATTGGATAAAGCCAAAATATAACTAATACTTATGAAAAAAATTATAATAATCTTTGTGCTAATTTTATCTCTCCTAATTTTTAACAAAACTATAATTTCCCAAGTAATTATATTCGCTATACCAAAACTGATTGATAGAAATATATCTATAAAAAATATTGATATTGATTATTCAAAAAAACAAATAATTTTAAATTCAGTACAAGCCAAAAGTACTAACAAAATTTATTATAAAAATTTTTTTGAAGCAGAAAAAATTGAAATTAAATATAATTTTAAATCATTATTTACTAATTTAATAATTATTGAGCATCTAATTTTTTATAATGCAAAGATTTTCTTAGATATTGATATTAATAATAATAAAGTAATAGTTGATGATTCTTTGCAAGAAGTAAAAAAGCAAGAAGAGAATTATAAACCAAAAATCTACCCAATAAAAAAAAAGGATATAAATTTTTTAATTTTAAAATTCCAAATATTTAATACTCAAGGATTTATTAAGTCATCCAATAAATTAAATGAAATTAAAATAAATCTTTCAAATATGAGTTTTAATAAAATAGGAAATAAAAATGACTTTCAACACTACAAAGATGTTTTTAGAATTATATTAGGAGATGTTTTTTTGAAAATTCCTGACATTAATTTACAAAAATTAATAAAAAAAACATATAAATTTTAACACTGATATCTTGTAAAATAGAGAAGAGTATTCCTAAATTTAAACATTATCCTCAAATGGTTAAATAAAATAAATTAATAGAAGACATTATAGCAATGATTTGTTAGCATTTAATTGTGAAAAAAATATTGGGGACTAGCTTTATTAGCAAGCTTTTGACCATTTTAGTCTTAAGCTTATTGTTAACTAGTGGTGCAAAAGCAGGCTGTGATGATGCTCCAACTGATGGAGTGGATTATTCTAATTGTCAATTCTCAGAAGGCCAAGATCTAAGTAGAGCCTATATACCAAATTCTAATCTTTCTTTTATTAGCTTTATTAAAGTTACTTTTGATAAAGGAGTAATGATGAATGCAACATTATCTAATGGTAATTTTGTAGAATCTTCTTTTATTAGAACTAATTTATATGAAGCAAATCTTGAGGGTGGTATTTTTGAAAAAGCAAATTTTTCAAGTGCCAATTTAACGAGAGTGAATTTCAAAGGTTCATCATTAATTGAGACAAACTTCACTAATAGTAATCTTTTTGAAGCAGATTTAACGGGTGCTAATATCTTAAATGCAACCTTTGAAGGTGCCAATCTAAACAATGCAACTTGGATTGATGGCTCTAAGTGTTCTTTAGGCTCTATTGGTAAATGTGCTAAATAATTAAAAGTTAATTTATAAAATATTTATGAAAAAATATTTAATAATTTTAGTTTTATTTTTAATAGTTCCAAATTTATCTTTTGCAAAACAGCTAAGCAAATCTCCATTTATTCCAGATAGTGTTCAAGATGAATTTAATAAATTATCTACCAAACATAAGAGCAAGTTTTGTGGTTTTGAAAACTATAAAATTAGAAAAGGCATTATTAACAAAGATTTAGCAATAAAAATACTTGGTTATAATTCAAGAATGGATAATTGGAAAATAGTAGAAGGTGTTCATAGTCGGAATGTCTTTAAAGAATATGCTGATGTTGTAACTTATGCAAGTGTATCTGAAAATGATCAGGTAAAAGAGTTTCTCTTTGATAAACTTTATATATGGGCAAAAAATAAAGCTCTTACTAAAACTAAACAATGTTATAGAAATACAGAAAAAAATTCTATCTTAAAAGATTGTGAAGGTGAGTGGAGTGATCCAGAGGGTCAAGACTTAGCACCAATAAAAGATGCAACTGTAACCTTAGAAATAATTATGGGTTTAAACTATATCTACAATCTTAATTTTGCTAATTATAAAATTGAAGATCCAAGACATAAAACTATTAATGAATGGTTCAAACCTTTTTATAAACAAATAAAACCTGCCAATAAATTTTATATGGGGAATTCTGCTGGTTGGTATTTTCCAAATATAGCTTTAAGACATAGTGATAATAAAAATTATTCTAAATTAGTTAAGAAACTTGTTAAAGGAGCTGACAAATGGATACTCGATGATGGAAGCATTAAAGACAGAACTACACGAGGAGATCGATCGTTATGGTATCATCATACTGGCTTAGGAGAAGCTTTTATGATTTTAGAAATTGCAAATGCAGCTAATATAAAATTACCAAAAAATTATGAAAAAAAATTATTAAAAGCTGCTGAATTATTTCAAGATGGTTTTTTAGATAATTCCATTTTAGAACATTGGGCAAAAAAAGGTCATAACTCACAAGCTAGCAATGGTTTGCAAAAATTTAATAAAAATTTAGATGGTCTAAGCTTTAATGGACCTTGGTTGCATATAATACAATATAGATATCCAAATCACAGAACATCAAATTTCTTAAAATCTCAAATGACCACTAGAGCAAGATCTTTAAAAAGTGATGAGGTTATGGGAATTGGAGTGGGTTGTATCTATAACGCTTTAGCAAATAAATAAAAAAGTTTTAATCTGTTTATTTTATAGTTTTAATTTTCTGATTAATAACGAGTACAGCACCAATTATTAAAATAGGTAAACCTATTATTAAATCTTGTTGCCATTCTAAGTTTTCAAACACTGTTGATATTAATAAAGCAAGTACCGGCATTACCACCCCCACATAACCCGCTCTTCCAGCTCCAACTTTTTCTAACAATCTTAGATAAAAGATAAAGGCAAATATTGAACCAACTATTGATAGATAAGCAAGGGATGCGATGTAACTAAAGCTATATTCAAATAATAATTCAGTACCTTTTATCTGGGTGATTAATAGTGTGACCAGTGATCCATAAAGCATTGCATAAGCAAGTGTTGGTATTAATTGAAAGTTATTATTTAAGTTTCTTTGGTGAACCATGTTACCTGTTGATGCACAAAAAGTACCAAGTAATGCTAAAAATAATCCAACATGAGTTCCATTTGCTAAGCTAAAATTGAAAATTTCATCACTGAAAATGATTATAATTCCAATCATCCCAATAGTTGCACCAAGTAAAGTTTTTAAAGAAGGTTTCTTTTTAAAATAAAAGCCTTCTCCTAAAATATTCATAATAACTACTGTTGAAAAGACAACTGCTGGAAATGCACTTATTAAATAAGTATTTGATAGATAAAAGAAAACATAATTTAGAGAATAAAGACAAATACCGAAGAGCAAAAACCAAAGATGTTGATTTAAAGAAAATTTAAGATTTTTCTTCTTATAAATTAGATAAACAAAAATAATTATTGCAGCAATTAAAAACCTATAAAACACCGATACCAATGGATCAACGTAACCTAATTGAAATTTGATGATATACCAAGTAGGTGACCAGCAAAAAAGAGTGACTATAAATAAGATGAAATTGTTCATTAATAAATACTTATAATCAATCAAACTTAAAAAAATATAAGATTAATCTAACAATTTTAATATATAAATTTAATAGTTATGAAAAAAATACTTCTAATTTTAACTCTATCTATATTATTAAGTAATACTTCTTACTCAGATAATCATTTTCCAATCACAAGAGATTCTGAATTAATGATTGCTAGAGGCAAAATTGCATACCAAAATAATTGTGCAAGCTGTCATCAGGTTAATTTATCTGGAGCTGAAAACTGGAAGGGTTTAGATAAAGATGGTCATCGTAAAGCACCCCCCTTAAATGGTACGGGTCACACTTGGCACCATAATGATGAAACACTACATAAAATTATTAAATATGGATTAGTTGGAATAATCAGTGATTATGAGGGGAAGATGGCTGGTTTTAAAGATAACCTTAATGACAAAGATATAGACTCAGTTCTAGCCTACATTAAAAGTTTTTGGCCAGATGACTATTATCAACATCAAATAAATTTAAGTAAATAAATCATATGGCAACAGATACTTTTCATTGGGGATGCAAAAATAGCTGGAGAATTAGTGCGAAGAATACGATGTGGTGTGTTGTTGGTTGTTCTATTGGAGATTTTGGAACCATATTATTTTTTCAGTTAAGTAAAATTCCTTTTCCAGTTTTAGGTATTATGACTTTAGCAATCATTAATGGTTTGCTCACTAGCATTATGCTCGAGACTTATATTTTAATGAAACAAAAGTTTGATTTTATCAGTGCGTTAAAGACAGCTTGTGGCATGAGTTTTATCTCAATGGTTAGTATGGAAATCTCTATGAATGCTACAGATTATTTTTTAACTGGTGGAGCTCAACTTACATGGTGGGTAGTACCCAGCATGTTAATGGTTGGCTTTTTAACACCATGGCCATATAATTACTGGAGACTTAAAAAATTCAATCAAGCGTGTCATTAAATATTAAAATGGTTACAACTTCTGAAATTATACTAGCAATTATCATCGTTTCTTTATCTGTTGTTATGCCTATTTATTATTATTACCAAAGAAAGAAGAACCCCAAGCAAGATAATAAAACTCCAGATAACCCTGAGATAAAAAATTATATTGATAAGATTAATGAAATTACTCGTAAAAAACATAAATGAAAAAACGTTTATCAGGGTGTAGCGAGTGTGGAGATGATACTGCTATCTTAACACAAGTAAGCTCAGGCCCTGAAGTGATCTTACTTTGCACGGATTGTTATAATCTTAAGCATTCAAATGAAACACAAAACTATATCGGCCATGAAGAAGAAAAAAGCTAAGAAATTAAAGACTAAAAAATCCGTACCTAATTTCTACGGTCTTGGTAAACTTAACTATCTTATCTTTAGGTTTCTCTGTTCTAGGTTTCGTCTTAAATAGATTGATTACTTAAACCTTATCTAATCCCCTAGACACCTGATTTGCGTTTTGATAAGTTAAGATTATGAAAGCTTATAGATTTATTACAAGCGATGATACTTCGGAATTTTGTCATCGTGTAACTGAGGCAATATCCAATGGATGGAAATTACATGGTGAGCCAAAAATGACTTTTGATAATAAAAGAGGGATAATGCGATGTGCTCAAGCAGTTATAAAAAACTCTCCTAAGAAAAAGTATTCAAAAAAAATGAAGTTATCATCGGTATAAGAGTATAAATAAAAACTTTAGGTATAAATGAGTAAAGTTGCAAAAGATAAATGGGATAAGGTAATTGAATATTTAACACATTCAGACAGCGATCTTGAGAAAGTATTAAGCTTATTAAAAGGTTGTGATCAAGGGAATGCATCTAATTATGATATTAATAGAGCATCTTATTCATTAAATATTATTGCGATAGTCACACAAAAGCAACTTGATCCAGAAAATAAAGATAAAACACTTACTCATATAATTAGACAGTGGGTTAAATCAAAAGACTTCATACAATTTTATAATTTGATGAAAAAACAAGAAAATATTACTTGGGATAAGAGTAAACTTGAAGATTACACCAAACAATTAAAGGACCTTTGGTACAGTAAATCACAATCTAAAAACAAAGAATATTTTAAAAAAATAGACGGATTTAATAAAACAGCTGGCGCAAATCTTTTAGAAAAAGATAACAATGAAGAGCTAAGACCGAAAGCTAAAATAATTGAGAAAACTTTTGATAAAATAAAACAGAATGAACGACGGTCTCGTACGAACGTTTCTTAATACAAACTAGATATAATAATGGATCAGATATTACCCTTTGTTTATATGCTAGGGATACTTTTATTAGTACTCCCAGCTTTTCTACAGTCTAATTCTAAGTTAAAACAATTCTTAACTAATCTTGCTATTTGGATTGTCATAATCCTTATAGTTTTAACAATTATTTATTTTTTTAAAAAATAGCTAATTATTAAAAATAGAGACGGTACATGAAGTTAACTGAGACTACCGTTAAGATAATTACTAGTAAGTAGAGGGATATATAATCTTTTGGAGTTAGCATGCTTTATAAATACTATTATTGTTAGCCACTAGCTAGCTTCTTTTTAGGATCATAGAAAGCTTTTTCAGCAACTGTTGCTTTGTTTATTTGAAAAGCTTTATTAGTTATTTTTCACAAGCAATTGTTGCAAATTCAGTTAGTTGTTGAATTTCATCAGGCTCTTTACTGAAGACTTCATCGATCTCTTTATCGGTAAATTTTTCACTTAATCTAGCTATTTGTCACTGACTATATATAGATCTTAATAAGTACTTAATTGTGAGGGAGTGTTTTGATTCCACTTCCTGCTACCATTTAATGCCCTGGAAAATCCATTAGGTTTTCAACCTTATAACCTTTTTTAACTAAATTATCTGAACCACCTAGGTCAAAAAGATTAATTGCAAAAACAAATGCTGCGATTTTAGCATTCGACATTTCTACAAGTTTAGCTGCAGCTTCAGCAGTTCCACCCGTTGCTATTAAATCATCTATAATCAAAATTGAGTCGTCTTTATCAATTGAATCTTTATGCACTTCAATAGTTGCTGTTCCATACTCTAATTCAAAATCAACAGAATGTGTTTCAGCAGGAAGTTTGTTCTTTTTTCTAAACATAATAAAAGGTTTTTTAAGCAGATAAGAAACAGCAGAAGCAAATACAAATCCTCTTGATTCAATTGCTGCAATTTTATCTATTTTATAATTTTTGGATCTCGCAATTATCTGATTGATGCATTCTTCAAATGCATCTGCGTCTTTAATTAAAGTTGTTATATCTCTAAATAAAATTCCTTTTTTTGGATAATCTGGAATAGACCTAATAAAATCTTTTAAATTCATGATATTAATATATTTATATCTTTGGTAAAAAAAATCTATGGACAAATTATTCCTAGCAGCAATTAAAGAAGAAACTATTGGATTAGACTATTTT
>CAJQSY010000007.1:0-4739 GCA_905616605.1 uncultured Candidatus Pelagibacter sp.
ATTGAAGAAATTTGGAATGGTGATGAAGAAAAAGAAAAACTAAAAGTAGAATATTTTGGTGTTGGTGATTTAGAAGTTAGTTTTAATGATAAATATTTAGGGTATTCCTTGGATACTAAAGGTTCTGAATACTACACAATATATATTAGAGATATAAATACAAAAAAATTAATAACTGAAAAGATAGAAGAGACATCAGGTGGCATAACTTTTAGTTTAGATGATCAATTTATATTTTATTCAAAACTTGATGAAAATCATAGACCAAGAAAAATTTACAGACACAAATTAGGAACTAAAGTTCAAGAAGATCAATTAATATTTGAAGAAAAAAGTGAAGCTTTTACGGTTGGAATTGGTTTAAGCTCAGATGATAAATATTTTTTTATTAATTCCTCAGATCATAATACTTCTGAACAATATTATTTCGATGTTAGTGAAAAAAATCCTAAGCCTAAATTAATAAAAAAAAGACAAAGAGGAATTCTTTATTCAGTTAATTCTTGGGATGGTGAATTTTACAATCATACCAATGAAAATGCTGAGGATTTTAAGATAGACATTAGTGATAGTTTGGAAAAACCAGTCTGGAAAACTTTTATTGCTGCAAAAGATGAAGTTCTAATTGGTGGGTTAACATTTTTAAAAAATTGGATCATAAGGTCTGAAACTTCAGATGCTTTAGATAAATTATTTGTAAAAAATATTACAACTGGAATAGAAGAAGAGTTAATTTTTTCTGATGAAACTGTATATGTCCCTGGTGCATCTTTAATGCAACGAGATAAAAATACAGACGAGATATACATAAGCTATTCTTCACCTAAAACACAGTCTAGAGTTTATTCTTACAACTTAAGCACAAAACAAAAAAAATTAGTTAAAGAACAAGAAATTCCCTCTGGTCATAATCCTAATGACTACATTGTAGAAAGGGTTGATTGTAAATCACACGATGGTAGATTGGTGCCTCTTACTATTACAAGACATAAAAATACTAAACTAGATGGAAGTGCTCAATTACTACTTTATGGTTATGGCTCATACGGAAGTTCTATGAACCCTAGTTTTTCTACTACTAGATTAAGTTTAATTAATAGAGATATCATATGGGTTACAGCCCATATTAGAGGGGGCATGGAAAGAGGTATGAAGTGGTGGAAAGAAGGAAAACTGCTTAATAAAAAAAATACATTTGAAGATTATATTGCCTCTGCAAAATATTTAATTGAAAATAAATATACTTCAAAAAATAAGATAATAGGTATGGGTGGCTCTGCAGGAGGTCTTCTTATGGGCGCTGTAGTTAATCAAGCCCCTGAATTATTTCTAGGAATTATAATGGCTGTACCATTTGTTGACTCTTTGACAACTAATTTAGATCACTCTTTACCTTTGACAGTTGGAGAATTTGATGAGTTTGGAAATGCAAAAGATAAAAAAGATCACTTTGATTATATTTATTCTTATGCTCCCTATAACAATATAAAAAAAATGGATTATCCTCATATGCTGATCACAACAAGTTTAAGTGACAACAGGGTATTGTTTGATGAGCCAGCAAAATTTACTGCCAAACTTAGAGATTATAAAACTGATAATAATTTATTACTTTTAAAAACTGAAATGAACGCAGGTCATGGTGGTAAATCTGGTAGAGATGGCGCTATAGAAGAAATTGCACTTGATTATGCGTTTGCATTAAAAATTTCTGAAAAAATTTAGTCTCTAATTTTTAAAAACAACCGTTTGATACAAAACCAATCACAATAGAATTAGAATCAACTTCAAATCTTCTTTCGCAAAGTATTCCATATTTTTTAGTATTATAAATAAGCTCTAGGTTACTTTTTTCATTTTTAAAATCTTCATCTGGCTTGCCTAATTCCATTTGCAAATTACTTGAAGTTTTTCCAATGTATTCACTTAACTTAGCATTTTCTTTTTCAACAATTTCATCTGTTTTATCTTTGATTGTTTGACAGCCAGCAACAAGAGTTAAAAAAAATAAACTTATAAAAATAAATTTTAATTTATGCATGATTTAATGATAACACTCAAAATATGGCATAAATATAAACTTATAAGTTGAAATTTGTTGATAAACTTAGATTTTTAAGAGTATTTTCCTGATTAATCTAATATTAATCATTTTTAATCTTAGGAGGATCAATGTTAGAAAAATATTTCGACTATAAAAAACACAAGACTGATTTTAAAACAGAAGTAATAGCTGGTGTAACAACTTTTTTGACAATGGCTTACATTATGTTTTTAAATCCATTTATATTATCAGGTGAATTTGCTGGACCAGAAAAAGGTTTCTTTGAATTTGGAGCGGTATACACAGCAACAATTGTTGCAACAGCACTTGCTTGTTTCATAATGGCATTTTATGGAAAAACATGGCCAATAGGTTTGGCTCCAGGTATGGGAATTAATGCATTTGTTGCGTTCGGTGTTTGTGCTGGAATGGGTTATACACCTCAAGAAGCTTTAGGAGCGGTGCTAGTTGCTGGAGTTTTGTTCTTAATCATTTCATTAACACCTATCAGAGCATGGTTAATCAATTCAATTCCAAAAAGTTTAAAATTAGGAATTGGCGCCGGTATAGGACTATTCCTAGCAATAATTGGACTTCAAATCATGGAAGTCGTCGTTGATAATCCAGTAACATTAGTTCAGTTGGGTGACTTGAGCGACCCACTTGTTCTATTAGGTTGTGCTGCATTTATTTTAATGATTGTTCTTGAAAAAATGAAAGTTAAAGGAAATATCATTATTGGTATTTTATTATTTAGTATTATTGCATGGGCTACTGGACTTGCTAAATTTAATGGAATTGCAAGCTCACCGCCTCCAATGACTTATCTATTTGATTTTGATTTATCAGCAGCATTAACAGCTGGTATGACAACTGTAGTATTTACTTTATTATTTGTTGATTTCTTTGATACCGCAGGAACATTAACTTCAGTAGCAAACGTTGCTGGCAAGGTTGGTAAAGATGGTAAGGTTAAAGATATTGAAAAAGCAATGATGGCTGACAGTGTTGGAACTGTAGCTGGTGCAATGATGGGAACAACAACTGTAACAAGTTATGTTGAATCTGGAGCTGGTGTAAAAGCTGGTGGAAAAACAGGAATGACTTCTTTAGTAATTGGTCTGCTATTTTTAGCTTGTATATTCTTTGCTCCTTTAGCAACAAGCTTACCTAAACAAATTGACGGTGCAGCTTTAGTATTTGTCTCTGTTCTTTTTGTCAGAAACATAACTGATATTGAATGGGATGATATTGGTGAAGCAGCTCCCGCTGTTCTTGCCATGATTGCTATGCCTTTAACATATAGTATTAGTAATGGTATTGCTTTAGCATTTGTTTCATACGCATTAATCAGATTATTTACTGGTAAGTTTTCTTCAACTTCACCAGCAATATGGGTTATTGCAATCTTAAGTGTTGTTAGTTTTGCAGTTGCTTAAGATATAATTTTTAGGGCTGGAATTATTCCAGCCCTATTTATTTCTCTTAATTATTTCTTCCATAGACACCTCTTCATAATGTTCAGTTGGCTGAACAATCCATGGATCTGAATCTAGTTTTACTGGGCAAAAATCTGGCTCAAATGTAGATGATTTTTTTTTCCATAAACATGCAGTTTTAACTTCGTTTATATAATCTTTAGTTGGCTCATAATTTTTTAACCACTCAATACTTTTATTTAAAGTTAATCCAGTATCAGATAAATCATCTACTAATAAAACTTTATCAAAATCTTTATTCTCAGCTAAAGAACTAATTTCTCTTGCAAACATCAATTGACCTTGTTTATCTTGCATTCCTTTTCCTGAATAACTTTGAATTACTATGTAGGCTATAGGTAATTTTAAAATTCTAGAAAGAATATCCAATATAGGAGCTGCTCCTCTCATAATGCCCACTAATACTGTTGGCTTATAGTTGTTGTGAATTTCTATTGCTAATTTTTCTACAATTTTTGTATACTGATCGAAAGAGATGATTAATTTTTCTGCCATAAAATTCATTATCATATAAAAAATTATTTAAAAAGGAGAAATAATGAAAGCCTACTGGATTGCTTTGTACAAAAGAATTGATAGCCAAGAAAATATAAAAAATTATGGGTCAAAAGTTACCGAAATAATAAAGAGTTATGGAGGAAAGCCCTTAGTAAGAGGTGGAAAATTTGAAACTTTAGAGGGTGAAAATTATCCAAGAACTGTAATCTGGGAATTTCCAAATCATGAACAAGCTATAAAATGTCACGATTCTAAAGAGTATCAAGATGGTTGGGCTTTAGCTAAAGATACTACAGAACGAAACCTACAAATAGTAGAAGGTTTTAGTACTGAATAGGTTCTGGGTCTATACTTCTCCAAAGATACCAAGTTGCAACTGAGCAGTATGGACTAAATCTTTTATTTAGCAACTTCACATAAGATTCTGATGGTAGGTATCTTTTTTTGTAATTTTTTGAAATTCCCCTTAAAAGACCAATATCTTGTATGGGCCAAATATTTGATCGATTATAAGTAAACAATAAAATCATTTCAGCTGACCATCTTCCAATTTGTCTTAATTGGGATAGATAAATAATTGCATCTTCATCTGACATTTTAGGAATTAACTTAGGGTTAAATGATTTATCTAATATTTGCTTTGCTAAACTTTTTATTCCTTTAACTTTTTGTTTAGTTAATCCACAACTTTTTATCTG
>CAJQSY010000008.1:0-67971 GCA_905616605.1 uncultured Candidatus Pelagibacter sp.
AATGTTACATACAAAAATAATAGATATTAAGACAAGTAAAATTATTACTTCTACGGCAGAAGAGTTTATCAAATCTTCTACTTATGGAGCTTCAATTATCTTTAATGGCGCTGTAAGAAATATCAATGAGGATAAAGAAGTTGTTGGAATAACTTACGATACTCATGATGAGCTTGTATTAAAAAGTTTTGAAGAAATTTATAAAGAAGCTGCTGAAAAACTAAAGATTATTGATAAAGCAGTCTTTATTGAGCATATTAAAGGTTATATTGGACTTGGAGAAACTAGTATTATTATAGCAGTTGCATGTAAGCATAGAGATCAAGCTTACGTATTATCAAGATATATTATTGAAGAAATTAAAAAAAGATCTCCTATATGGAAAAAAGAACACTATAAAAATGAACAAAGCAATTGGTTAAAAGGTAATCCTATTCAAAATGAAAAAATATAAACATTCAGAAATAACTACTGAACAAATATATAATAAAAGAAGAAAATTTATTAAATCTATTGGGTTAGGTGTTGGGTCAATATCATTAAGCTCTTTTCCTTTTCTTAATAGTGCTTATTCTCAAAATAAAACAGATTTGACGACTTATCAGGATATTACCACTTATAACAACTATTATGAATTTGGAACTGGAAAGAGAGATCCTTTTAAAAACTCAAAAGAATTTAAAACTAAACCATGGGATTTAACTATTGAAGGTGAAGTAGATAGTCCAATTACACTTTCAGCAGAAGAAATAATTTCCTTATTACCCTCTGAAGAAAGAATCTACAAACTTAGATGTGTTGAGGGTTGGTCTATGGTTATTCCTTGGATGGGATTTTCTCTTAATAAACTACTTAATAAAGTATCTATTAAAAATACTGCAAAATTTGTTGAATTTGAAAGTGTCTACGATCCTGAACAAATGAAAGGTCAAAGATATCCAGTTTTAAATTGGCCTTACAAAGAAGGATTAAGAATTGATGAGGCTATGCATCCTTTAACAACAGTAGTTACTGGACTTTATGGAAAACCTTTACCCAACCAAAATGGTGCTCCTTTAAGAATTTTTCTACCATGGAAGTATGGTTTTAAAAGTGCAAAAGCAATTGTAAAAATAAAATTGGTTAAAAAAATGCCTACATCGTCTTGGATGAGATCGTCCCCAAGAGAATATGGGTTTTACTCAAATGTTAACCCAAATGTTTCACATCCTAGATGGTCACAAGCAACAGAACGTGTCATTGGTGAAGGTATTTTGTCCCCCAGAATTGAAACAGAAATGTTTAATGGGTATGGTGATGAAGTTGCAAACTTATACTCTGGTATGGATTTAAAGAAAAACTTTTAAATACACAAAATTTTTTTTATAAAATATGCAGAAATATATAAAAATTCCCATTTTCATTTTATCTTTACTGCCTATATTAATTATTTTTTATCAAATTATCTTTAATCAGTTAGGCCCTGAGCCTGTAAAAGAAATTACACATGTAACTGGTAATTGGACTCTTCGTTTTATTATAATAACTCTTGCAATGACTCCTTTACAAAAATTTACTAAGTTAAATTTCTGGATTACCTATAGAAGAATGTTTGGCTTGTTTGTCTTTTTTTATGCATCCGCACACATGATGACTTATGTAGGAATAGATTATCGCTTTGATTGGTCTAGTATTAGTGATGATATTATTAAAAAAAAATTTATATTTGCTGGATTTTTAGCTTGGCTTTTATTAGTGCCACTTGCTCTTACTTCGTCTAAACGAATGATAAGATTATTAAAAGATAAGTGGAAGAAACTACACAAGCTTATTTATATAATTTCTTTATTGGGAATTACCCACTACATGTGGTTAGTAAAAGTAGTTACTGCAGAGCCTTTAATTTATCTTATTATTATAGTAATTTTACTTACGCTAAGAGTTAAAGCAAAATTTAATTAATTAGATTTACTTTTTTCAGGCACACAGATTTCTGACCTTGTTAGAAATCTTCTACCAGTTCCATTGTCTAAAGAAAACATTCCACCCATTCCTTTAATGCAATCAATAATCAAATCTGTGTTTTTCCATGCTGTGTGTTGAGTTTCACTTATGTAAAAAGGAATACCACCGATTTTTCCAACTAATACATCATCATCACTTATTAAGAATTCTTTAACAGGGTAACACATGGGAGCACTACCATCACAACATCCACCTGACTGATGAAAAAGTAGTTCTTTACCATGATCTTTTTTAAGATCTTCTATTAATTCTATTGCTAAGGGTGTTGCTGATACTTTCATAGTTATATGGCCTGTAGTTTAATACAGGCCATTATAATATATCTGTTAAAAGAAGCCTAATTTTTTCTCACTGTATGACACGTGTAAGTTTTTCACCTGTCTATAGTGATCAAGCATCATTTTATGAGTTTCTCTACCAATTCCAGATTGTTTGTAACCTCCAAAAGCAGCATGAGCTGGATAAGCATGGTAACAGTTAGTCCAAACTCTTCCCGCTTGGATTCCTCTTCCCATTCTATAAGCAATATTTCCATTTCTAGTCCAAACACCTGCTCCTAAACCATAAAGAGTGTCATTAGCAATTTCTAATGCATGAGCTTCATCTTTAAATTTAGTAACTGATACAACTGGACCAAAAATTTCTTCTTGGAATATTCTCATAGAGTTATCACCTTCAAAAATAGTAGGTTGGATATAATTACCTTTTTCCAAACCACTGTTTAAGTTAGCGACTTCACCTCCACATAGAACTTTAGCTCCCTCTTTCTTGCCTAAATCTAAGTAAGATTTTATTTTTTCCATTTGCTCTAATGATACTTGAGCGCCGATCATGGTTTCCATTTTTAAAGGGTTATCTTGTACGATAGCTTTTGTTCTAGCCACTGCTCTTTCCATAAATTTATCATAGATAGATTCTTGAACTAGTACTCTACTAGGACAAGTACAAACTTCACCCTGATTAAGAGCAAACATTGTAAAACCTTCAAGACATTTATCAAAGAAGTCATCATCTTGATCCATGACATCTTCAAAGAAAACATTTGGAGATTTTCCACCTAATTCTAAAGTTATTGGAATTAAGTTTTGCGCTGCGTACTGCATAATCAAACGTCCAGTTGTAGTTTCACCTGTAAAAGCAATCTTTCTAATTCTTTTAGAAGATGCTAAAGGTTTCCCTGCTTCAAGACCAAAACCACTTACAACATTAAGAACTCCTGGAGGTAATATATCTCCAATTAATTCCATTAAAAGTAAGATGGATGCTGGTGTCTGCTCAGCTGGTTTCAATATAACACAATTTCCAGCAGCTAGTGCTGGTGCAAGCTTCCATGTAGCCATTAATAATGGAAAATTCCAAGGTATAATTTGAGCAACTACACCAAGTGGCTCAGGGATATGATAAGAATATTCACTATTACTTATCTCTGAAACAGAGCCTTCTTCTGCTCTAATAACTCCAGCAAAATATCTCCAATGATCAACAACTAACGGTAAATCAGCTGCCATACATTCTCTGATTGGCTTTCCGTTATCCAAACATTCAGCTGTAGCTAATAGTTCTAGATTTTTTTCAATAACGTCGGCTATCTTAAGTAGTAGATTTGATCTTTCAGTTATTGATGTAATTCCCCAAGTAGGAAAAGCAGCATGTGCAGAGTCTAATGCAGCCTCAACATCACTTGCATCCGATCTTGCTATAGAACATATTACTTCATTGTTAATTGGGCTTACATTGTCAAAGTATTTACCAGACTTTGGTTCTACAAACTTTCCACCTATAAAATTTCCATATTTTTCTTTAAATGGAAATTTAACTTTTAAGTGAGACGTATCCAACATTGGAGATCGTCCACCTTTTACTGTTTCTGTGCTCATTTTTTTCACCTCTCTATTATTTTTATTCTTAACCTTATTTTTTTTAATTGGCTTAAGTAACTTCTTTTTAGTCACACCCTTTTTCTTTTTAACTTTTTTAATAATTTTACTTTTTTTAGATGATCGCTTGACCAAATTAATTTTAATTTTTTTTTTGGCTTTACGTTTAGACTTTTTGGCTGTTTTTTTATTTTTTATAGCCATTACGTATCTAAACAAAATCTAATCTTAACATCTATGGATTTTATTATTAAGTTTCTACTTAGAATTGAATATAACCTATATCTTGTGGTTAATTAAAATGTGTCTAATATTTTAAATATGAATGATGATAAAAAAAAAGAATTACAATCAGCAACATTTGAAAGACTTCTTAAACACTTAGATGAAAGAAAGGATGTTCAGAATATTGATATTATGAACCTTGCTGGTTTTTGTAGGAATTGTTTATCAAGATGGTACCAAGAAGAAGCAGAGAAAAAAGGTATTTTAATTACAGATCTTGAAGCTCGTGAACACGTTTATGGTATGCCCTATTCAGAATGGAAAGAAAAATACCAAAAATAATTATTTTTCTTTAAGTCTTGGAAATAATTCCACAAAATTACACGGTTTATGATTTATATCTAATTGGTGTTTTAATATTCCATCCCAAGCATCAATAACTCCTCCAGATGATCCGGGTAAAGCGAATACATACTTTCCATTAGCTAATACGGCACAAGCTCTAGATTGAATGGCTGAAGTTCCAACAGTTTTTAAACTGAGTGTTCTAAACACTTCTCCAAAACCTGGGATATGCTTATCTGCAATTTCATTTACTGCTTCTGGTGTTATATCTCTTCCTGTTAAACCGGTTCCACCTGTGGTGATAATAACATCAATATTTTCCTGGTTTATCCAATCTTTTAAAATTTTTACAATTTCTTCTTTGGTATCCTTACAAATTTTCCTATCAACCAATTTATGTTTAGCTTCTTCAATCTTATTTACCAAAATTGCCCCTGACTTATCATTATCAAAAGTTCTGGTGTCTGTAACAGTCAAAAGTGCTATATTTACAATCATAAATCTTAATTAATTATAATGTTTATCTTATCATTTTTATTTTTTCTAACAGCAATATTATACTCAAGTGTAGGCTTTGGAGGTGGGTCAACATATCTTGCTCTTTTATTAATTTGGGATGTGCCTTATCAAGTTTTTCCTATTATAGCTCTCTGTTGTAATATTATTGTCGTTTCTGGTAATTGTTTTAATTACATTAAGGCTGGCAATATTAATATTAAACTTTTATCTCCTTTTTTAATTTCATCAGTACCCTTTGCTTTTGTTGGGGGATCTCTTCATTTAGATAAAGGGTTTTTTGAAATTTTACTTTTTATAGTTTTAGCATTAGCAGGATTACTATTACTCTTTAAACTTAAATCATTTGATGAATCAAAGCAGGTGAGTAATAATATTCCTAAAATAATTTCATTTTTTATTGGAGGGTCTATTGGGTTTATATCTGGAGTAGTTGGTATTGGTGGTGGTATTTTTTTAAGCCCAGTACTTTTATTAATAAAAGCAGGTAATGCTAGACATATAGCTACTACAGCATCCTTATTTATTCTTGTCAACTCTATATCTGGGCTTGTTGGTCAATCCACTAAGGGTTTTACTCTTAATGAAATGTATAATTACTGGCCTCTTTTTTTATTAGTTTTAATTGGTGGTCAATTTGGAAATTTTTTAAATATAAAAATTTTACCAACCCGTGTCATGATACTTTTTACAGCTGGACTTGTTATATTTGTTTCTGTTAGAATGGGTCTTAGACTATTTATATAATATAGTAACCACAAAATATAATAATGAAAACATTTAGAGCATTTGGTCCAACCATGGGAAAAGGCAAGCTATCAAGAAAATTTATTGATATAATAAATTTACAGGTAGAAAAAAACCCTCTATCTAAAAAGAATGATTATAGCTCTAAACTTGCTAGCCAGATAAAAAATGAAGTAAAATTATCTAACTCTTTTGTCAAAAAAAAATTATCTAAAGAGTTAATAAAAAATATCGAAGATTATTTAAAAGATTCAAAAATCGATAAAATTAAAGAAATTAAAATAATTAACCTCTGGGTGATCAAGCAACTTAAAAATGAATATAATCCAATTCATTATCATGATGGCCAATTATCTGGTGTTGGCTATCTCAAAATACCAAAGAATATGAACCAAAATAAGATGGTTAAAAATAAGAAGATTAAAACTAACGGAACAATTGATTTTATAAATGGTCAAAGAAGCTTCTTGAGTAAAAGTATTTATAATTTAAACCCAAAAGTTGGAGATCTTGTACTTTTTCCCAACTACTTAATGCATACCGCATATCCTTTTAATATTGATGATGAAAGAAGATCCTTTTCATTTAATGTAAAAATTATATTTAAGAAATAGTTTTACAAATCATTAAGTTAAGTGTAATTTATTTATAGCCGATTTGATCCATATTGCAGGCATTAGCTGCTAAAAAGGAAATCATTAAGATAATTGGTAAGGGTAGTTGGACTATATTGTGCACCTGGCATAAAGCTAAAGCACTAAAAAAGTAAGGAGCAAAGATGGATATAAATTTTTTCAAAGAAACAAGAGTTCTAGATGGGGGAATGGGTCAGGAATTATTAGCAAGGGGCGTAGAGACGAATGGAACTCTCTGGAGTGCTAACGCATTATTGCAAGAAAAATATCATCAACTTTTGCTTGATACACATCTAGATTTTATAAATTCTGGAGCTGAAATAATTGTAACAACAACATTTACTACAAGAAGGATGAGATTAAGAGACAATGGTGTTGAGGATAAATTTGAATATTTAAACACAAAAGCTGGTGAAATAGCTAAAAAAGCAAAAGATTTAAATCCACATGTTCTAATTGCTGGAGGATTACCTCCTCAATATTTAACCTATGAAGCAGACACAAGAACTAATGATGAAATTAAAGAAAATTTCTATGATCAAGCAAAATTGCTTAATCCATTTATAGATTTTTTTTATTTTGATGTATTAAGTAGTGTAAGAGAATTTAAGTTGGCAATAGAGGCTATAGAAAGCTTTAATAAACCATACTTAGTTGGAGCTCATATATCGGAGGGTGTGAAATTACCAAGTGGTGAAAATATTTCTGAAATTATCACAACAATAAATCATAAGAATTTACTTGGAATAATACTTTCTTGTGTATCACCAGAAAACTACGAACAAAATATTACCGAATTAAAAAGTTTAGGTGTTCCATTTGGTTTTAAACTTAATGGATTTGTGACAACAAATCCTGACAAAGGTTACACTAATAATTTTAATAAAAGTAAAACAGGAAATCCAAATGAATTTTTGGGTCACAGGGAAGATTTGATACCAGAAAAAATGGCTTTAATTGTGAAAAAATTTAAAGAAGCTGGTGCCACTATTTTAGGGGGTTGTTGTGAAACTAGACCAGCACATATTAAAGAGATTGCTAAACTTAAGTAGTTTTTTTATTTCCTGCTTTTTTTACAAAATAAAGTCCAACTAGTACCGCTAACAATGAAACTAAAACTTTATCAGTAATTATTTCATCTAAAAATATATAACTTAAGATAATCCCAAAAATTGGAATCAGGTAAGAGACTTGTGATTGAAATATTAATCCATTATTTTTTAAAATTCTGAACCTAAGTAGCCAAGCTAACCCTGTGGATACAAGCCCCAGATAAACAACTGAAATACTTGACACTATTGAGGGTGTAGTTTCCCAAGGTTTTTCTATAAAAGAAACTAAGGGTATCAAAATTATTATAGCCCAGATTAATATAGATCCAGTTACATTTTCATTTTTTTTCTCACTAATCTTTAGAGTTAGAACTCCTCCTACCACATAACAAGTGGATCCAAGTAAAATTAAGAGTGCAGAAATAAAATTATTATCATTAATTAAAAAATTATCTGAAAATAAATAGATAATTCCTGAAAACCCAATCAATATTCCAAATGTCTTAATAAAATTAAATTTTTCATTTTTAGTAAAAAAATGTCCTAGAACAGTTGAGCTTAAGGGTGTAGTTGACATTAAAATTGCTGCTAAATTACTTTGAACAGATTTAACTCCATAAGCTATTAAGAAAAAAGGAGCAACTAGGTTAACAAAACCTATTATCGCAAACCAATACCAATCTTTTGAAAAAGCTTCTATTTTAATTTTTTTATAAAAACATAATAATAGTACTGGAATTGATCCAAAAAAAACTCTTAAGAAAGCAATTGTAATTGGACCAAAGGATTCTGTTGCAATTTTTATATTAAAAAAAGCTGAAGCCCATATTAAAGATAAAATTACCAATAAAATATAATCAATTAATTTAGGCTGTCTCATTCAATTATCTCTTCAACTTTCCCATTTGTAATTTTTTGAATATTTTTAAAATTAATCTTAAAAACGCAGTTGGGGTGACCAGCAGCTGCAAAAAGATCAATAAACCTTTCTAAAGATTTATCTATAAAAATTTCTACACTGTTTAAATGACCCACTGGTGAAACACCGCCTATCGTATAGCCAGTTTGAGTTTTAACTTCTTCTGGAGAAGCCATAGAAATATCTTTTTCATCTTTAATCTTTTTTAATTTATTTAATGAGCACCTCTTGTCACCTGCCACTAAACACAAGATAAAACTATCCTCAGTTTTCAACAATAAGCTCTTAACAATTGCACCCACATCACAACCTAAAGCTATAGCCGCATCTTTTGCTGTTCTGGCTGAATTCTCAAGTATGATAACTTCCAAAGATTGATCAAAATCTTTAAGAAATTTTTCTACTCTTTTAACTGGTTCTTTGTCTAATAAGCTCATATTTCAACTAACAATTGATTGCTAATTTAGCAAATAATGTTGTAATTCATATGTAAAAAACGCATAGGTGATATTTACTAATCAAGCAATATTGTTTGAAAAAGATTTGTTAATAATGAACTACAAAATTTAAAAAGGAGAAACTATGACTGCTAGCAATGTATTAAAATTTATTAAAGATAAAGAAGTTGAATTTATTGATTTAAGATTTACTGACCCTAGAGGAAAACTTCAACATTTAACTATGGACCATACGATTGTTGACGAAGAAATGCTTAATGAGGGTGTATTTTTTGATGGTTCATCTATAGCTGGATGGAAGGCTATCAACGAGTCTGACATGATTTTAAAGCCAGATACTTCAAGACTTGTTATGGATCCTTTTACTTCTCATAACACTTTGATACTTTTTTGTGATATTTTGGATGCAGTTAAAAGATCTCCTTACGAAAGAGACCCAAGAGGAACAGCTAAAAAAGCAGAAGAATACCTAAAAAAATCTGGTGTCGGAGATAAAGCTTTTTTTGGTCCTGAACCAGAGTTTTTTGTTTTTGATGATGTTAGAATTAATAACGATCCAAATAATACTGGTTTTATAATAGACAGCAAAGAAGGTCCTTATAATTCCGGAACCATATATGCTAATGGAAATATGGGTCATAGACCTCCAGTTAAAGGTGGATATTTTCCAGTACCTCCAGTTGATAGCGAACAAGATATGAGAGGTGAATATTTAAAAAATTTAAAAGAAGTGGGTGTTAAAGTTGAAAAACATCACCATGAAGTTGCTCCAAGTCAACATGAGCTAGGTATGGTTTTTGGAACTTTAGTTGAAACAGCAGATAATGTTCAGCTTTATAAATATGTAGTTCAAATGGTTTCTCATTCATTTGGGAAAACAGCAACGTTTATGCCAAAGCCTGTTGCTGGTGACAATGGTTCTGGAATGCATATTCATCAATCAATTTGGAAAAATGATAAGCCCGTTTTTTCTGGTGAAGCTTATGCTGGATTATCTGAAACAGCATTACATTATATTGGTGGTATTTTAAAACATGCAAAAGCTATTAATGCTTTTTCAAACTCTACAACAAATAGTTATAAAAGATTAATACCAGGATTTGAAGCGCCTGTACTGTTAGCTTACTCTGCAAGAAATAGATCTGCATCTTGTAGAATACCGATTAGTTTAAATAAAAATGGTGCAAGATGTGAGATAAGATTTCCTGATGCATCGGGAAACCCTTACTTAACTTTTGCTGCTATGCTTATGGCTGGCTTAGATGGTATTAAAAATAAAATTCATCCAGGTGAATCTTTTGATAAAGATCTTTATGACTTGCCTCCTGAGGAGGTTAGAAATATCCCAACTGTTTGTGGCTCCCTAAGAGAAGCTATGGAAAGTTTAGATAAGGATAGAGATTTTTTAACTGAAGGTGGTGTATTTACTGATGATCAAATTGATGCTTACATTGCATTAAAATTTGAAGAGATACATAGATTTGAACATGCGCCTCATCCTGTTGAGTTTGAGATGTATTACAGTAGCTAAAATTATTACTGTCTAGTAGTTGCTATTTTATCTTTGTTAATTCCTTTTTTAACAACATAGTCCTGTGTACCGTTAGCACCAGTGTTTACTTCTGTTCGAAGAGTCTTAAAAAATGTTCTTTCTTTTAATGACTTTTCTAATGATTTAACAAGATTTTTAAATTCAAATTTGTTCATATCTATTTTTACCTTAGATATGCATAAATTGCAATACTGATATGCGTATTTGTTATATTAGACTTTAAAAGATTCTCCACAGCCACAACGCTCAGATTCATTAGGATTATTGAACACAAATGATGAAGAAAACTCCTCTTTTTTATAATCCATCTCAGTTCCGAGCAGATACATTACAGCTCCCGCATCAACAAATACTTTTACACCCTTATCTTCGATAATCTCATCTGTAGGATTAACTTCTTTAGCATATTCCATAACATATGACATGCCTGCACAACCACCAGATTTAACTGCTACTCTGACACCAATTGAGTTTGATTCAATTCCAGACATAATTTCTTTAATACGACTTGCAGCATTATCGCTTAGTTTAATTATTGGATTCATTATAAATTTAACTCCAATTTAGCTGCTTCAGACATCATTGACTTTTCCCAAGGTGGTTCAAAAACTAAATCAAGATCAACTTCTTTAATACCTTCCACTTGCATGGCACTATCTTTAACCTCTTGAGGTAAGCTTTCAGCGACAGGACAATTGGGTGTAGTTAAAGTCATTATAATTTTAGCTTTATCCTCTTTTACCTTAACGTCATAAATCAAGCCTAATTCATAAATATTAACTGGTATCTCAGGATCATAAATTTTTCTAATTTCAGCTATTACTTGTTCTCTTAAATCCATAATTTTATCTAGTTTTCAGTATTGATTTCTTCTTGAGTTTTGTCAATTGCAGAAATTAAAGTGTGCCATGATAATGTTGCACATTTTACTCTCATTGGATATTGTTTTACTCCAGATAAGCACATTAACTTAGTTTTTTCATCTTCTTGCAAATTTTTTGATTTTAATTCAGGGTTTTCTTTAATCATACCCAAAAAATCATTTACAATTTCTTTGACTTGAGCTTCTTCTTTTCCCTTCATTAAATCAGTCATGATTGATGCTGATGCCATTGAAATTGCACAGCCACTTCCCTCGAATGAAACATCTTGTACTTTTTTGTCTTCATCCAATTTTAGAAATATATGAACATTATCACCACATAAAGGATTATTACCTTTTGCATCTTTGTTAAAATTTTCTGTCTTTCTTAGATTGCGTGGATTTTTTCCATGTTCTAAAATAATTTCTTGATAAAGTTCTTTAATATTCATTATAAATTAAAAATTTTTTTACAATTATTTATTGAGCTATTAAGTTGGTCTAGATCCTCTTTTGTATTATAAACACCTAAAGAAGCACGTGCGCTTGCTGAAATTCCTAATTTATCATGTAAGATTTGACAGCAATGATGTCCAGCTCTTATAGCAACACCATCTTCATCTAATATAGTGGCTATATCGTGTGGATGTACACCTTCAATTGTAAAAGATAAAACTGCAGCTCTATTTTTAGGATTACCTATTAACTTAACAGAATTGTTTCTTTTTAAGATTTCTTGTCCATATTCAATTAATTCTTGTTCATGTTTGATCATGCTTTCTATTCCAACTTTTTCTAGAAATTTTATAGATTGATCAAAGGCAATAACTTGTGCTGTTGCCATCGTTCCTGCTTCATACTTGTTTGGTAAATCACCATAAGTAATACTATCTTTTTTAACGTCATTAATCATACCACCACCACCTTGATAAGGAGGTAATTGTTCTAACCACTTTTTTTTAGCATAAAGCACTCCAAGACCAGTTGGTCCATACATTTTATGACATGAAATAGCATAAAAATCACAGTCAATATCTTGCATATCTAACTTTAAATGTGGTGCACCCTGACAACCATCAACTAAAACTGCGATACCCTTTGAGTGAGCTAATTCTGTTATTTCTTTAACTGGCAAAACGGCTCCGGTCACATTAGATAAATGAGTAATAGCAATTAATTTTGTTTTTGAATTTATTTTTTTTTCAATACTTTCAAGAGTAATTTCACCATCATCATTAATTTCTGCAAATTCAATCTTAATCCCTTTTGATTGTCTTAAAAAATGCCATGGCACATAATTAGAGTGATGCTCAAGTTCTGTTATAAGAATTTCGTCTCCAGGTTCTAAATATTTTTGGCCAAAAGTATTAGCCACAAGGTTAATTGCTTCAGTGGCACCTTTGGTAAATACAATTTCATTTTTATCTTTAGCATTAATATATTTTTGAACTGAAGATCGTGTATTTTCATAAAGATTAGTCGCGGCTACAGCCAAGTAGTGAACACTTCTGCCTGTATTTGAAAATTCATTAGTATAAAACTCGTTTACTCTATCAATTACTGATTGTGGTTTTTGAGATGAGTTGGCACTATCAAGATAAACAAGATCATTATTATGAATCTTGTTACTAAATATTGGAAATTCTTTTTTTATGTCTGATATACTCATTCTGTAATTCCTATCATTTTTTTAATTAGATCTTTAATTTCTATATCTGTAATTTTTTCTATTGCATCAAGTAAAAAACCATTGATTAATAATTCTTTTGATTGTTGATTACTCAAACCACGAGACATCAAGTAAAATATTGCATCTTCATCTAAATTTCCAGATGTTGCTCCATGAGAACATTTTACATCATCAGCATAGATCTCAAGTTCTGGTTTTCCATCAAATTCAGTATTCTCACTTAATAATAAAGCTTTACTAAGTTGATACCCATTTGTTTTTTGGGCTTTTGAGTCTACATAAATTTTACCTTGATAAATACCTTTTGCATTTTCATTTAAAACACTTTTAATTAATTGATAGCTTTTTGTATTTTCAGCAAGATGATTAATATTAGTTTTGATTTCATGATGTTGTGAGTTTGTTAAATTTATTATTCCATTAATAAATGCTGAGCTGTACTCATCATTTAAATTACAATTAATTTCATTTTTTATAAATTTAGACCCAGTTGAAAAAATAAAGTTTTCTGAAATACTATTTTTTTTTAAATTAATATTATTATAAGAGTATTTGATATTAGAATTTTTTTTATGATCAATCTTATAATTTTTAAGAATAGCATCTTGTGCAATATCAAAATTTTGAAATATATTTATAAAATTATTTTCAGAACTATCGTCAGACAAGTCTATAAGTTTCAAACTACTATTTTTTTCCAGAACAATGTCTGTTTTCAAATTGATCGCTGTTGATTTAAGCTCTTTGGTTGTAATATTGTATATAATTAGCGGCTCATTCATTAAATAGTTCTCTTTAACCGTTACCCTGATATAGCTGGTAATAAGAGCATTGTTCAATGAAACCAATGAATTAACTTGTTTAGAATTTTCATTTTGATTTAAATCTCTTGTTATCAAAACTTTAGTGTCATCTTCGGAGCTAAAATCAACTTTTGAAATTACTCCGTTAAGAAAGATTATCTTATTGTGTGCAAATTTATCAATAAAGGTAGTTTCATCTATCTCACTTATTTCAAAGTCAGTATGGAAGCGTAAATTTTCAATATTAGAAGAAATTATCTGATTCAGATCTGAAAATTTCCAATCTTCCACTCTTTTATTTGGAAAACCATTCTCTACAAATTGATTAAAGTTTTCTTTTCTATAATTTATACTTTTCTCTGAAAGTTTTAAACTTTTTATGACTTTATTAAAATCTACTTTTAGTTGTTCCATAATCTAACTTAAACTTTCATATCCTTTTTTTTCAAGTTCTAATGCAAGTTCTGACCCACCCGATTTAACTATTTGTCCATTAATTAAAACATGCACAAAATCTGGTTTTATATATTCTAATAATCTTTGATAATGAGTAATGATTAAAAAAGAACTTTCTTTACTTCTTAATGCATTAACACCTTCTGAAACTATTTTTAAAGCATCAATATCAAGACCAGAGTCTGTTTCATCCAAAATAGATAATCTGGGATTTAAAATTGACATTTGTAAAATTTCATTCTTCTTTTTTTCACCACCAGAAAAACCAACATTTAACTGTCTACTTAAAATTTTTTCATCAAATTTTAACTCTGAAGCTTTTTGTTTAACTAATTTTAAAAATTCGATTGCATCTAATTCTTTTTCACCTTTTGCTTTTTTAATTGCATTTAAAGATGTTTTTAAAAAAATATTAGTATTAACACCTGGAATTTCCAAGGGGTATTGAAATGCTAAAAATATTCCCTTGTGCGCTCTCTCTTCAATCTCTAAATCTAGTAAATTTTCATTTAAATATGTAACATCTCCACTTACCGTGTAACCTTTTTTTCCAGAAAGAACGTTAGACAGTGTGCTTTTACCAGATCCATTCGGTCCCATAATTGCATGTACTTCCCCTGGCTTAATTTCTAAATTTAATCCTTTTAATATTTCTTTGTTATCTATTTTTGCTTTAAGATTTTTAATTTTTAACATTTACCCAACACTCCCTTCTAAACTAATACCAACTAATTTTTGTGCCTCTACAGCAAATTCCATTGGAAGCTGCTGTAACACTTCTTTGCAAAAACCATTAACAATTAAACTAACAGCCTCTTCTTGATTTAAACCTCTTTGATTACAGTAAAATAATTGTTCTTCACTAATTTTTGAAGTGGTAGCTTCATGTTCAATATTTGAACTAGAGTTTTTATTTTTTATATAAGGCACTGTATGCGCACCACATTTATTTCCCATTAACAACGAGTCACATTGAGTGAAATTTCTAGCATTATCAGCATTTCTAGCAATATCCACTAATCCTCTGTATGTATTATCAGCAAAACCAGCCGATATACCTTTAGAAATTATTTTGCTTTTTGTATTTTTTCCAAGATGAATCATCTTTGTACCAGTGTCTGCTTTCTGGTGATTATTGGTGATAGCTATTGAATAAAATTCTCCAACAGAATTATCTCCTTTTAAAATACAACTTGGATACTTCCATGTGATTGCTGAACCTGTCTCGACTTGTGTCCATGAAATTTTTGAATTTTTCCCCTTACATAATCCTCTTTTAGTAACAAAATTATAAATACCTCCTACACCATCTTTGTCTCCAGGGTACCAATTTTGAACCGTTGAATATTTAATTTCAGCATCATCTAGTGCAATTAATTCTACATTAGCAGCATGCAATTGATTTTCGTCTCTCATTGGTGCCGTGCAACCTTCTAAATAACTGACGTAACTTCCTTTGTCAGCAATAATTAATGTTCTTTCAAATTGACCTGTCTCTGTAGCATTAATTCTAAAATAAGTTGATAACTCCATCGGACATCTGACACCTTCTGGTATGTAGACAAATGAACCATCTGTAAATACTGCAGAGTTTAATGTTGCAAAATAATGATCTGATAAAGGAATTACTGATCCTAAATATTTTTTTACAAGCTCAGGGTGTTCTCGAATTGCCTCAGACATTGAGCAAAAAATTATTCCTTTTTTATTCAATTCACCTTTAAAGGTTGTTGCTACTGAAACTGAATCAAATACGGCATCTACAGCTATTCCATTTAATCTTGCCTGTTCTTGTAGTGGTATTCCTAGTTTTTTATATGTTTCAAGTAACTTCGGATCTAACTCATCTAAACTTTTAGGTTTGTCATCCATACTTTTTGGCGCAGAATAATAATAAAGATCTTGGTAATCTATTTTAGGATATTTTGGTTTTTGCCAATTGGGCTCTTTTAATTGTTTTAATCTTTCAAATGCTTTTAATCTCCAATCAAGCATCCATTTAGGCTCTTTTTTTATGTTTGAAATAAATTTAATAACCTCTTCATTTAATCCTTTTGGGGCTCTTGTGTTTTCAATATCAGTTGAAAAACCATATTTATAATCTTTTAATTTTTCTATCTCTTTTTCTCTAGCGTCCATTTTAATTTATACTTTCTAATTTGTTGCTTATAAGATCTTTTAAATTTTTTTTCTCAAAAAAATTATTGATGTGTATTTCAAGTTCATCCCACAAATTATGAGTAATGCATTTTGATGTTTTGTTATTACATCCTTTTTTTGAATCTTTTTTACACTGAACGGTTTTAACTTCTTCATCTACAGCGTTAAGTATATTTGCTAATTTAATTTGAGCAGGATCTTTGTTTAAAACGTACCCACCATTAGTGCCTCTAGTGCTTTTCACTATGTTGTGTTTTTTCAGTTTTGAAAATATTTGTTCTAAAAAATCTAATGATATACCCTGTCTTAATGATATATCCCTTAAAGATACAGGGTCTACGCTGTTGAAATTAGCTAAATCAGCTAAAGCCATCACTGCATATCTGCCTTTTGATGTTAATTTCATATTTTTTATATTAAGTTGTTATTTACCCTTTAAACTATGCGCTTTTATACAAACTTGACTAAATTAGTCAAGTATAGATAGTATAAAAAAGTTAACATATTGTCGCTCACTTATGATAGGTGTAGTTTTTTTTTGAGAATAATAATCAATATCATTTATGGATAACAAAATAGTAGAAGTTTTTATACCTGGACCTGCCGGAAGAATGGAAGCCAAGTATTATAAAAGTGAAAAAATTACATCACCAATAGCATTAGTATTACAACCCCATCCTCAATATGGAGGAACAATGAATAATAAAGTTGTGGTTGATACATTTCATACTTTTATGGAAAATGGATTTTCTGTATGCAGAGTAAACTTTAGAGGTGTTGGGAAAAGTGATGGTGAATTTGATAATGGTCAAGGTGAATTAGCTGATGCAGCTGCAGCCCTAGATTGGTTAGAACGTGAAAATTTTGACAATTCACAATGTTGGGTTTCAGGATTTTCTTTTGGATCACTAATAGCAATGCAATTATTAATGAGAAGACCAGAAATAAATAGATTTATCGCAATATCACCACAACCAAATGTTTATGACTTTTCATTTCTATCTCCATGCCCTACTTCAGGTTTAATGATTTATGGTAAAAAAGATGAATTAGTTCCCCTAGAACATATTACAGATTTGGACAAAAGATTGAGTGCACAAAAAGGTATTAAAGTTGACTTTCAAGCTATAAATGATGCTAATCATTTTTTTACTAAAACAGAAGATGTATTAGTGAAAAGCCTAGATAAGTATATCAAAAAAGAATCTGCTTTATTTTAATCTTAATAGTTTTTAACCAAAACTCCACCCGTGCAAGGTTTTTGTACATGAGTAGTGTTGGGATATGAAATTTCTTTTTTGAGTGCAGATCTAATAGCAAGATAGGCAAAAGCCTGAGATTCGATAAAATCACCATCAATTTTATAATCATCAATTATTTTTAAAGAGATATTTTTTGGTAATCTTTTTCTTATACTCCCCATTAAAGATAGATTTTTTCTTCCACCGCCACAAACTATTATTAATAACTTTTCATTTTCTCTAATTTTGATTGATTTTAAAATTGATTGATAAATTATTACTGCAGTAAAATCTACTAATGTTGATAAGCCATTCTCATATGAGAGACCTTTCACAAAACTTAAATCAAAATCCTTTATATCAAATGAAAGTTTTTTTTGATTACTTATATTATCAAAATTATCAATCGCTTGATTTAGAATAACTTCACTTGTTTTTCCAATGTTTGAAACTTTTCCATTTTCATCATATTTCATTTGTGTGTGTCTTCTAACCCATTCGTCTAAGAGACAATTACCCGGACCTACATCAAAACTTTTCAGATCTTCATTATTTTTTGAGACAACAAGAGTAATATTTGCAATACCTCCTACGTTTAAAACACAAGCAGGTTTCACAATTTGATTCTGGTTTACAAGTAAGTTGTGAAAGATTGGAGCTAATGGTGCTCCTTGACCTCCATTAAGAATGTCATTTGCTCTAAAGTTATAAACTACTTCCTTTTTTAAAAGACTTGATAGTAAATTACCGTCTCCAATTTGTTTTGATATTTTTTCCTGAGCATTATGAAAAATTGTTTGACCATGAAAACCAACAAGATCTACATCTATTCCAGCGCTCTTTATAGTTTCTTTACTAATTTTGGCGTGAAATAATGTAATTTTTCTCTCAAGCTCTTTAATTTGATAAGAATTAGTGGTCAGATCTTTTATTGAATTTATTTTATCCCTTAGATTTAGTAAGTCTGAATAAATTACCTCATCATATTCAAAATATTTGTTGAATATAGGTTCATAGTTATTTTCACCGTCAGACTTAATAACTGATGCATCAACACCGTCCATGGATGTGCCGCTCATTAGCCCTAAAGAAGTATAAAATTTTTCCATTCTTATTTTTTAAGTAAATATTGTATATTCTAGATAGCATATTTATGAATAAATTTTTAAAAGAATTTAAAGATCGAGGTTTCTTTTACCAGTGTACTGGTGAAGAAAATCTGTCTCAACTATTAGATAAAGAAAAAATCAGAGCTTACATAGGTTTTGATTGTACAGCTGAAAGTCTTCATGTTGGAAGCTTACTCCAGATTATGTGTCTTAGATTGTTACAAAAACATGGCCACCAACCATTAGTTTTATTGGGAGGGGGTACTACTAGAATAGGTGATCCATCTGGTAAAGATAAAACTAGAACAATTTTATCTGAAGAAGAAATTGAAAAGAATATAAATAATATTGAAAAAATTCTAAAAAATTTTTTAGATGATAAAGACCCAAAAACAAAACCTATATTTGTTAATAATTATACTTGGCTTAAAAGTTTAAATTATATTTCTTTTCTAAGAGATGTAGGAAAACATTTTACAATCAATAAAATGTTAAGTTTTGATAGTGTTAAAATTAGATTAGAAAGAGAACAGTCATTAAGTTATATGGAATTTAACTATATGATTTTGCAAGCTTATGATTTTTTAGAATTAAATAAAAAAGAAAACTGTATGCTTCAAATTGGTGGTTCAGATCAATGGGGCAATATTATTAATGGAGTTGATCTTATAAAGAGATATTCAAACAATCATGTTTATGGTTTAACGACACCTCTTATTACATTAGCATCAGGTGCAAAGATGGGCAAAACTGAATCCGGAGCTGTTTGGCTAGATAAAAAATTTCTTTCAGCATATGACTACTGGCAATTTTGGAGAAATATTGATGATCGTGATGTTTTAAAGTTTTTAAAAATTTTTACAGATATTAATGTTGATGAAATTGAAAAAATTAAAAATGATAATATTAATGAACTAAAAATTTTACTTGCAAATAAAGCTACATCTATGTTGCATGGTGAAGATGAAGCAAGTAAATGTCAAGAAACAGCAAAACAAACTTTTTCTGAAAATTCATTGGGTGATAACCTGCCAACGATTGAAATTAACAAAAAAATGTTAGACGATAAAATGAGTATTCTAGATTTAGTAATTTTATCTAAGTTAGAAAGCTCAAAAAGCGAAATTCGGAGATTAATTAAAGGAAATGGAATTAAAGTAAATAGTCAGGCTATTTCTGATGAAAAGTTTTTAATTACTGAAGATTTATTTAAAGATAGTTTAATTAAACTTTCTCTTGGTAAAAAAAAACATATTAAAGTTGAATTAATTTAGTTCTTTTTCATTTTTTCTAGTGTTCTTGTTATAAATCTTGGTGTTAAAGTTTTAATTGGATTAACCGTTGTAGATAAGTTCTTAGGAGGTCCTTTTATTTTAAAACTTACCCCAAAAACACCATCACCCGATTTATCACCTATCAATATTTTGCCTATTAATGGAATTGAAGCTATAGATCTATTTATAGTTGTTGCAGGAACTAATGTTCCTCTCAAGCTAACTAATTTCTTTGATTCAATATATCCATCCATTAATATTGAAATAGCGGGTCCAATTGCATACATCTCTTCTATCTTGGTAAAACCTTTTTGACTTGAATACCGCATTTCAAAATCAGTAAATCTTATTCCTTCACCAGTTAAAAGGTCTGCAATTCCCTGAAGCGATGCTAAGCTTAAAAGCTTGGCAAAAACAGGTACTTCTTTAACTTTAAAATTATCAATTACTAATACAGAATCCGAAACACCATCTTTTTTAATAGAATTAAAATTTAAATAACCTTCCTCAAATCCTTTTATGAAATCATATCTTTTAATCAATGGTTTTGGGTAGTTTGAAAAGAATTTTGTAATAGTTTCATTTTGCTTATTAGTTTCAATGGATAAATTCATTTTTTTATTATTAGAAAAAGTAGACTCTAGGTTCAATTTATCTAATTTATTTTCTTTAAAGGAAAAATTTCCAAATAAATTTTTTGTATAATCATTTTTGTTTATAAAAGTTGTATCTATTTTAATATCAAATTTAGAATTAAAATTTTCAAAAATTGTAGAACTTTCATCATCATTCATACTATTGTTAATAAGCTGAGTTGCATCAAAACTTTTACCTTTTATGGAAAAATTAGATTTATTTCTCTTTAACTCTATTTTATTAATATGATCATTTTTATTTCTATAATCAAGCTTAACGTAATCTAAATCTTTAATTTTAAAGTTTTTGCTTAGCAATAAATCTTTAATTAAAATTTGATTTTTTTTTTTTGTTATAGAAATAGTTTGAAATACCAGTTCTTTATTTTTTTTGTAAATACCTTTTAACAAAATATCTGAGCTATCTCCTTTTTTTTTTTTATAATCTAAAAAATTTATTATTAATGGGTTGTTTGTAATGTTAAGCTTTATATCAAATGCTATTTTTCCATCATTATTAATAATACTATAAGATATTTGATCAAGTTCATCTCCAATATAGATATCCCCCTCTCCTTTAATATCCAATATATCTTTTGTTAATTTAATTTTAATTTTATGATCTTTAAGTTTAACTTGCTCAGTATAATTGGGAAAAAAAGTTTTTAAATTTAGGGGATTTTTAACTATTTTAAAATTTTTTAGATTTAAGTTTGTTTCAAGTTTTAAATCGTTCAATTTTAATTTTTTATTTACGTTAAAAGAAAAGGTATTTATAGATTTGAAATCTATCTTCTCTATCTCAATAGTGCTCAGTGAGTCACCAAGCATAGATTTTAGTTTATTTATATCAAAATTTTGCTGATCACTTATCACTTCTCCTTCAATAAAAAATCTATTATTCTTTTCTTCAACTTTAATTAAGGATGATTTTAACTTTATATTATTAATTTTTGTTTCTACTTTTCTTAATGTTAATTGATTTTTACTTATATCAAAAGAAAGGTTTAAATTTTCAATTTCTGCTTGATTAAAAATATTAAATTTTGCTTTTTTAACAGTCCCATTTATTTGATAATCTTTTTTTATTTCCCCATCTAAATCAAACGTGAGATTTATATTTGCAGAAATTAATCCTGCTCTAGTAACGCTATCTAATATAAAAAGTTGTGGTGATCCTTTAACTTTTCTTGTTAATGAGATTAGATCTTTAATTTGAATTTCTTTTGTGGAGATTTCTAAATCATCAATAGAAAACTGATTATTTATAAAAGATTTTAAAGAAATATTAGTAGTAATATCATTTAAATCTAGACTTTTATCATCCAGTAATATTTTGGAGTTTTTTGCTGAAATATTAATACTGAAATTTAGTGGGTTTAATAAATAATTGACCTCATTTAATGAAAGATTAATATTTTTATTAATTTTCGAAACATTCTTTTTTATTTCATTATTAAACTTTTTAGTCTTTATTCCATATATGCTTAAGTAAATAACAATAGCTGTAAGAGTTATTATTAATATTATAAGAATTTTGATTATTCTTTTCATTATTTCACTTTATATAATGAACTTTCTAAAAAATCATCAATCTCACCATCTAAGATTTTATCAGGATTTGAGCTTTCAAAGTTAGTTCTATTATCTTTTACCATTCTGTATGGGTGAAGTACATACGATCTAATTTGATGACCCCAACCAATTTCTGACTTTGAAGACTCGATCGTTTGGCTTTCTTTTTCTTTTTTCTTTAATTCAAAATCATAGAGTCTTGCTTTAAGCATATTCATACAGGTGTCTTTATTTTTATGTTGTGATCTTTCATTTTGACATTGAACAACAATTTTAGAAGGTAGGTGAGTAATTCTTACCGCACTGTCAGTGGTATTTACATGCTGCCCTCCTGCACCACTTGATCTATATGTATCAATACGTAAATCTTTTTCATTTATCTCAATTTCAATATTTTCGTCTACTACTGGGTAAATCCAAATACTAGCAAAACTAGTATGACGTCTAGCACCAGAATCAAAAGGTGATATTCTAACCAACCTGTGAATTCCAGATTCGGCTTTTAACCATCCATAAACATAATCACCCTCAATTTTAATTGTTGATGATTTTATGCCAGCTTCATCTCCCTTGTGTTCGCTAATTAATTCTGATTTAAAACTCTTAATATCTGACCATTTTAAATACATTCTTCTTAGCATTTCTGCCCAATCCTGACTCTCTGTTCCGCCAGCGCCAGCATGAATTTCTATATAACAATCTAAACTGTCAGTTTCATTTGATAAAAAACATTTAGTTTCATTTTTTTTAGCTGATTTTTTGAGATTTTTGATGCTCTCTAGAACTTCATTTACGACAGACTGATTTTTTTCTTCTAAAGCAAGTTCATTTAATTCATCTAGGTCAATTATTGATTTAGATGAATTTTCATATGAATTTATTAATTCTTCATATAGTTTTTTTTCTTTAATAACTTTTTGTGAATTTGATTTGTCTTGCCAGAAATTAGATTCTAGTATTTTTTGGTTATTCTTTTGTAATTTTTTATGAATATTATGTGTTTCAAAGGTACTCCTTAACTCTTTGATTGATTTTTTCTATTTCAGATTTGTAATTTAAATATTCATTATCCATTAATAGAACTTTAATATATTATTATTTTTTAATCTATTATTAATATCTTGATTCAATAAACTTTCAACTTTCACATCTTTATAGGCTTCGATAATTGTTCTTCTTGTTCCAATTTCAGCTTTTTTTCCTGTAACAGGATCTATAACTTTCATTAAAATATTTTTTGCAACTTTAAATGGTCTTGCATCTTTTTTTTTTACAGCTTTTTTAACAAAGCTTTTAAAAATTGGTAATGCTGTTTTTGCCCCCGTTTCATATCTTCCAAGTGATTTTGGATTATCTGAGCCCACATAAACTCCTATTGTCAATTTTGAGGTAAAGCCAACAAACCAAGTATCTGTATTTCCATTCGTTGTTCCTGTTTTACCAGCTAAGTCTAAATTTAAATCTTTTAAATTTTTTCCTGTTCCATTTTGAACGGCTCCCTCTAATATCGAGGTCATTTGATATGCCGTTTCTGGAGAATATATTTGCTCAAACTTGTCTTCTATATTTGGATAATTGTCACTTAGGTGAGATATTTGATCACAATTTATACACTCTCTCATTTCATTATTAAATATTGTATTACCTTCACTATCTTGAATTCTATCAATCATTATTGGTTTAACTAGTTTTCCTCCATTAATAAATGAAGAGTATGCGGATGTTAATTTTAACAAAGTTGTCTCAGCAGAACCTAATGAAATTGATAAAAGCTCACTAGGATTTTCATATATTCCAAGTTTTTTTGAAAAATTAACAATTTTTTTAACTCCAAGGTCTTGTGCAATTCTAACTGTCATCAAGTTTCTAGATTTTTCCAATCCCATTCTCAATGTTGATGGTCCATAAAATTTTTTACCATAGTTTTCTGGTTTCCACATTTTTAAATCAGTTCCTTGTTCTAAAACTAATGGTGCATCTAAAATTAAAGTTGATGGTGTGTATCCATTCTCAAGAGCTAAAGCATAAATAAAAGGTTTGAAAGCAGAACCTGGCTGTCTTAGTGCCTGCGTTGCTCTGTTAAATTCACTTTTTTTAAAACTAAATCCACCACTTAAAGCTAACACCCTTCCAGTAAACGGATCCATAACAACAATTCCTCCATTAACCGCTGGCAACTGTCTTAAGGCAAATATTTTTTTGTTAATATTTTCAACATAAATAACATCTCCAATTTTTAATATTTCTTTAAAATCTTTTTTGATCCATGAGATATTTTCATATTTAATAATTCCTTTTTTTTCATATTCTGTTTCAATTTCTATTGAAAATTTATCAATCTTTTTGACTATTGCTAAGTCCCAGTTAATTGATTTTTCTAACTTAAATTTATCTACTTTTTTATTCCATTTTTCTAATTTTTTAATATTAGTCAATACTCCACGCCAACCTTTTCTTTTATCATATTCAATGAGACCCTGCCTCAATGACTCAGTTGCGATTTTTTGTAAATAAAGATTAATAGGTGTGCTTATGTTCAATCCTTCCTTATAAACTTTATCAAATCCTAACTTTTCAACAACATCTTTTCTAATATCTTCAACATAATAACTCGTATCTTTTGTAAAAACTTTTTTTCTTTTTTTTAGTATAATTTTTTTTGACAAAAGTTTTTTTTGGTTTTTTTTATTTATATAATTATTTTCAAATAAATTATTTATAACTAAATCTCTTCTAAATTTTGCAAGTTCAATATTTTTATAAGGATTATATCTACTTGGGGCTTTTGGCAGAGCAGCTAATAAAGCTGCCTCTTCATAATTTAATTCACTAATTGATTTGTCAAAATATTCTAAGCTGGCTGATGCAACACCATAAGTACCTTCACCAAGATATATTTGATTTAAGTATAGTTCTAATATTCTTTCTTTTGAAAGAGCTCTTTCTATTCTAAAAGCAAGAATTGCCTCTTTAATTTTTCTATTTAAACTTACTTCATTTGTTAATAAAAAATTTTTTGCTACTTGTTGGGTTATAGTTGAGGCACCCTCTAGTCTTCTTGATGCAATCACATTGGAAATATTATTAATTATTGCTCTTAATACTCCTTTGGCATCTACGCCCGGATGTGAATAGAAGTTTTTATCTTCCGCAGACAAGAAAGAGTTAATTACTTTTTCTGATATCGACTTATAGGGTACAAATATTCTTTTTTCTGATGAAAAATCATTTACTAACTCACCATCACCAGAATAAACTTTACTAGAAACTGATGGTTTATAATTTTTAAGGAATTTATAATCTGGTAAATTGTTAGAAAAAGCCCACAAAACAGCTAATATGGAAAATACAGATAATAGGCCAATGCTTAAAACTAATATAAATATATTTTTAATTATTCGATGCATTTTAGTTTAATATATATAAAAATTTGGTAAAGTTAAGGCATCAGAATTCAACAAAATTTAAAATTATTTAAATACAAAATGAAACAATTAATCAAAAATATATGGAAAAAAATTTATACATTGATGCTTCGCATCCAAATGAAACAAGGGTTGTACTTAAATCAGGTGAAAGTATTGAAGACTACGAGTACGAAGGCTTAAAAAACAATTTAATCAAAAATAATATATATCTTGGTAAGGTAAGCCGTGTAGAGCCGTCTTTACAAGCTGCATTTATTGATTTTGGTAGAGATAGACATGGCTTCTTATCTTTTAACGACATTCAATCAGACTATTATCAAATACCTCAGAGTGATTTAGCAAAAATAAAAGAAGAGGAAGAAAGAGCTAGAGAAGAACTTCTAAAAGAAAGTGAACTGGAAGAGCAAAAAAATATTAATGAGGGTAATCTTGATATTAATGACCCAGTTGAAGTAAAACCTGAATCTGAATTAGAGAGTGATGACCAGATAACAGAAGAGAGTGATGCTCCAGTTACAGATGGTACTCAAGTTGATGAAAACAAAGAACAACGTTCGCCTGTAACATTTGGTAAAAGACCCGAAGTAAGATTTAGATCTAAAAGATATAAGATTCAAGAGGTTATAAAACCTAACCAAGTAATTTTAATACAAGTATTAAAAGATGAAAGAGGGCAAAAAGGTGCAGCACTAAGTACTTTTATTTCTATAGCGGGTAAATATATTGTCCTAATGCCAAATACACCAAAAGGTGGTGGCATATCTCGTAAAATTTATAACCCAGGAGAAAGAAAAAAAATTAGAACTATCTTAAACGACATAACCATTCCAAAAGAAATGGGACTTATTGTAAGAACTGCAGGGTCAAACAAAACAAAAAATGATATAGATCATGACCTTCAAACTTTAATTAAAACTTGGAACGAAATTAAAGATAATGCATTAAATTCTATAGCTCCATCATTAATCCATCAAGAAAGTGACATTATAAAAAGAACTTTGAGAGATATGTATGATGAAGACACAAACAGTATCATCATTGAAGGTAACGAAGGTTACAAAAAAGCACAAAACTTTATGAAGTTAATGATGCCCTCTCATGTAAAAAAAATAAAAAAATATAGAGAAAAAGTTCCTTTATTTTTTAAGGAGAACATTGAAGAAAAATTAAATCAAATTTACGACTCAGAAATAAAACTAAAATCAGGTGGATACTTAGTTATAAATCCAACCGAAGCATTAGTTTCAATTGATATAAACTCAGGTAGCTCTATTAAACAAAAAAATGTTGAGAGTACTGCTTTGGACACTAATCTTGAGGCAGCAGAGGAGATATCTCGACAAATAAAAATAAGAGACTTGTCTGGTCTAATTATTATTGATTTTATTGATATGTTAAGTTTTGGAAACAGAAGATTGGTTGAGAGAAAGCTTAAAGAGCAATGCAGAACTGATAGGGCAAGAATTCAAATAGGAAGAATTAGCACATTTGGATTATTAGAAATGTCTAGACAAAGATTAAGGGAAAGTGCTGTAAAATGGAAAGTTACTCTTACCGATGAGTCTTTTGCTATGAAAATTCTTAAATTAGTTGAAGTTAAAGCTGTTTTAACAAAAGCAAAATTTGTAGAGCTTAAGATTTGTGAAAAAATATCAGACTTTATGAAAGAAAATTTTATTGAAGATTTAAAGTATTTTGAGGAAAAAAACTTAATTAAGATAGATATAATCGCAGATAATACTCTTATTATTCCTGAGTATATAATTGATCTTCAGAACAAAACTAAAAAAACAATAGAAACAGTTCAACATATAGAAAAGTTAAAAAATCTAGAAGAGCAAAAAAAAGAGGTTAAATCTTTTGAAAGTCCTATTAAAAAGAAGCCTTATAAAAAAAAACCTTTTTTTAAAAAGAAATTTTTTAAAAAACCAGCAGCTTAGATAATTCCAGTTTTTGGAGAAGAGGCACTTCCGTATATAGATTTTTCTATACGGCCAGCTAAATAAGATTGTCTTCCTGCAATGACTCCATTTTTAAATGCTAAAGCCATTTGAAATGGTTTTTTAGCTTTAGCAATCGCAGTATTTGCTAATACTCCATCACAGCCTAGCTCCATAGCAATAGCTGCATCAGACGCCTGCCCTAAACCAGCATCGATTATTAAAGGGAGTTTTGTTTGACTTCTTATAATTTTTATATTTGTTGTATTTTGAATTCCAAGTCCAGAGCCTATGGGTGCTGCTAGAGGCATAATTGCGCAAGCTCCTACATTCTCTAATCTTTTAGCCATCAAAGGATCGTCATTGCAGTAGACCATTACTCTAAATCCTTCTTTGGTTAAAACCTCTGTAGACTTCAATGTTTCAATCATATCTGGAAATAAATTTTTTTTATCTCCAAGGACCTCAAGCTTTACTAGTCTCCATCCACCAATTTCTCTTGCTAAACGCAAAGTTCTAAGAGCTTCATCAGAATTAAAACAGCCAGCAGTGTTTGGTAAATAGGTAATTTTTTTTGGATCTATATAGTCCATCAATAAAGGTTTTTTTTTATCTGAAATGTTTACCCTTCTCACTGCAACAGTAACTATTTCTGCACCTGATAGTTTGATAGCTTTTGCGCATTCAGCCATACTCTTATATTTTCCAGTTCCAACTATTAATCTGGAATTAAATTTTTTTTTATCAACTATTAATTTATCGTTAACCAATTTTATCCACCTCCAATAAAATGAACAATTTCGATTTTGTCATTTTTTTTTATTTTTATTATCTTTAAATTATTTTTATCTATTATTTCTTGGTTTAATTCAATTGCAACTTTTTTAAGAGGAATTTTTAGTTCTTTTAAAAAAGCTGAGAGGCTTAAATTTTCATTTATCGTTGAAAATTTACCATTTATCTTAATTTTTATTTTTTTTATTTTTTTCATAATGTATAAGAAACAGATGAGTAATAATATTATAATTATTAATGGTCCTAATCTTAATCTATTAGGCGAAAGAGAACAATCACAATATGGATCAATAACTTTTCATAAGTTAAAAGAAAATTGTTTAGGTAAAGCTAAAGATTTAAATATTAATTTAGAGGTTTCACAGTCAAACATAGAAGGTGAAATAGTTACAACCATACAGGAAGCTAAAAATAAGTTTGATGGCATAATTATTAATGCTGCTGGATTTACACATACATCTGTAGCTATCAGAGATGCTTTGGATATTTATAAAAAACCAATTATTGAACTTCACATATCAAATATATATAAAAGAGAAGAATTTAGACATAAATCTTTAATCAGCGATATTGCTACTGGTGGAATTTTTGGTTTAGGTGATAATGGTTATATTTTAGCCATAATTGCAATGCAAAACATGCTACAGAAATGAAAATAGATAAAAATATTATTAAAGAATTAACTGATTACTTAAATGAGTTCAATTTAACTGAAATTGAATACACAGACAAAGATACTAAAATCAAAGTATCAAAATCAAACCCAGCTAGCTCAAATCAAGCTGTAAGTGTTGCTACCTCAACACCAGTACTTGATGCAGCTAAATCTACCGTTATATCTGGGACTGAGGTTAAGTCTCCTATTATCGGTACAGCTTATCTTGCAGCAGAACCTGGAGCTAAGAAATTTGCAGAAGTTGGTAAAAAAATTAAAAAAGGTGAAACGGTTATGATAGTTGAGGCTATGAAAACTATGAATCACGTTCCATCAACTGCAGATGGTATCATAAAAGAAATTTGTGTAGAAGATGGCCAACCTGTTGAGTATGGTCAAACTATTATCATTGTTGAATAATGTTTAAGAAAATTCTAATTGCAAACCGTGGGGAAATTGCAGTCAGAGTTATAAGGGCATGCAAAGAATGGGGTATAGCAACTGTTGCTGTTCATTCAGATGTAGATAGAGATAGTATGCACGTTAGACTTGCTGATGAAAGTGTTTGCATTGGCTCACACCAACCTGCAAACAGTTACTTAAATATTCCAGCCTTGATGTCTGCAGTAGAATTAACAAAGGCTGAAGCTGTTCATCCTGGTTATGGTTTTTTATCTGAGAACGCAACTTTTGCTAAAGTCTTAGAAGAAAACAATATTAAATTCATTGGTGCTTCTTCAAAGCTTATAGAAATGATGGGAGATAAAATTCAAGCAAAAAGAATTGCAAAACAACATGGTCTTCCAGTAATTGAAGGTTCAGAGGGTGGTGTAACTGATATAAAACAAGCAAAAGAGTTATGTAAAAAGATTGGTTTTCCTGTTTTAATTAAAGCTTCTGGAGGTGGGGGTGGAAAAGGAATGAAGATTGTTAACAAAGAAGAAGAATTTGAAACATTATTTTCAATAGCAAAATCTGAAGCACAAAAATACTTTGGAAATGATGAGGTTTATATTGAAAAGTTTTTTCAAAACCCAAGACATATAGAAGTTCAAGTTTTGTCAGGTAAAAATAGAACTGTTCATCTTCATGAAAGAGATTGCTCTGTGCAGAGAAGACATCAAAAATTAATAGAGGAAACCCCTAGTCCAGTGTTAACTGATGAAATCAGAAAAGATCTTTTTGAACGAACAGTAAATATGGTCAGTAAAATTGGCTACGAAGGTGCTGGAACAGTTGAGTTTATATATGAAGATGGGAAGTTTTATTTCCTTGAAATGAATACTCGTGTTCAAGTTGAGCACCCAGTAACTGAAATGGTAACAGGAATTGATATAATTAAAGAACAAATTTGGATAGCGTACACGGGCGAAACAGCTTTAAAACAAAGCGACATTAATCCTAGAGGACACGCAATAGAATGTAGAATCAATGCAGAGGATGCTAGTAAAAATTTTCAACCCTCACCTGGAACTATAGGTATGTGCCACCAGCCATCAGGTTTTAGAACAAGGGTAGATGGTGCAATATTTCAAGGCTATAAAGTTACCCCATATTACGACAGCTTAATCTGTAAGGTAATTACTCAAGGAAGAAATAGAACTGAAGCAATTCAAAGAATGAACAGATCTTTAGATGAATTTGTTATTGAAGGAATAACTACAACGATACCTCTTCATAAAGTCTTACTTAGCCACAAAAAATTTATTGATTCAGATTTTAATGTTGGTTGGCTAGATAACGAAAAGGTTATTTAATAACATTTAGTAAGCCAAATATCATAAACTGGATGATCAAATGGGTTAACTGCTGGACTTGATGAAAAAGTCCATCCATTAAAAATAAATACCTCATTGTTATCTTTATTTGTTATATCTTTAACCTGAATATAAGCAGTTATTTCTGGACTGTCGTCAAATTCAGAGTTTTTACATTTAAAACTTTTTATTAATAAACTTTTAAATTTAAGTTCTTTACCTATCTCTAATTTCAAGAGATCAGTTTTTGAACTCACTTTATCTAAAATCTTAATTTCAACAAATTTTCCCTCATCATTTTCATTAGCTACTAAGGGTGATGATAGGCTTATTAAAAAAAAATAAATTAAAAAAAATAAGAAATTAACTTTTCCAGATTGTGTATTTTTTTTTAATTGGATCATTATTTTTATTCGGATGATAGGCATTCTCAGTACCCGTTTGATTGGATTGATGTGGTTTTTGCCAATCATACTTATGCAATTCATGATTGTTTTCAATTCTATTATTAGTGAAGTGCATCCAAGAATACCATTCACTTGGTATTTTTGAAGCATCAATTTCATCATTATAAATTATCCATCTTTTTCCAGATTTGCTTTCATAATATTTATTGCCACTAGAATCTTTTCCAACAATTTTTCCATAAAAAATAGTTTTTAATTTTGTGCCTAGTGTTTCTTGGTTCCACCAAATGAAAATTTTTTTTAAAAGTGTCAACATATTATTTAATTAATTCTTCAATCTTAAATTGTATTATTTAAATTAGACTAAAGTAAGGATTTGTATATAAATTAATTATCTTACGATTCAAAATAAAAAATTAATTAAAGGAAAAATGGCAAAATATTTAGTAGAAACTTATTATACTTGTAGCTTTAAGGTTAATCATTATTTAGATGATATTAATGAAACAGAATTAGCAAATCTTGAAAAGCGCGATGATGGAAAATTTGAAGTTTTAGACGTGAAACTTGATACAAGAAAAACAAAAAGTTTAGATCCAAATAATAAAGTAATTGAGCCTAAAAAATTAGATATTATATCTGAGCAAAGCCAACCAAAAATTGTTTCGAAAGAAAACAATACTGCTTTTGTTAAACAAATTAACGAAAGTGTGGGTAAAAGATTTAGTATGCCTGATAGAAGAAAAGGTTATATCCAAAAAGCGACAATTGGTGACCATAAAGTTTATCTCCACACTGGAGAATATGAGGATGGAAAAATTGGTGAAATTTTCATAGACACAAGTAAAGAAGGTGAGCTGGTAAAAGCTTTGATGAATAATTTTGCAATAGCAATATCACTTGGGCTTCAATATGGTGTTCCTTTAGATGAGTTTATTAGCGCTTATGTTGATACTAAATTTGAACCATCTGGAAAAGTTCATGGCAATGACAGAATAATGAGTGCCTCTTCAATACTTGATTATATATTTAGAGAACTCGCTATTTCATATCAAAATAGAGAAGATCTAGCACACACTCCATCTATTGGTGGATCAGATAGATCTTTACCTGAAGAAGAAAATACTGAGGATCAAAATCAATTACTTAAAATTATAAAAGATGTTACTAGCAAAGGCTTTGTTAGAAATAATTACAAAAAAAATCTTGTTGATTTATCTGACGTTAAGATAAGCTTAAAAGGTAAAAAGTAATATTATTTTTTCAGCTTTAAAGCTAAACCAAGCTCTTTAAGCTGATCTTCGTTAACATTTGATGGAGCATTCATCATTAAGTCTTGAGCATTTTGATTCATTGGGAACATTGTAACTTCTCTAATATTTTTTTCATTTGCTAATAGCATTACAATTCTATCGATACCAGGCGCTATACCACCATGAGGTGGAGCTCCATAACTTAAAGCATTGATCATTCCACTAAATTTTTCATCAACTTGTTCTTTGGGATATCCAGCAATCGAGAATAACTTATACATCAACTCAGGTACGTGATTTCTAATTGCGCCAGAAGATAGTTCTATCCCATTACAAACAATATCGTATTGGTAAGCTTTAATATTAAGTGGATTATCAAAATCAATATCTTTTATGTCACCTTGAGGCATTGAAAATGGATTGTGACTAAATTCAATTTTATTAGTTACTTCATTTTTTTCAAACATCGGATAATCAACTATCCAACAAAACGCAAAAGTATTACCATCAATTAATTCTAAATCCTTAGCAATTTTATCTCTTGCTAGAGAGGTTATTTTTTCAACTTCATTTATTTTTCCACAAGCAAAAAATATACTATCCCCTATTTGAGCTCCAGTGATTTTCATAATTTCTTCTAAGGCTTCTTTAGAGAAAAATTTTCCTACTGGTCCTTTTGCTGAAAGATTTTCTTCTTTTTCAATTGTAAAATAAGCAAGACCTGAAGCACCTTGTTCTTTGGCCCACTTATCAATATTATCAAAAAAACTTCTAGGTTTATCTTTTGTATTTTTTGTAACTATACACCTTACTTTAGAGCCAGATTTTACAAGTTTTTTAAATATCTCAAAAGTAACATCATCACGGGTAAAAATGTTCGATAAATCAGAAATTATTAATGGGTTTCTTAAATCTGGTTTATCCGATCCATACTTAAGCATAGATTCCTCATAAGGTATTCTTGGGAATTTTTCATACATTAATTTTTTTGAAGAAAAATTTTTAAAAACATTGACTATTAATTTTTCAACAACTTGGAAAACGTCTTCTTGTTCAACAAAAGACATTTCTAGATCGAGCTGATAAAATTCACCTGGACTTCTATCAGCTCTTGCATCTTCATCTCTAAAGCATGGAGCTATTTGAAAATATTTATCAAAACCAGAAACCATAATAAGTTGTTTAAATTGTTGTGGTGCTTGTGGTAGTGCATAAAACTTTCCAGGATTTAGTCTACTTGGTACTAAAAAATCTCTTGCTCCCTCAGGGCTGGAAGATGTTAATATTGGTGTTTGAAACTCCAAAAAACCAAGTTTAGACATCTCACTTCTAATAAAAGAAATAACTTTTGACCTTAAGATAATATTATCATGAATCTTTTTTCTTCTTAAATCTAAGAACCTGTACTTAAGTCGAATTTCTTCAGCATATTCTTGATCACTAAAAACTGGCATTGGTAACTCTTTACAAGCACCAAGTACTTCAAATGAATCTATATTAACTTCTATCTCTCCAGTTTGGAGATCGGTGTTAATGGTCTCTTTTGTTCTCTCAACAACTTTACCATCTATTTTAATTACGCTTTCTAATTGAATTTTTTCTAATGATTTAAAATTTTCATTACTCTTATCTATGATGCACTGAGTCATCCCATAATTGTCTCTTAAATCTATGAACAATAAATTTCCATGATCTCTTTTTTTGTTTATCCAACCTGACAAAACAACATCTTTACCACTGTTGTCTTTCGTTAACTCACCGCATGTATGTGTTCTGTATTTATTCACTTATTCCTCAAGAGCTTCATTAATAATCTTAAAGTCGATTGATTTCTTTTTTTTTAAACTAATCTTGTCAATTTTATATATGAATTCAAATATTTTGCCATACGATCTCTCAATTCTTTTAATAATAAAATCGATCAATTTTTTATCTAAAGTAATTTGTCTATCTGATAAATTTTTTAATATCAGTGCAAACATTAACTCATCATCAGGGTTTTGAATATTTGCAAAAAGACAGTTCTTAGTTCTAGATCTAAGATCTTCCAGTTCAAAATTGATCTCAGATATTGGTTTCGTGGATGTGATTATTAAAAACTTGTTATCTTGATCTATTATATTAAAGAGTGAATAAATCAGTTTCTCATTAATATTTAAATTTAAATCCTCTAAAACTATGTTTTGGTAAGGTTTAATAGATTTAAGGTTTTCATCATTTAATGAATTAACATCTATCCTTATACCATTAAACTTTTTCAAAAAAATATTTACTAAATGGGTTTTTCCTGAAAATTTTTCACCATTAATATTTAAAAAGTTTTTTTCCCATTTTGGCCATTTGTTAATCATTTCAAAAGCATAAAAATTACTCTTTCCAACATAAAAATCATCGTCTTTAAAGTTTTGCTCATAATCAAAATCTAATAATAATTGATTTAAACTTTTCATTTTAATATCCACATATTATTTTTCATTTCTAATTCAAGATTCTTTTTTCTCATGTCATTTAAAAATATATTAGGTGTGCCATTATAAATAATTTTATACTGAATACTCTCACTATTAAAATTTAAGACACTGAAGTCAGACACTAAATCTATACTATCAAGCACCTGCTCCAACTCTATAATTTTTTTATTTTTTTTGGAATTAATAGATATTGTTATAGGAAGTTTTATCGATGTATTAATTTCGTTATTTTTTTTCCATTGATCTTCATAAAGTTGTTTTAAACTTTTAACAATATTAGAAAAGTCATCCTCATTTATAATGTCTATTTTCGGATAGTTCTTATTTTGAATTTTCAAAGTATTGTTTAAATTAATTTTTGAGAGTGTTCTTATACTGTTACTTTCTTTGTAAATTATTAAAATTATACTATCTTCAATGTCATATTTATTAATTAAATTAGAAAAATCATAAGTTTCTATGTCTTTGGATGTTTTTTGTAATTCTATCAAATCTTCGATATCTTCACTTGGTAACAAATAATCTAATAAATCATAAGAATTTTTTTGTTCATTCCATCTATCGTAAAAAATATTATTATTGAAAAGATAAATATTATTATCTTTAGTTTCTACAAGGATAGGAAATAATAAAACCTTATTTCTTTGTGGTATTGAAGGAAATATATTTTTATTTTCTAAAAATTTAAGAATTTTTTTTTTATTAAATGTTGTTTCTAAATTTGCAAAATACTCATTATTTATAAATTTTTCATCACTAATGGTAAAAGAATCGATCATGCCCTTAAGCTCTTTAATTGAAACATTTTTAATCTTTTTTCTATCACCAGAGGTTGTAATCATTGAAATCAAATCAGAAAAGGAAATTTTAAACCCTTTATCAATTACACTATTTTTTTCAAAATTTAGTTCAAATGGAGATGATATTTCAATATCAGATACCTTAAATGCATTTGCATTCGAATAAGTTGTGGAAAAAAATACTATTAATAGAGAGAATAAAATAAAATAAATATATACATTCAGTAATTTATAAAATTTAATAATTATTTGCATATATTATACTAATGAAAAAAGAAAAATTTACCTATGAAAAAAGTGGTGTAAACATAAATGCTGCTGACAATTTTGTTAAATTTATATCCTCAATATCATCAAATAATAAAGGCAAAAAAAAGTTTAATAATATTGGTGGCTTTGGCTCTATAACTAATATCCCAAAAAATCTTAAAAATCCTAAAATTGTAGCTTGCACAGATGGTGTTGGTACAAAGGTAGAGATAGCTAATTTACTAAACAAATATGATACTATTGGCATTGATTTAGTTGCTATGAGTGTAAATGATCTAATTGTTCAAGGAGCAAGACCACTTTTATTTTTAGATTATATTTCTATTAATAAAATTGATTTAAATAAATTAAAATCAATTCTCAAAGGAATAGTGAAAGGTTGTAAAATCTCTAACTGCGAATTAGTTGGTGGAGAAACAGCAGAAATGCCTGGTACCTATGAAAAGGGCAAATTTGATATAGCAGGTTTTGCGGTAGGTTTAGTGGATGAAAAAAAAATCCTTATCAAAAAAAATATTACAAAAAATGACTTAGTACTAGCTATACCATCAAGTGGTGTTCACTCAAATGGTTATTCACTAGTGAGACATGTTATTAGAAATAAAAGGATTAATTTAAAAAATAATTCATTTTTAAAAAAAGAATTATTAAGACCTACAAAGATTTATGTACAAGAAGTTTTAAATTTAATTGATAACAATCTTTTAAATGGGTGCGCAAATATCACTGGTGGTGGATTAGCAGATAATATTAAGAGAGTTATTCCAGATAGATTAACTGCTGATATAGATTTAAATAAAGTTAAAACAAAAAAGATTTTTAAATGGTTAAAACAAAATAATATTGATGACAAAGAAATGTTGAAAACATTTAATTGTGGAGTTGGTTTTTGTTTAATAGTTAATCCTAAAAATTTAAATAAAATAACTAAATTTTTTACAAAAGAATTTAAACCCTATGTTATTGGAAAAATAACTACAGGAAAAAATAAAGTTAAACTTAATGGTAAAATTGACTGGTCTTAAAAAGATTAAAACAGCAGTTTTTATATCAGGAACTGGAAGTAATTTAAAAAATTTAATAAAATTTTCTAAAATAAAAAATTCACCCATATCTATAGATTTAATTTTCTCAAATACTATTAAAGCAAAAGGCTTAAGATTTTCAGATCAATTTAATATCAAAAAATATGTATCAAGCTTTAAAGACTCTAAAGTATCTGAAGCAAAAATATTAGATTTATTAAAAAATGAACATATAAAATTTATTTGTCTTGCTGGTTTTATGAAGATTTTATCTAAAAGTTTTATAAAGAATTTTAGTGGAAAAATAGTTAATATACATCCTTCTTTACTACCAAAGTATAAGGGGCTTAATACTCACATTAAAGCTATACAAAATAAAGATGAGGAAGCTGGTTGTACTGTTCATTTTGTATCAGCAAAACTTGATTCTGGAAAAATAATTTTACAAAAAGAAGTTAAAATTTCAAAAAAAGATACCCCCACTTCTTTAGCTAAAAAAGTTCTAAGACAAGAGCATATGCTCTACCCTGCAGCTATAAAAAAAATATTTAATTAATCTTTAAAGAAAAAATCAATCTCAATTTTAGCATTTTCAACACTATCAGAACCATGTACGGAATTTTTATCTATAGAAATTCCATATTTTTTTCTTATAGTTCCTTCTGCCGCATCCTCTGGTTTAGTTGCACCCATTAAATCTCTGTTTCCTAAAACTGCATTTTCTTTTTCTAATACCATCACAACTATCGGTCCTGAGGACAAATATGTACATAAATCACTGTAAAAGGGTTTTGTTTCATGAACTTTATAAAATTGTTCTGCTTCAGCTTTTGCTATCTGAATTTTTTTATCTTTAACAATTTTGAAACCTTTATTGATAAACATTTCTTTGATTTCATTATCTAAATTTCTTTCAACCGCATCAGGTTTAATGATTGATAGTGTTTGCTCTGTATTACTCATAATTATCCTCTATTAGTTGGTTTAATAATCTTACTCCATAACTAGTTGCTCCACCTGAATTTAAAGCACCACCATATTTTGAAAATGCCATACCAGCTATATCTAAATGGGCCCAAGGTGTTTTATCTAAAATAAATCTTTGTAAAAACTGTGCTGCAGTTGTAGATCCTGCGCCACCTACATAATTAATATTTTGCATGTCTGCATTTTTTGAATCTATAAGTTTGTCAAAGTTTTTATGCAATGGCATTCTCCACAGTTTTTCCTCCACCTTGTCACCTGCTTCTAACAATTGTTTTGACAATTTATCATCGTTTGAAAATAGGCCAGCATATTCAGAGCCCAATGAAACTATAATAGCACCAGTTAAAGTTGCTAAATCAACCATAAATTTAGGTTTAAATTTTTTCTCAGTAAAAGTTAGAGCATCTGCTAAAACCAATCTACCTTCAGCATCTGTATTTAATATTTCTATTGTCTTCCCACTGTAAGATTTAACAATATCACCAGGTCTTTGAGCATTTCCACTCACCATATTCTCAACTATCCCCACAACACCTACTGCATTAATTTTTGCTTTTCTTATAGCTAAATTTTTCATTAAGCCTACCACAGTAGCTGAGCCTGCCATATCATAAGTCATATCCTCCATAAACTTTGCTGGTTTTAAAGAGTAACCTCCAGTATCAAAACAAACTCCCTTTCCAACAAAAGCTAACGGATTAGAATTATTTTTTGCTCCATTCCATTCCATTGTTACAAGGTATGATCCTCGAATACTTCCTTGCCCCACACCAAGTAAGGCGTTCATTCCAAGTTTTTTTAATTTTTTTTCATCATATATATTTATTTTTAATCCAAATTTTTTAAGTGTATTTATTCTTTTCGCATATTCATCTGGATGCAAGATATTTCCTGGTTCCGACACAAGGTCTCTTGCAAAAAAACTTCCTTCTTCTAGAGCTTTGAATCTTAAATGATCTTGAGTAGATATTTTGTTCTTATTTCCTACAACATTTATAGAAATAATTTTTTTATTTTTTTTTGATTTATAAATATTAAATTCATAAGATTTTAATTTCAATCCATGGAGAAAATAACCTACAAAATTTTTCATCTTATTATTGATTGTGTCTGAATTTACAAAATATTCATTTTGCTTATCATAATTAATATAACTATGAAATTTAGCTCCTAAATTTTCTATATCTGATATTTTTATATCTTTCTTAATAGATACTAAAAATACTGTTTTTTTGGAATTAACTTCAAAAAAAAGTAAATCTTTTTTTAAATCACTATTTTTTAGTAAGTCAGCTATGTAAGAAAATTCAGAATTTGAAATATATTTCTTAAGTCCTCTAATATTAAAATTTTCATCAACAAATAAGATAAGATTTATTGCTGATTTAGAAGAAATATTATTCTTGTAATTGATCTTAATGGACATAAATTTTAATACACTCTATACGGGTTGAGTGCTATATATGAGTTAAATTATCATATTTCAATGAAAAAAATCATTTTCCGAAAATTAGCCACAGATTGTTTAAAATTTTTCTTATTAACCATTTTTACAATTAGTATAATTATTTGGGTATTGCAGGCAGTTAATTATTTAGATTTTGTGGTTGAAGATGGTCATGGCTTTCTTGTATATTTTAAATATACATTACTTAGTTTTCCAAAAATCTTTAGTAGAATTTTTCCCTTTGCAGTATTTTTAACATTTTCTTATATGCTACTAAGGTATGAAAGCAAAAATGAACTAGTTATATTTTGGAATTTTGGAATAAAAAAAATTAGTTTTATTAATTTTTTTATAAAAATTTCATTTTTTCTTGTATTGATTAGTCTATTATTAAATGCGTTAATAGTTCCTTATGCTCAAGATAAAGCTAGGTCCTTTATACGATCCTCTGACTTAGATTTCTTTGAGAGCATACTAAAACCTAAAAAATTTATAGATGCAATTGGAAGTTTAACAATTTATTTTAATAAAAAAAATGATAATGGAGAGCTAGAAAATATATTTTTAAATGATAAAACAAATTTTAATAATTCACAAACAACATTTGCAAAAACAGCAGTAATAAGTACTAAAAGTAATAAAAAAATACTGACACTATACAATGGAAAAACTATTAACAATATAGATGGAAAAATATCAGAATTTAAATTCTCAAAAAGTGATTTTAATATTTCAAAATATAGCTCAAACACTACAAAATATCAAAAAACACAAGAAACACCTACTATCGGATTAATTAAATGCTTATTATATTTTAAAGATTCAAAAGGTGCTGAAAATGAAAATACATTAAAAATTAAAAATTGCTTATTTGGTAATTTAGAAAATATTTATAAAGAGCTTTACTCGCGATTAATTAAACCTCTATATGTAACTTTTATAATAACAATTTCACTTTTAATCATATTAAAATCAAAAAGTGAACATTCATTTAATGTAAATAAAATAAAGATATACATATTCGCTTTTATTTTTATTATTTTTTTAGAGTCGTCTTCAAAATTAATAAATACAAATTTAATACAAAATTTATCTTTATCAGCTCTACCCTTTCTTTTTACATTTATTATTTACTTGTATTTTTTGATGAAATTTAAAAATATTAAAATATGAAAACCTATATTAAATTTCTGATTAATCTTTTTAATATTTCGTTCTTGAAAGTTTTTATTGTTTTTTTTATTATTATCTTAACCACAAATATTTTAGAACAAATTGATTTTTTTAAAAATTTAAATTTAAGTTTCTTCTATCTTCTTTTTTTGTCTTTCTTAAATACACCCTCAATTTTGTTTCAAATACTTCCTTTTATCTTCTTGTTATCCACTCAAGTATTTTTTATTTATCTTATAGATAGAAATGAATTGGAAATCTTTAAGTACACAGGTCTTAATAATATCAAAATTCTCAAAATTTTGGGGTTTTATTCTTTTATATTGGGTATTATTTTTATTCTTTTTTTTTATAACGCATCTTCTATTCTAAAAAATTCCTACTTATTAATAAAAAATAGCTATTCTGAAGATAACAAATATTTGGCAGTTATAACTGAAAATGGTCTTTGGATAAAAGATGAAATAAATAATGGAATAAACATAATTAATGCTGAAAAAGTAGATAATGAATTCTTACTAGATGTTTCCATAACAAGATTTGATAAAGATTTTGAAATTCTAGATATATTAAGAAGCAAGAAAATTGATATTACATTTAAAAAATGGAAAATATTTAACCCGACTATTTTAAAGGATAATGTCAAAAGCAATACAAGTGAACTAGAGTTTGATTCAAATTTTGATTTAAAAAAGATAAATAGTTTATTTTCCAATCTTTCCTCTCTAACAATTATCGATTTGATCAGATTAAGAAAGGTTTATGTAGCTCTAAACTATTCTATAGTAGATATAGACTCTCATTTGTTAAGAGTTTTTTCTTACCCTATTTACTTGACTTTAATTACAATTTTTTCTGCTGCTATCATGTTTAATATCGGTTATAAAAAAAATACTTTTTTTAAAATAACATTAGGAATTTTTTTATCAGTAATCATCTATTATATAAATAATTTTTTAGAAGTTTTGGGTACAAATGAAAAAATTCCTTTAATTCTTTCAATATTTTTACCATTAGTTATATTAACAGTAATAAATTTCATCTCTATAATAAAATTAAATGAAAAATAAAATAATATTAGTATTTTTAATATTTATATTTAACTCAGGTTATCTTAATTTTCTTTCAGCTGAAGAATTTAAATTTGATACTACAGAATTACAGGTCACTGAGAATGGTAATTTAATTAAAGGCGTCGGTGGTGGCACAATTACTAGTAAGAATGATGAAATAGTAATTACTGCAGATACTTTTATATACAATAAATTTACTACACTTTTAGAGGCTGAAGGAAATGTAAAGCTAGTTGATAAAATTGAAGATATTACAATTGAATCAAATAAAATTTTTTATTTAAAAAATAAAGAAGAAATTTATACAATTGGAAAAAGTAAAGCCACCAATGATGTTAACATTGAAATAAATGCCAATGAATATTTTAGATACAATAAATTAACCTCACTTCTGGAAGCTAATGGGGATGTTGTGCTAAACGACAGAATTAAAGATGTTACCATCTATACCGATGAAATATTCTATTTACAAAATGAAGAAAAAATTTTCACACTAGGTGAAACAAACATAGATGTTGAAAATAAATATAAAATTAAAGGTCGAGATTTAACTCTACTTAGAAATAAAATGATTTTATCTTCTAAAGAAAAAGCCACTATTACAGATGATGAATTAAATGAATATAAGCTTGATCAATTCCAATACTCTATAAATAAAGAAATTCTTAAAGGTAAAAATATATTAACTAGAACAATTAATAAAAAAAATGAAAGTGATGAATATTTTTTCAAGACAGGTTTTTTCAACTTAAAAGAAAACAAATTTTTAACAAAAGATGTTTTTGTAAAGATGCACAAAGATTTATTTGGTGACAATGAAAATGATCCAAGAATTAATTCTGTTTCTGCAAATGGTGATGATTTTAATACTTTCTTTGAAAAAGGTGTTTTTACATCCTGTAAAAAAACAGATAAATGTCCACCATGGAAAATGACAGCTTCTAAAATTCATCATGACAAAGTAAAAAAACAAATTATTTATAAAAATGCATGGTTAGAATTGTATGATTTTCCAGTTGCGTATTTTCCAAAATTTTTTCATCCCGATCCAACGGTTAAAAGACAATCTGGTCTTTTAAGACCAGAAATAGGAGACCATAATACTTTGGGTGATTCTATTTATATGCCTTATTTTTTTGTAATTTCTGACAATAAGGATATTACAATAAAACCAAGATTATTTAATAACAGTACTTTTATAATTCAAAATGAATATAGGCAAATAACTGAAAATTCTTTAACTGTTATTGACTCTAGTATTACAAGAGGTCACAACTCTAGTAGTAATGATATTGGAGATACTAGATCTCACCTTTTTGCTAATTCTAAAATTAATCTAGATTTTAAAGATTTTATAATAAGTGATGTGGAAGTTAACTATGAAAAAAGTTCTAATGATAACTATCTAAAATTATTTGACTTTATGAAATCTCCTCTTCTTCTTGAAAAAGATAATAGTACCTTAGAATCAATGATTAAATTAGACCTTTCACATGAGAGCTATGACCTAACGACTTCATTTGAAATGTTTGAAACATTGAAGGGTGCTAGCTCAGATAGATATAGTTATGTTTTACCTTCATATGATTTTTCTAAAAACTTTTCAGTAGGTAATTCTAATGGAAGTTTTAATTTTAATTCCACTGGAAATAACACCTTAAACAATACCAATATAACCACATCCACACTTGCTAATAATTTGAATTATTCTTCATTAGATTTTTTTTTAGATAGTGGAATTAAAACAGATTTTAAAATTGCTTTGAAAAATATTAATGCAATGGGAAAAAATAATGATCTTTATAAAAATAGCCCTCAGTCTGAATTGATGAGCGCTTATTATTACAATGTTTCATTACCTCTTAAAAAAAAGAACATAAATACCATCAATACACTAATACCAAAATTATTATTCACAGTAAGCCCACATGAAATGAAAGATAACAGCAACACTTCAAGAAGGATTGATAGTTCTAACGTTTTTAGCACTAGTAGGCTTGGCTTGGGAAATTCATTTGAGGAAGGTGAGTCTCTTACTCTTGGTATCGATTTTATAAAGGAAAAAGTGAATTCTGATAATAAAATTACTGAAATTGAAAAATTTTTTGATTTTAAACTCGCTACAGTTTTCAGGCTTAATGAAGAAAAAAATATACCCATTGATAGTACATTAAATAAAAAAACTTCAAATATATTTGGTAAACTTAACTTTGAGCCTAATGAAATAATTTCAATGAATTACGATATGTCACTAACAAACGATTTTAATCGTTTTGAATATAGTGCCTTAAATACAAAATTAACATTTAATAATTTCTCAACTAGCTTAAAATATATAGAAGAATCCGGAGCTATTGGCCAAGCTAATATAATTGAAAATACTGCTCAATATAATTTAAATGAATATAACTCTGTACTTTTTAAGACAAGAAGAAATAGAAAGCTAAGTTTAACAGAATATTATGACCTTGTTTATGAATATAAAAATGATTGTTTGATTGCAAATGTTAAATACAAAAAAGATTATTATAACGATGCAGACATCAAGCCTAAAGAAGAATTATTTTTTTCCATAACAATTATACCATTCTACACTTACTCACCAGATAAAGTCATTTTAAATCAGGATAGAGTAGATTAATGAAAAATTACTTATTAATATTTTTTTTATGCCTAACATTCAGCAATGCAAAGTCAATAGAGTCAAAAATAATTCACAATATTCAAAATGAGATTATAACTAATATTGATATTAAGAATGAATTTAAATATCTAGTGGCGCTTAATAATTCTTTAAAAGAATTAGATAAAAATAAGATATTGAGCATCTCTAATGAATCAATAGTTAGAGAAAAAATAAAAAAAATAGAAGTATTGAAAAATTTTAAAGAATTGAAATTAAATAATGAATATTCAAATCTTCTTTTAAAAAATATTTATTTAAGATTAAATCTTAAAACAATAAATGAATTTGAAACATACTTAAAAACTTATGATTTAACGATAAAAATTGTTAAAGATAAGATAACTATTGATGCTTTATGGAATGAACTAATCATAAAAAAATATGGCTCTAAAATAAATATTAATGAAGATCAGATTAAAGAAGAAATTTTAAAGAATAGCAAAATTCGCTCAAAAGAATTTCGGTTATCTGAAATTATTTTTGACGTAACCAACAAAGAAGAAATTGAAAATAAATATAAAAAAGTAGTTGAAAGTATAAATATGATAGGATTTGAAAATAGTGCTGCCACATATAGTTTTTCTGAATCAGCTAAAGTTGGTGGTGATATTGGGTGGATTAATGAAAATTCACTTAATACTGAAATTTGGAAAAATGTAGATACTTTGGAAATTGGTGAAATTACAAAGCCTATAATTTTATCTAACGGTATATTGATTTTAAAATTAACAAATATACAAAACTCAGAGAAGGCCATTAATGTAGAAAATGAATTTAAAAAAGCAATCAACTACGAGCGTAATAGACAGCTAAATCAATATTCAAAAATTTACTTCAATAAGGTTAAAAAAAACTTAAATTTTAATGAGTAGGGAACCAATAATCATTGTAGGTGGTGAGCCAAATAGTATCTTTTTAGAAATTTTCTTTAAGAGTTTAAAAACGAATGATTATAAATCACCAATAATAATTATTATTTCGAAAAAGCTACTTCTAGCTCAAATGAAAAAGTTAGGTTTTACTTTTAAAATAAATGATATTGATAAAACAATCAGAAATTTTTCAAAATTAAATAATAATAAAATTAATTTAATTAATATCGATTATGACTTTAAAAAATGTTTTGATAAAATTACTAGTAAGTCGAATAATTATATAAATAAGACTTTTGAAACTGCTTTAAGTGTTATGAGGCAAAACAACTTGTCAAAATTTATTAATGGCCCCATTTCAAAGAAATCTTTTTTAAATGGAAAAACTTTAGGTATTACAGAATATTTAGCAAAAAAAACAAAAAAAAATAAAGTTGCAATGTTAATATTTAATAAAGATTTATCAGTTAGCCCGCTAACAACACATGTTCCTTTAAAACATGTACACAAGAAAATAACAAAACAAAAAATATATACTCAAGTTAATCTCATTAATAATTTTTATAAAATAAAATTTAATAAGATTCCAAGAATAGCAATAACTGGTTTAAACCCTCATTGTGAAAGTAATTTTCAAAACTCTGAAGAAGATAAAATAATAATTCCAGCTATCAAAAAATTAAGATTAAAAAATACTAAGATTAATGGTCCATTTCCTGCTGATACTATTTTTACAAAATCATTATTAAAAAAATATGATGTAATTATTGGCATGTATCATGATCAGGTACTCTCCCCTATGAAAGCTTTATTTAACTTTGATGCAATCAATATTACTTTAGGATTGCCATTTATTCGAATTTCCCCTGACCATGGACCAAATTATTCTATGTTGGGTAAAAATTTATCTGATCCAAAAAGCTTAATTCAAGCCTTAAAGTTTTTGGATAAATAAGTGCATATAAGAGCAAAAAAAAGTCTTGGGCAAAACTTCTTAATAGATAGAGAGGTACTTGAAAAAATTGTATCTATAACTGATATTACTAACAAGGATGTTTTAGAAATTGGACCAGGTAGTGGAAATCTAACCACATATATTTTAAAACAAAAACCAAAAAAATTTTATGTTATAGAAAAAGATGATGATTTAGCCATATTGCTAAAAGAAAAGTTTGATAATGAAATAGAAATTATTAATGATGATATTTTAAAAATATCTGAGGATAAAATTTCAGATCAAAAACTATCTGTCTTTGGTAATTTACCATACAACATATCAACAGAAATTTTATCTAAATGGATTTTGAATATTGGCTCAAATTTTTGGTTTGAAAGTCTTGTATTGATGTTTCAAAAAGAAGTTGCTGATAGAATTACATCAGAATTTAATAACTCTAAGTACGGCAGGCTATCAATTTTATCTAGCTGGAAACTTAATGTAAGAAAAATAATAGATATTAAACCACAAAGTTTTTCACCAAGACCTAAAATAGATAGCTCTCTTCTGTTATTTACTCCAAAAGAAAATTTTTTTGAATTAAAGGATCCTAAAAACCTTGAAATGATTACTCGAATATTTTTCAGTCAAAGAAGAAAGATGTTAAAAAAACCCTTCCATCAAGTTTTTGCTAATGGAAAACAGGTTGCAGAAAAATTTGATATTGATCTTAATCTTAGACCTCAAAACCTTAAACCTGAAACATATTACAAACTTGTAAAAGAATATGAAGACTTAAGAGGTTAGTTTTTCCACATGTTTTCTGATGAAATCTTTATCATAATCTTTTGAACCATTGTTTATTTCAGCATCAATTAAACTACTAATTTTTGAATAACATTCTTCTAAATTATCGTTAATAATTACGTAGTCATAGTTAATCCAATGTAAAACATCTCTACTGAATTCTTTCATACGCTCTTCTACTATTAATTTATCTTTCATATCTCTGTTTGAAAGTCTTTCAAATAGTACCTCTTTACTTGGAGGTAGAATAAAAAAAGTAATTAATTTATAATTTAATTTTTTATTCTTGATTTGATCAGCTCCCTGCCAATCAATGTCGAATATTACATTTTCACTTTTTTCTAATTTTTCAATAACTGGTGTTCTAGTTGTTCCATAAAGATGGTTAAATACTTTTGCGTATTCTAAGAATTCTTCATTCTTTATTAAACTTTCAAATTTATCATGATCAACAAAGTAGTAATCTTTGTCTGTAATTTCGTTAAGTCTAGGTTCTCTTGTGGTATGAGAAACTGAAATATGAAAATTTTTTCTTTTAGAAAGAAGTTTTACTAACGTTGTTTTACCTGCCCCAGATGGGGATGATAAAATTACCATTATCCCATCTTTTTTTATGGACATTTAATTTCTAGTTTGCTTTTCCTGATATAAAGTTAACAGCATCACCTACAGTAAGAATTTTTTCAGCTTCGCTATCTGAAATTTCTGAACCAAATTCTTCTTCAAAAGCCATTACTAACTCAACTGTATCTAAACTATCTGCTCCAAGATCATCTATGAAGCTTGAATCGTCTAATACTTTAGCTTCATCAATACCTAAGTGATCTGCTACAATTTTTTTTACTTTGCTTGAAATTTCATCTGACATAATGTTCCTTTTTGTTATATTTCGTTATTAGTTCAAAAAGTAGTTTTGTCAACCCAAATACATACCACCATTAACATGGAGTGTTTCTCCATTAATATAGTCTGACAGGTCTGAGCTTAAGAAATAAACTGCATTAGCTATATCTTCAGGTTTACCTAGTCTATTAGATGGAATTTTAGCAATTATTGTTTCTTTAAATTTTTCATCTATTTGGTCTGTCATAGCAGTGCTTATAAAGCCTGGAGATATGCAGTTAACATTGATATTTTTTTTTGCATATTCAATTGCTAAGCTTTTTGACATGGCAACTATTCCTGCCTTAGATGCCGTGTAGTTTGCTTGTCCAACATTGCCAGTATGCCCAACAACAGAGGTTATATTGATAATTTTTCCAGATTTATTTTTTAACATTTTTTTTATTGAATATTTACACATTAAGAATGTGGAAGTTAAATTAATATTTATAACTTTTGACCACTCTTCTAAGCTCATTCTAATAGTTAAGTTATCTTTAGTAATACCTGCATTATTAACAATGCAATCTAATGACCCACCCAGTTCTTTTGTAGCATTTTCTATAAATTCTTCAATTTTATCGTGTTGAGAAATATCAAATTTAAGGATTTTTATATTATCAAATTTTTCTTTTAGTTCTTCTAGTTTTTCAATTCTTGTGCCGGTAGCTAAAATGTTTGCACCATTTTGGTTTAACCTCTCAACTATAGAATTACCAATTCCACCTGTGGCACCTGTTACTATAATATTCTTATCTTTTAAACTATTCATTGATATTAATTAACTTTATATCCTCTTCTGAATTTATTGCACTAACTTTAACATTTCTGTCAATTCTTTTTATTAATCCTGATAGGACTTTACCAGGTCCTATTTCTATAAACTCTGTAACACCCTTCTCAATCATTAATAAAACACTTTCACGCCAACGAACACTGCTTTCAATTTGTTTAACTAGTAATTCTTTTAATTCATTTGAATTAGATATTTCTTTTCCCGTTACATTTGAAATAAGAATATTTTTAGGTTCATTAAAATTTAATTTTGCTATTTCTGCCTTCATTACAAGTGTCGCATTATTCATTAATTTACAATGAAATGGAGCACTCACAGGTAATTTAATATTTTTAATATTTGAAGCCTTCAAATCAATCATGATTTTCTCCAGGTCTTCAATTTTTCCACTTAACACAATCTGACCTACAGAATTATCATTTGCAATAAAGCATTCATACTTATTTCTATTCTCATCAATCATTTTTTTTATTATTTCAATTTCAGAACCCAAAACTGCAACCATACCACCTACTCCTTTTGGAATAGAGTTTTGCATCGCATTACCTCTAATTTTTAATATTTTTAAAGTATCTGAAAATAATAATGACCCAGCAGCAGTTAATGCAGAATACTCTCCCAAAGAATGTCCTGCATAAAATTTTGCTTTATCTAAATCAATTTTAAATTCTTCTTTGATTAACTTAAATATTGAATAACTGAGCAAAAATATAGCTGGCTGAGTATTTTCAGTTAAGTCTAATTCTTCTTTAGGGCCATTTAAGATAAGGTTTGATAGCGAGAAACCAAGTGTATCATCTGCTTCCTTGAATAAATCTTGGACTAAGCTATATTTAGCGTGAAGGTCTTTACCCATTCCTACTAATTGTGAGCCTTGACCTGGAAAAATAACAGAAAACATTTAATTATCTAAAATTTATTATGGTTTTAAGTGTTGTAATTCAATAATTATAATAGTATATCCTCACTTTTTATTAAAGAACAATTATGAATTTATACGAACACACAATAGTTGCTAGACAAGATACTAGCCCAGCTCAGGTTAAGCAGTTAACTGAGAAATATTCTAAAATAGTAGAAAAAAATGAAGGAGAAATAGTACAAACCGAAGATTGGGGTTTGTTAAATTTAGCCTACATTATTAAAAAAAATAAAAAAGGCATCTACATGCATTTTAAAATTAAAGGATCTGGAAAAATTATTGATGAATTAGAAAAAAATGAAGCAATTGATAAAAATCTTCTAAGATATATGACGGTTAAGGTTAAAAAATTTAATTTAGAAGCTAAATATTTTTCAAAAAAAGATGAGTATGAAAAAAAAGAATATAAAAGAGAATATAATAGAGATTAATTATGCCATCAAAAAAAAGAGCAGGAAATAAAAAAAAAGGTACCCAAAGTAACTTTGCAAAACTAAGCATTTTTCAACCTAATAAATATAAATTTAAAAAAACTTGCCCTTTATCCGCTAAAGGTGCTCCAGAAGTTGATTATAAAAATATCAGATTATTGAAAAAATATATGTCAGAAAATGGTAAAATTTTACCATCGAGAATTACAAATGTTTCACAAAAAAAACAAAGAGAGCTTTCTCTATCTATTAAGAGAGCTAGAAATTTAGCGTTAATTTAAATGAAAGTTATACTTTTAGAAAATTTAAGAAGAATTGGATCTATTGGAGAAATCATAGATGTAAAAAGAGGTTTTGCTAGAAACTTCTTAATATCAAATAAAAAAGCTCTTTATGCTTCTAAAGAAAATATTGCAGAAGTTGAAAAAATTAAATCTGATCTAAATAAAAAAGATACTGAAAAGAAAAAAGAAGCTCAAAAAATTTCTGAACAAATTAACAATAAAGAATACGAAATTCAAAAATTAAGTACTGAAAATAAAGAACTTTATGGATCAGTTAAACCTACAGAAATTTCAAAACTAATATTAGAAAATGACAAGCTAGATATTAAACCTTCAATGATACAACCAATAACTGAAATAAAATCAATTGGTAAATTTAAGGTAAAAATTATTCTTCACTCTGAAGTAGATTCTGAAATTACTATTAATGTAGTTACAGCTGATACTATTCAATAATTATACAATTTTTTCCCCAGCATATATTTGTTATTTTTTTAAATCTTAATTGGGATAAACTTTATTCATGGAAAATAACCTGAGCATAGTTAAAGACACGTTTAAAGAACTTCCAAATAATATTGAAGCTGAGCAGGCTGTAATTGGATCAATATTAGTTCAAAACGAAATATTTGACGAAATAAATACGATCGTTTCTAGCATTAACTTTTATGACCCCATGCATCAAAGTATTTTTTCAGCAATTGAAAGTCTTATTTACAAAGGGATGCTTGCAAACCCTATAACTTTAAAAAATTATTTTGAAAATGAAAAAGACGAATTAAATGTTCCTGAATATCTGGTTAAGGTTACAAAATTTTCTACCCCTCCAAGACAAGCAATAGAATATTCAAGAATTATTTATGATATGTTTGTAAGAAGAGAATTAATCAAGATATCTGAAAATACTATTGATGCAGCAAAATTAAATGCACTTGATGTTAATGGACAAAATATAATTGAAAATTCAGAAAGACTATTGTTTGATCTTGCTGAAAAAGGATCTTTCAATTCATCTCTTGTTAAGTTTGATGAGGCAGTGAAGCAAACTATAGAAATGGCTTCAATGGCATTTAAAAATGATGAGGGAATTGTGGGGGTACCCACGGGTTTAAGAGATCTAGATGATAGATTGGGAGGTCTTCATAATTCTGATTTAATTATTATTGCTGGGAGACCTTCTATGGGAAAAACGGCTTTAGCTACAAACATAGCTTTTCATGCTGCTCAAAAACTTCTGGAAAGTGGAAAAAAGTCCGCAGTTGCCTTCTTTTCACTTGAGATGTCTTCTGAACAACTATCAACTAGAATTTTAGCAGAACAATCCAGAATTAAATCAAATGACATTAGAAGAGGAAAAATTTCTGATGAGCAGTTTGATAAATTTATTGAAACTTCAAAAAATATTTCTGAGCTGCCTTTGTTTATTGATGAAACTCCAGCAATTAGTGTTGCCGCAATGAGCAACAGAGCAAGAAGAATTAAAAGGTTGCATGGTTTAGATTTAATTGTTGTTGATTATATTCAATTAATGAGAGGATCGGGAAATAATAGAGATGGCAGAGTTCAAGAAATTTCTGAAATCACCCAAGGTCTTAAAGCCATGGCTAAGGAACTTAAACTTCCTGTGATTGCTCTTTCACAGTTATCAAGAGCAGTTGAGCAAAGAGATGATCATAAACCACTTCTATCTGATTTAAGAGAATCTGGATCAATTGAGCAAGATGCAGATGTTGTGATGTTTGTTTATAGAGAAGCTTACTACCTAGAAAGAAAAGAACCAAGACCAGCAACTGTAGAACATGCTGAATGGCAAGCAAAGATGAGTGAAGTTTCACATTTAGCTGAACTTATTATTGGAAAACAGAGACACGGCCCAACTGGTAATATTATGGTAGAATTTGAGGCAGCATTTACTAAATTTAAAGATACTCAAATTAACTAATATCCAATATAAATAGCGCTAAATGCTATCGCAATTGTATCAAAATACTATTTTAAAAAACCCTAAGTCAATTTTTGTACTACTATTGATTACTCTTTTAAGTTTTGGGTATTTTTCTAAAGATTTTAGGCTAGATGCCTCATCTGATACTCTATTAATTGAAGGTGATCCTGATCTTGAATATTTAAAAAAAGTCACTGAAAGGTATGGTTCTAAAGAGTTTTTAATCTTAACCTATTCTCCCAATGAAGGGATGGTAACTGAATCTTCTATTAATAACCTTTTAAGTTTAAAGTATAAAATCCAAAGTCTAGATTGGGTTCACAGTGTTATTACACTACTCGATATCCCTTTATTAAGTAATTCAGAAGCACCTCTTCAAGAAAGATTGGAAAGCTTTAAAACTTTAAAAGATGAGGGTGTAGATATTGAAAGAGGATTTAAAGAAATATTAAATAGTCCAGTTTTTAGAAATTTTGTAATAAGCGAAGATGGTAAAACAAGTGGCATAATTGTTTATATAAAAAAAGACGAACTAAAAGATATTCAAAATAAGTCAGTTCAAGAGATTGAAGATTATAAAGATACTTTAAAAAATAAAAATCACGAAAATATTACCCAGATAAGAGAGATCATTAAAACCTATGGAGATGTTGGAAAAATATACCTTGGGGGTATTCCAATGATCACAGATGATATGATGTCATTTATTAAAAGTGATATTATTGTTTTTGGTCTAGGAGTTCTTTTGTTTATTATCGCTACTCTATGGTTTATATTTAGAAAACTAATTTGGATTATTGTTCCAATTAGTAGTTGTTTTTTTTCAGTTTTAATTATGACAGGTCTACTTGGCCTTTTAGGTTGGAAGGTTACCGTTATATCCTCAAACTTTATTGCTCTGATGTTAATTCTAACTATGGCAATGAATATTCATATGAGTACCCGGTTTCTACAATTAAGAGAAGATTTTCCAAATTTAGATAATTTGAAAATTATTACAATGACAACTAATAAGATGTTTTGGCCAATCATTTACACAGTTCTTACAACTATATGTGCTTTTCTATCTTTAGTATTTAGTGGCATTAAACCTATTATTGATTTTGGATGGATGATGACTTTAGGATTAATAACTTCTTTTATAATTACATTTACTTTACTCCCTACTCTACTGAGCTTTATGTCAAACAACAAACTTAAAGTTAAAGAAGATACGGATTCTAGAATTACTTCTTTTTTTGGAAAAATTTCTATTAACAATAAAAATATAATTTTTTTAGTAACAGTTTTAATTATTGCCTTAAGCGTTGTTGGAATAAGCAAACTTGAAGTTGAAAATAGTTTTATAAATTATTTTAATAAGAATACTGAAATCTATAAAGGCATGAAACTTATTGATGAAAAACTAGGTGGTACTACACCTTTAGAAGTTATATTGAAATTCCCAGAGAATGTCGCTTCAGAGTCTAAGGAAGATGATGAATTTGAAAACTGGGATGAGGAAGGGAGTAAAGACGATGAAAAATACTGGTTTACTAAAGATAAAGTTGAAAGAATTCAAAATGTTCATAATTATTTAGATAATCTTCCGGCAGTTGGAAAAGTTTTATCATTTAGTTCAATTATAGAGGTTGCTACACAGCTAAATAATAACAAACCTCTTGGGACTTTAGAAATGGGTGTTCTTTATTCAAAGATTCCAGAAAGCATAAAAAAAGATATTGTAGATCCTTATATATCCGTAAAAAATAATGAAGCTAGGATAAGTCTTAGAATTATTGATTCACAGGATGATTTAAGGAGAAATGATTTAATAAACCAAATAAATTATGACCTTGAAAATAAACTAAATCTTAACAAGGAAGAATTTAAATTAGCAGGTGTTTTAATCTTATTTAATAATTTACTCCAAAGTCTTTTTAAATCTCAAATACTTACATTGGGTTTAGTTATGGTTGGAATTTTTGCGATGTTTATGATTTTATTTAGAAATTTTAAACTATCTCTTATTGGAGTTGTTCCTAATTTTATTGCAGCTTTCTTTATATTGGGAATTATTGGTCTACTTGGAATACCACTTGATATGATGACCATTACTATTGCTGCAATTACTATCGGTATAGCAGTAGATAATAGTATTCACTATATTTATAGATTTAAAGAAGAGTTTTCAAAAAATAAAGACTACAATAAAACACTAAAAATTTGTCACTCAACAGTCGGTGTTGCAATACTAAATACTTCAATAACTATTGTCTTTGGTTTTTCAATTCTTGTTTTTTCTAAATTTATACCAACAATTTATTTTGGTGTATTTACTGGTTTAGCAATGTTGCTTGCTATGATTTCAGTATTAACTTTGCTACCTTCTCTTATTTTAATAAGTAAACCATTCGGAAAATAAAGTCATTATGCTTAATGCTTTAAAAGATTTCTATCAAGTAGTGTCTTTAATAGACCTAATATTTCTAATCATTACAATTTTTTCAGTCATCAAGTGTTATAGTAAAGGTTTTGTTTTAAGTTTATTGTCAGCTTCAAAGTGGTTGTTAGCTTATGTTGTCACTTTAATTCTTTTTCCAAAAGCCAAGCCTTATTTTAAAAATATAATTGATAGTGAATATGTCTTGGATATTACACTTGGTATAACTATTTTTGTTTTAGTAGTCTTTATTGTTCTAATTGCAAATAAAGCTATTAGTAAGACAGTAAAATTTGTCGGACTAGGAAGAGTCGATTCTTTATTTGGCTTATTTTTTGGTTTTATTAGAAGTTATGTAATTTGTATTTGTTTGTTTTCAGCTATAGATATTGTGTATAATTATAGTAAATGGCCAATTAATATTGATAAATCATACACCTTTCCATACATAGAAAAAGGTAGTAATTATTTGTTAAAAGAGTTCCCAAATGAAAAAAACTATCAAGATTCTAAAGAAAAAATTGAAGAGCTATAATCCAAAACTTAAAGAAGAATGTGGTATATTTGGTATAAGCAATAGTGATGATGCTGCTGCCCTAACTGCTTTAGGTCTTCATGCGCTTCAACACAGAGGTCAAGAGGGTTGTGGGATTGTATCATTTGATGGAGAAAAATATCATTCAGAAAAAAGATTTGGTTTGGTTGGAGATAACTTTAACAAAGAAAAGGTATTAAAAAATTTACTTGGGAAATATGCTATTGGTCATAACAGATATAGTACTACTGGTGAAAATACCTTAAGAAATATCCAGCCTTTCTTTGCAGATACTAATGCAGGTGGTATTGGCGTTGCACATAATGGAAATTTAACTAATTCTGTTACACTTAGAAATAAGTTAGTTGAAGATGGTGCAATTTTTTACACAACCTCAGATACTGAAACAATTGTTCAGTTAATTGCAAAATCAAAGAGAAACAAAACTGTCGATAAGGTTATTGATGCAATATTTCAAATTCAAGGAGGTTATGCATTAGTTATGCTTACACAAAGCACCTTAATAGGTGTTAGAGATCCTCATGGAATACGACCCTTAATTATTGGTAAAATAAAGGACAGTTACGTTTTGGCATCTGAAACATGTGCGTTAGATATTATAGGAGCCAAGTATGTAAGAGATGTAGAGAATGGTGAGATTGTTCTGATTGAAAATAATGAATTGAAAAGTTTTAAACCATTCCCTGCAAGAAAAGTTAGGCCTTGTGTTTTTGAATATATTTATTTTGCAAGACCAGATAGTTTATTAGATGGAAAGTCAGCTTATGAACACAGAAAAAACTTAGGGGTTGAGCTTGCTAAAGAAAATAAAATTAATGCAGATATAGTGGTCCCTGTACCAGATTCGGGAAATGCTGCAGCACTTGGATTTGCTCAACATCTTGGAATTAATTTTGAATTAGGTTTAATTAGAAACCATTATGTTGGAAGAACTTTTATAGAACCTAGTCAAAAGATTAGAAGTTTAGGTGTAAAATTAAAATTAAATGCCAACAAGTCAACAATTGAAAATAAAAGTATTATTTTGATAGACGACTCATTGGTTAGAGGAACAACTTCTCATAAAATTGTTAAGATGCTTTATGATGCTGGTGCAAAAGAAGTTCATGTTAAAATTGCTTGTCCAGAAATTAGATATCCTGACTTTTATGGAGTAGATACACCGACAAAAAAAGAACTGTTAGCTGCTAATAAAACAAATCTAGAAATTTGCGAATACATTGGTGCTAAGTCTTTAGATTTTTTATCCCTTGAGGGATTATATAGAGCAATAGGTTTTGAAAAAAGAGATAACACCTACCCTCAATTAACAGATCATTACTTTACTGGAGATTACCCAGTAAAACCAATTGATATATTGGGTGATGATAAAATAACCCAACTATCTTTATTAAGTACAGCTTCAGGAAATTAAAAAAAGCACAGTAAAATTTACTGAAATGACTTTAAATTAATCCTTATATCACTATATATAAATCAATGATTATCAATAAAGAGTACGTAATTAACTATTTCAATTCTGGAATTAGAGATACCAAAGATTTTAAAATTGGTATTGAGCATGAAAAATTTTTATTTGATCAAAATGAAAATAAAAGAGCTGATTACAAAACTGTTCTAAAAATGTTTGGTGAATTAAGTGAGTTTGGCTGGAAACCAATTACAGAAAAACAAAATATTATTGGATTACAAAAAGAAGGAAAAAATATTACGCTAGAGCCAGGCAACCAAATTGAGTTATCAGGTGATAAACTAAATAATATTCATGAAGCTTGTTCAGAATCTCATGATTATTTATTTGAATTACAACAAGTGACTAAAAAAATAGGCTTAAAGATTGTTAGTGCTGGTTTTGATCCGATTTCAACTCTTAGTGAAGTTCCAAATAATCCTAAACAAAGATATGAAGTGATGACAAAAGATATGCCCAATGGTGGCTCGCTTAGTCTTGATATGATGTACAGAACTTGTGGAACACAATTAAACCTTGATTATAACTCAGAACAAGATTTTATAAAAAAATTCAAAATAATTAATTCACTTGTTCCAATATCGATTGCACTATTTGCAAATTCTTCAATAGTAGAAAAAAAAAATAGTGGATATATGTCTTATAGGTCTAAAGTTTGGCAAGACACTTCACGTGGAGGACTTCCTGAAGTTTTTTTCGATAATATGAATTTTGAAAAATATGCTGATTTTGCAATAAACTTTCCACTTTTATTTATACAAAACGACAGGGAGTATTTGTCAGGAAAAAATTATACTTTTCTAGATTTTATAAATGGAAAGATTAAAGAAATAAGCAACAGACTTCCAACCGAAGATGATTTAGCTACTCATCTAAGTACTATATTTACAGAAAATAGATTAAAAAAATATATAGAATTAAGATCCATGGACACATGTGGTTGGGACTGCTTATGTGCTGGACCAGCATTTAATACGGGTATTTTATATGGAAATTTAGAAGAAACTTATGAGTTAATTTCTAAATGGGATAAAAGCAAAATTATTAATGCTTATTTTGAGGCTCCTAAAAAAGGTTTTAATACAGAGTTAATGGGTAAAGATTTATTATATTGGTCCTCTTTATTACTCAATTTATCAAAAAAAGGTTTGGAGAACAGAGATGTTTTAAATAAATCTGGAGAAAATGAGAAAAAATTTTTAAACCACTTAGAAAAATTGATTGATAATAAAACAACAAACGCAGATCATATGATTAATAAATTTTCTAAAAATGAAAATTTAAATGAACTATATGACAAATAAGATTGTTGCTATTCAAGGCAATCATCCTTCAAGACTTATCCCAACAAGTGATACTAGCATATTTCTTGCCGTAGAAGCTCAAAATAGAAAATGCAAAATATTTTATTATGAACCAAAGAACCTTTCCATAATAAATGATAAGGTTGTAGCTAAAGGCTATTATATTAAATTTAACTACTCTAATAATAGTTTCTTTGAGATTATAACTAAGCAAACACTAGATTTATCTAAATGTAAGTATCTGCTGATACGTCAAGACCCCCCTTTTAATTTGGAATATATCTCAACAACATACATTTTAGATAAGATCAAAGATAAAGTTAAGATTATTAACAATCCAACCTCCATAAGAAATATTTCTGAAAAGCTATACTCTGCTTCATTTCAAAAATTTATGCCAAATACAATTTTTACAAAAGATATTGATGAAGTTTATAAATTTTTTATAAAAAATAAAAAAATTATTCTTAAACCTATTCATAGTTTTAGTGGAAATGATATTCACCTTATAGAGAAAAAAATTAATAAAAAAATGATTTTAAATTTTATAAAAAAACATGGTCATATTATGTGTCAAAAATTTTTACCAAAAATTAAGTTTGGAGATAAAAGAGTTTTTTTAATTAATGGAAAAATTTGTGGTGCAATTTCAAGAGTTCCTAAAAAAGGATCTTTTTTAAGTAACATGAGTAAAGGAGCAATTCCAATTGCAACTAAATTGACAAAAATAGAAAAAAAAATTTCTAATTTAATTGCTAAAGATCTTAAAAAAAATGATATCTATTTTTCTGGTATTGATTTTATAGATCAAAAACTAAATGGTGACATTAATGTAACTTCGCCTACTGGTCTTAAAACATTTTATGATCTTACAGATATAAATCTTGCTAAAAACTTTTGGAAAGGTTTGGGCGCTTGAATAACTTAACTGAACAACAAAAAGGATCTTTATTAGCTTTTGTTGCGGTAATGTTTATTACACCTGATAGTTTATTTATAAGACTTTCTAATGTCGATACTTGGGGATTAGTTTTTTATCGAGGACTTATTCCTTTTATTACTGTTTTTCTGGGGATGTTAATAATTTATAAACTGAACTTCTTTAAGATGCTTTTTTCAAGTGGTTACCATGGACTGCTTTATATAGGAACTTTTTCAGTCACAAATATTACCTTTGTAGTATCAATACAAAATACAAATGTTGCTAATACGTTGGTTATGATTGCTATGGCTCCTATGCTGTCTGCTTTCCTCGGTGCTATATTTTTAAAAGAATTACCTGATAGAAAAACATGGATAACGATTTTTGTAACATTTACTGCTGCCATATACATATTCTATGACTCAATACAGCTTGGTAATTTTTATGGTGATATTTTGGGCTTAGTAACTGCCTTAGGGCTTGCTGTTGGTGCGGTTACAATTAGGTCAGCAAAAGATAAGAATTTAATCCCTGCTGCTGTTGTTGGTAAGTTAATTGTGGCTTTATTTGCACTACTGTTCATTGAAAGCTTTGTACTAACAGATGGTGACTTAATCATTGTACCGCTTATGTGTATTATGTGCGTTGCTATACCATTTGTATTGGTCACTATTGCTCCTAGGTTCATCCCCGCTGCTGAAGTAAACTTATTCTTCTTACTAGAGACAATTATTGGACCTGTCTGGGTATGGCTAATTATTAAGGAACAACCCAGTCTTGAAACTATCCAAGGTGGAGCTGTAATTATCACAGCTATCGCAATCCACTCATTTATCAAACTAAAGAATTCATAATTTAATCATAATAAAGACTTGATTTACAAGTAGATCGCAAATAAGTACGGTCAATTTTATGAATAAAGTTTTAAAGAATTCTTGGGCATTATTTTTAGGTATGGGTTTTCTAATGATGGCCTATGGATATCAGAGTTCACTTCTAGGGGTAAGGGCAGTGAAAGAAGAATTTAGTCTAGCAGCCACTGGCTTTATGATGTCAGGGTATTTTGTTGGATACTTCATTGGTACATCAACAATTACTAGTCTTATATCTCGAGTTGGTCATATCAGAGTTTTTGCAGCTTTTGCATCTTTAGCTTCTTTAGTCATCTTGGTTCACTCTGTTTTTGTTAATCCATATATCTGGTTTATTCTAAGAGTTTTAACCGGAATAAGTATGGTTTCTATTTATACTGTCGCTGAAAGTTGGTTGAATGATAGATCGAGTAATAAAAATAGAGGAAGTGTTTTGTCTATTTATATGGTTATTTTGTATGGTTCAATGGGTATAGGAATGTTTTTATTAAATTTTAGCAATCCTCTAAATTATGAACCTTTCATATTAATTTCAATCATTACATCTATTGCTCTTATACCAATTTTATTAACTAAAAAAAAACCACCTACGTTTAAAAAGATTAAGGGTATGCCTTTAAAAGAACTTTATGAGACGTCACCATTTGGAGTGGTAAGTGCATTTTTTTATGGAACTATTCAGGCGGCACTATTCACATTGTTAGCAGTTTATGCAGCATCGATGAATTTTACCATATTCCAAATATCGCTTGTAACTTTTCTACTAGCAATTTCTGGTGCTATTTCACAATATCCTATTGGAAAACTTTCTGATAAATATGATAGAAGGAAAGTAATAGTGATTTCAACTTTTGGTGCATGTATTTTTGCTATGCTTGCTATTATATCATCAGGGCAAATGTATTTACCAGGTGCTCTCGCTACAAGTAAAGTATGGTTTTTTATTTTTTTAATTTGTTTTTCTATTTGCAGCTTACCAATGTTTTCTTTAATTTGCGCTCACACCAATGATTATATACCAAAAGAAAAATTTGTAGCAGCTGGAGCTGGTATACAATTTACATTTGGTTTGGGTGCAATGGCTGGTCCATTTCTTTGTTCAATTTTTATGAATATAGTTGGTTCAAATGGATTTTTTTTATTTTTACTTATCTTTCATGCTTTAATAGGAATATTTGGTATTTATAGAATGAAGATTAGAGCGACAGTAGAAAATCCTGATTCGCAATTCGTTGCTATGCCTTCAACCATCACACCTGCTGGAATTGAATTGAACCCAACAACAGAACCAATTGAAGAACCAGTGAAAACTGAAAATGTTCAAGAGACAACTAGTCTTTAAGCGTATCGTCCAGCTACATAACCAGAAGACCATGCCCATTGGAAGTTATATCCACCCAAGTGACCAGTCACATCTACAACTTCACCAATAAAAAATAGACCTGGGTGCTTCTTACACATCATCGTTTTGGAGGAAATTTCATCTGTATCTATACCCCCAAGAGTAACTTCAGCAGTTCTATAACCTTCAGACCCAGTTGGATTTATAGCCCAAGCATTTATTGAACTGCTTAACTTATTTAATATCTTATTTGATAATTCACATATATTTCCACTAACATTATTTTCATTACAAATAATATGAGCTAGTCTCTTAGGAAGAATTTCTGAAACTATAGCGTTTATATCACTTTTAGGATTAGAGTTTTTTCTATCTACTAAAAATTTGATAACATCTAATTTTGGTGAGAGATTAATTTTAATATCTTCTCCTAATTTCCAGTAGGAAGAAATTTGCAATACAGAAGGTCCACTCAAACCTCTATGCGTGAACAACATCCCCTCTTCAAATAGTATTTTTTTAAAGGAGACAACAGCCTCAACAGATAACCCTGTAAGCTCCTTACACATAGCAAGTATTTTTTCACTAAATGTTAAAGGCACTAAGGCAGGTAATGTTTCAACAATATTCAAATTAAATTTTTGAGCAATATCATAACCAAATTTACTTGCTCCAATTTTAGGAATAGATAAACCACCCGTAGCAATAATCAATGAATCACAAAAGTATTTATCAGAATTAATAACAGCAAAATATTTATCATCTTGTTTATCAATATCAGTGATTATTGTATCTTTTTTTAAAACTACTTTTGCCATCTCACATTCTAAAAGCAGCATATCAATGATTTGCTGTGCACTCTCATCGCAAAAAAGTTGTCCTAATTTTTTTTCATGAAATTTGATATTATGTTTCTTTATTAAATCTATAAAATCATTTTGTGTGTACTGACTCAATGCAGATATTACAAATTTGGGATTGTTTGAAATAAACTTACTAGGGTGAGTATGAATATTTGTAAAATTACATCTACCACCACCAGATATACGGATTTTTTCACCTATTTTTTTTGCATGGTCTATTAAGAGTACTTTTCTACCACGTTTACCAGCTTCTATAGCACTCATCATACCTGCTGCACCCGCACCGACTATAATAACATCATATTTTTCTGTCATGAATTAATTATAAAATTTAATAATGTGGTGGTTTTGTATCTTCTTTATTAATACTAGATTCAATTCCATTATCTAGTTCTTCAATTCTCTTATTAAAATTTGAAATTTCTTTTTTTAATTTCATAATTTCTTTTTGCTGGGAATAAAGCTCATTACTCATTTGAGACATTTCTTGCTGTAAAAAAGTAATCTGTTCTTCTAATTTTTTAACTAAGTTTTCCATAAATCATAACTTATTGCTTCTTTTATAGTAAATCAATTGGTCAATCCTAGTAGCTTTTGTTAATATAATAATACTGCTAATAAGATTGTTCTAATTAAAAAATACATTATTATATAAATATTAAAAATTATGCCTTCATTCGATGTAATAAGTAAAATTAATTATCCAGAATTTGATAATGCTCTTGCTAATTGTTTAAGAGAAATTGGTAACCGATATGATTTTAAGGGACTTAAAATTTCAATTGAAAGAAAAGATAAGATAATCACCACACTAGCACCAGATGAATTAAAATTAAAACAAGTAAATGAATTACTACAAATTCATCTTATAAGAAGAAAAGTAGACCCGAGAGTAATAGTTATTAAGAATTCAGAAAGTGCTGCGGGTACAACTGTCAGACAAGTCAGTGAATTAGAAGAAGGTATTAGCCAAGAAAACGCTAAAAAAATTATTACTGATATAAAAAAACTGAAACTTAAAATCCAGATTAAAATTCAAGGAGAAGAGTTAAGAGCTGAAGGAAAAAAAAGAGATGCTCTTCAAGAAGCAATGGCTGCAATAGAAGCTATTGATATTGGTCTGCCAATTGAATTTGTAAACTTTAGAGATTAATTTCATTATAAATAAATCCTGCATTCATAATTATTGTTACAAGTATATTTAAACCCAAAATTAAACCAGTTAGAAAAATGAGTAAACCAATCGACTTCCTGAAAATTTCATGGATAGTTTTCTCTCTCGTATCAGTTGGATTGGTGATATCTTATGGGGTAACCAGCTATCAAAGTATAATTGTTGATAAGCCTAGTTGGGTGCTATGTGAGGCAGACACTGGATTGAAAAAACCACAGTATATAAAATTCCATAATACAAAAAAGGTTATTTACAATATTTATCAACAGAGGTGGGTAGAAGATATGGCATCTATAGATGTCATTAAGTCAAAGGGTAAGGAGGCTAGACCTACTATAGAGATACATAAAGATAAGACACGGTTCGCTAAAACTATTTATAAAAGAAAACAATTTCTTATTTATGTTTCAGATAAGTATTATGTTTTTTACAAAGAAATAAATGATAATTTTTTTTGGTCTTCAGAGGTATCTAAAGTAGCAGCTCAACATATAATAATTAAAAGAGATGATTTTACTATGCTAGATTATAAAAATGAGTGGGTAAAAGCTCTTCAAAGAAAGAAAAAGTATACTGATGTGGTAATAGATAATTTGTTTAAAGAAGCTGATGGTTATGTTAAATCTTATGAGAAAATTTTATTTTCAAATGGTAAAACTTTAAAAACACAAAGATCATTAGATATTTTTCAATGTAAAGAAATAGCAGCCGTTAAAGCTAAAATTTAAAGAAAATAATCTATAGATTTTTAGTGTGCTAAGATTAAATATAAATAGCCATAATAAGTATAAAAAAATAAATAATTTAATTTTTCTACAACTTGTAGATGATTTTTTTAACCAAAATCATCGTACATGTTTTTTTTGTTTGTCTATCAAAATGATACAGTATTTAATAACGGTAATATAAACCATATAATAGGAGAGAAAATAATGAAAAAAATATTAGCAATTTTTATTGCACTTACAATGTTTGCTTCAAATTCTTTTGCAGCTTCTGGAAATGTAGTTATCGTTACTTCGTTTCCAAAAGATCTTTCAGGAAAATTTAAAGCAGCATTTGAAAAGAAATATCCTGAAATTGTTGTAGAAGTTGTTGGCAAAAAAACTACCGCTGGCATCAAATACATTCAGGAAACAAAATCAAATAATGGAACAGATCTTTTTTGGGCTTCTGCACCTGATGCATTTGAAGTTTTAAAAGGAGATAGTTTATTAGCAAAGTACACATCTAAAGTTAAAGGAATTCCATCTAAAGTAGGATCTTATCCAATAAATGATCCTGAAGGTTTTTATACAGGTTTTGCTGCAGCTGGATATGGAATGATGTGGAATAATAGATATTTAAAAGCAAATAATTTACCTGCACCAAAAGAGTGGATTGATTTAACTAATCCTATCTATTTTGGTCACACTGGAATGAGTGCTCCATCAAGATCGGGAACTACACATTTAACTGTTGAAACTCTATTACAGGGTGATGGTTTTAATAATGGCTGGGCTAAAATGAAAAATATTGCTGCAAATTTTAAAACGGTTACGGCAAGAAGTTTTGGTGTTCCAGATGGTGTAAATAGTGGTGATTTTGGTGTTGGTATTGTAATTGATTTTTTTGGTCTTTCATCAATTGGAAGTGGCTTTCCAGTAGGATTTGTTTATCCAACTGTAACAACTCTAGTGCCAGCTAATATTGGTGTAATTAAAAACGCACCCAATGAAAAAAATGCACAATTGTTTATTGACTTTTTATTAACTCCTGAAGGACAAGAAATTCTTCTGGATCCAAAGATTAGAAGATTACCAGTTAACCCAAAAACTTACTCGAAAGCTCCTAAAGACTTTCCAAATCCTTTCAAGGATAGCTCTATTGGTGCTGCTGTTAAGTTCGATGTTTTGTTATCTAAAGATAGATATAACCTTGTAAACTCATTATTTGATGTAATGATCACATATCGTCTTGACGATCTGAGAGCTGCAATGTCAGCAATTTATAAGGCTGAAGAAGCTCTTGGTAATAAGAACAATCCTAAAGCTAAAAAACTTATAGCTGATGCTAGAGCTTTAGTTTCGAAGCTACCTATTTCTGAAGCAAAGGCAAACGATCCTGCTTTTAATCAAATCTTCAAGAAAAAAAGGAAAAAAGCTAAAGATATAGAAAAATATGCAGGTACTCGTCAGGCTGAAGTAGAAGCTGAATGGGATAAGCAAGTTGTTAGCAACTATTCAGAAGCTAAACAAAAAGCTGAACAAGCATTAAAATCTCTATAATATAATATTCTGGCCCTAATCTCTAAAGGTTAGGGCCATACTTTATTCAAATGTTCCAAAATTTTTTTTTAAAATCTACAGCCATTTTTATTGGGCTATTTTTATTTATTTTTTTAGCTGTTCCTATATTTCAAGTCTTTTATGTTTCTTTTTTAGATCAAAATGGGCATTTTACTCTTCTAAATTTTTATGATTTTTTTCAAAGTGCTCTTTTTATTGAGTCATTTTATAACTCTTTTTATGTAGCTTCGATGTCTGTAATTCTTGCGTCATTTTTTGCAGTTCCATTAGCCTACTTTACGGCGCGCTTTAACTTTAAGGGATCTGTACTCATTCAAAGTCTTGGGTTTATACCTTTAATTATGCCACCATTTGTGGGAGCTGTAGCAATGAAACTATTTTTTGGGAGCAATGGTTCAGTTAATTTAATGCTCAATCAATGGCTTGGTTTTAAAATTCCATTTATGGAAGGCTTGAATGGAGTTATTTTTGTTGAGTCCATTCATTATTTTCCTTTCATTCTAATTAACCTAATTACTAGTTTAAATAGTATTGATCGTTCTATGGAAGAGTCTGCTCAAAGCCTTGGATCAAAAGGTTTTAGATTATTTCGTAGAATTGTTCTTCCTTTATCAATGCCTGGTTATATAGCAGGTGCCAGTTTAGTTTTTTTAAAAGTTTTTGATGATCTTGGTACTCCACTTCTCTTAGATGTAAATAATATGTTGGCGCCACAGGCTTATCTTAGAATATCATCAATTGGAATTAATGATCCTATGGGGTATGTAATTGGTGTAATTTTAGTTTTGACTTCTATAGCAGCAGTTTTTGTTGCAAAATTAGCCTTAGGTGGAAAAGATTACTCAATGTTACAAAAAGGTGGGGGTGGTATGGTTAAAAGAAATTTTCTACCTCATCAAAAATATTTTGCATATTTTGTTGTTTTCTTTATTTTATTTTTAGTTTTATCACCACACATAGCCTTAACACTTTTATCTTTTGGAACTATTTGGTCTTTTAGTGTTCTACCTGACGCCTATACATTTAGTCATTATAAAGATGTATTCGAAAATAGTGTTTTTATTAAAAATACATTGTTATATTGTTCCATTGCAGCATTTATTGATATTGTATTAGCATTTTTTATTTCATACATAGTTTTGAGAACTAAAATTATTGGTCGACAACTTCTGGATTATATTGCTATGAGTGCACTTGCCATACCTGGCCTTGTTTTGGGTATTGGATACCTAAGGACCTTTTATTCATTTAATTTACCTTGGAATGATAAACCCTTAGCATCATGGTGGTTTATGATTGTAATTATTTTAGCTGTACGTAGATTACCTTATGCCTTAAGAGCATGTAACGCTGTATTAATGCAAATAAGCAAGTACTTAGAGGAATCCGCAGAATCATTGGGAGCTCAAAAAACTACTATTTTTAGAAAGATATTAATCCCACTTATGATGGGAGGACTGCTTGCTGGATTTATTACAAGTTTTTCAACTGCTACAGTAGAGCTGTCAGCAACTATTATGTTAGTGTCAACAGAAACAGACGCACCCTTAGCTTATGCAATTTACTCATACATGCAAACTGCTGCAGGAAGAGGTCCAGGGGCAGGCTTTGGTGTTATTGGAGTATTAATCGTAGCAGCAGGAACATACCTTTCACAATTAATAATAGAAAAAAAATATAAACAAAGAGGAATGGAGGCTAAGGTAGACTAATGAATGATACTATAATTGAAATTAAGAACATTAATGTGTCTTATGGGGCAAACCATGTACTAAAAGATATTAATCTTGATATCAAAAACAAAGATTTTTATACATTTTTAGGACCTTCGGGGTGTGGAAAAACTACTTTGTTGAGACTTATTGCAGGTTTTGAAAAATCACAGACAGGAAAACTTCTCATTGCTGGTAAAGAGATTAGTGACTTAAATCCATGGGAAAGGGATGTTGGTATGGTTTTTCAAAATTATGCCTTGTGGCCACATATGACTGTTTATAAAAATATTAGTTTTGGTTTAGAGGAAAAAAAGATTAAGACTGCTGAAATCAAAAAAAAAGTTGAAGAAGTTTTAGATCTAGTAGATTTAAAAGATTTAAGCAAAAGATATCCCTTCCAATTATCAGGAGGTCAACAACAAAGAGTTGCTCTTGCAAGAACTTTGGTTGTAAAGCCAAAAGTTCTTCTTTTAGATGAGCCTCTTTCAAACCTTGATGCTAAATTAAGAGTGCAGATGAGAAAAGAGTTATTAGATCTTCATAATAAATTAGATATTACGACTATCTTTGTTACTCATGATCAAGAAGAGGCAAATGCCATGTCTACGAATTTAGCAATATTTAATGAAGGAATAGTTCAGCAAATAGGTAAACCAGTAGATTTGTATAACAATCCTGCAAATTCATTTGTAGCTAATTTTCTTGGAACAACCAACGTGATAGAAGGTGAATTTAAAGATTCAATTTTTAAAAGTAAAAAGGGTTTGATAATTAAAAACATTAACAAGGAGGCAAAAGGAACATCTATTTTACTGAGACCACAAAATCTATATTTAGAAAATAATAATGAAAAATTTGAAAAAT
>CAJQSY010000009.1:0-12379 GCA_905616605.1 uncultured Candidatus Pelagibacter sp.
AAGCAACACTATAATTAAAAGCTTCTAGAGATGACTTTGATCCGTAAGCAAATATATTAATTTTTTCTAAACTTTTATTTGTAACACCTGGTTTGATTTTATCAAATTGGCAGTCATATGCATGGGCTTGGGCAATAAAGCCTAATAAAAATATAAAAATAAAAATCTTTTTCATTATTTCTTAACTAAGGTTACCACTGCCTCTAGTGGAATGATAATATTGTTTTGAGCATTACAACTTGCAACTGTATTATTACAACCACATGAATAGATTGTATAATAAGTAGCTGAAGATGTTGCTGCAGATTTATAAGCTGTTCCTTGAGTAACACTTGATCCCTCAGTTGAAGCAACAGTTTTAGTTTTTATTGTGGGTACTCCACTTGCGTTAGGCGAATAAGTTATAAAATATTCAAAGCTATATTTTCCTAACCTCTCCTTTTCTTCTCTACTAGCTCCAGTAATAACATTACTTAATGTATTTTCACTTGCATGAAGAGAATTTGAATTATCTTTTAAGTTAGGAAATAATGTAGTTTTACAAAATATGTTGATGCCATCCCTAGCAGAGAGATTTCTATCTACTAATGTAGAAGTTTCCGTTTCCATCCAAGTTTTAGCGATCGCTATACCACTTTCTGCTGCATAGAAAACTTGCTGGCTAGTATCTTTATCAATATTTGCGGTATGTTCTTTTGAGGTAATTGTCACTAATGTTAAGCCCATAATTGTCATAACCACCAATAATAATAGGGCTAACGGTAAAGCAAATCCTCTCTCATCTTTATTAATTTTATTTGTCATTTAATTATCTGATAAATTCCTTGTATGTACACTTGCAAAAAAAGTTTCACGGTAATATTTGTCATCAAAGTTTAATGTATTTCCATAAGAGCTGCCTTCATGATTGGTAATTCTTGTTTTTTGTTTAGAATTAAAAACTTCTTTAGCAGACTCGATTGTTAAATAAATTTCTGTTGTATGTGCTTTGCAGCTTGAACAAGCATGCAAGTCATTACCTTCTTTGTCTCTAATAACCACTTGAAAGTCAGTAATATTTGAGGCAAATTCCTCATTATTGTAGAGAGTTGATTCAGTTCCATGTCCAGGGTTCATTACCACACTTCTTGCTAGGTATTTTTTATTACTATTTTGATACTTAGTTGGCTTGTATTCTACTCTCATCATGTCATTAGGTGATGCTGTGTACCAAATTGTTAAGCTATCTAAACTTTCAAGAGTTTTTTGTTGGAGATAAATTGATTTAATTTCAGATTTTGCAACTTTATTATAATTAATATCAACATAACCTGCATTTTTTAAATCTCTTGAAATAACTGTTAGTGCTTCTCTAGCAGAACTATTAATCACTGCTTTTTGTGAAACTGATTTATAAGATTTATTAAAATAATTATACGATGAAAATGCTGCTGCAATACTAATCACCCCAATTACAATTGAAACTAAAACTTCTGCTAAAGTAAACCCAGAGTTTCTAGTTTTCATTTAACTACTACTCCTAAATATTTTTTTCTCTTACCCTTACCAGATAAAAAATTAACTCTCCCTGTTGTATTAGTTCCTGAGTCTATAAAGGTTTTTTTAGTATCAGCATTATCACAAGGTAATTTCTTTTCTTTGTTATTTATTCTAATATGGTTTTTTTCTTTAAGTTTATCTCTCCATTTATCTTTCATTTTTTTATCAAGACCTATCCCTCCTTTAGGGGTGTAATTACATGTCTCACTAAAGCTTCCATACTTAGCAGCATTGTCTGGATCACCGATCATATCTTCCATTACCATTTCAGATAAATAATTAAGCTTATTTTTTTCAGTAGCTCTATCCATTGAGTTTATAGAAAAAGCTGAAAGCTGCATAATTGTGATAAAACCAATACCAATTATCACTATACAAACTAAGGACTCTATTAACGATACACCTCTAATAGATTTAACCATCTATTTTTACCCAATTTTTTCCTTTGCTTTTTCGCCAGATTTTAATTTCTTGAAAATTATTTATAGTAATTTGATACATGGTGTCTAAATTAGCGCTAGGGTTACAAGTTCTCTTAGTTGAAATACTTCTTGGACATAAAATAAATGCATTAAGGTCTTTACTAGTACCTGGATCTTTATAGGTAATATTTGATCCTGAATACTTAATGATACTATCTTTTGTAATACAAATTACTGTTCCTGGAGGATTGTATGGATAAACCCATACGCTACTATCATTATTTGATCTTCCAAAAGATATTTTTTCTTTACTACTATTTCTAACTAGGTTTGGCTGTGAACTTCCACTGCCACATTGTTTATTTATTTTGTAAGAAGTATTGGATGACTGTACATTTTTATACGTTTGAAGAAAGTGCTCTAAACTCATTGTATAAACTTCTACGTTACTAAATAATTGTAATTGAACCATGCCATATTTACCACTTGAGACTTCAGACTTTATTTCTTTAATCGATGAAACAAGTTCACTTATTTCTTTCTTTATATTTCGATCCTCAATCCAACTTGAGATATTAGGATAAGCAAAAGCACTAAATACACCTATAACTGCCAGAACAACTAGTAGTTCTATAAGTGTGAAACCTTTTTTAAATTTTTTCATTAGTTAAATGGATGAGTAATATAATTTAATATTAATGTTTTTTCGTCCATCAAATAAGTTTGGATTTTTAATCTTGTTTTCCCGTCAGAGTGGTCAGTTGTGACATAAGTTTTACCCACCCAATATGCTGGGTAATATTTTGCATCCTTCACTGGTACACCTTGATAAACAGCTCCAGCATCATTAGGTATACTTCTACCATTTTGTGTCCAAGGTTTGTACCAGCTATAACCTGTAATTACCGGATCTCTTAGCCCTAAACCTAAAAAATGAATTTGGAGACTAGAAAAAGCAGAGCTGCACCGCATTTTTTTTATTTGAAAAGTATTAGATGTTTTTCTCTCATATCTATCAATTTCTGCATTTCTTCCACCTAAAAGATAGCATTGAGCAATATCTGAATTAATTATATCTAAAACTTTTCCATGGTTAGATTTTATAACAGAGTTTTTTGCAGCTTTAGTATACCCATTATAAGCAACTATCCCTATAGCTGAAAGAATTCCAATGATGGCTACTACGACCAAGAGCTCTATTAAAGTGAAAGCTTTTGTTCTAGGGTTCATTAACATCCACTTACTAGTCCCTTCATACTTAAGCTTTCTGTGAGCGTTTCTATGCTTTTTGTAGATGGGTTTGAAACAGTAGATGTTATTTTAACAAGACAGTTACTGGTTGGTTTACCATCAAAAAGTATATACCCGTCTTTATTTTTTAAAGATGCCCCTGCTGGTGTGCCAAACCACCATGTAGCACTATAGCCCGTAAGTGGATTTTTAAAATTTGAGAAATGGTAATGATCTATAAAAAGACTAGCAAATGAGTTGGTATTTTGACTTGTACAAGTATGATCTCTACTACCTCCCCCATTCACCAGAAGCTTCATTGAACCTTTTAACTCACAATCAAGAATTAAAACTGTTGTACTTTTAGAAATAATTTTAAAATTTGTTTTTACAGCGTTGTATTTTGCATGAGCTGTATAACCATTATAAGCTACCACACCTACAGCAGCAAGAATACCTATGATGGCAACAACCACTAATAATTCGATTAAGGTAAAACCTTTAACTATTTTTTTCGGCACTTGAAATAACTCCTGTGCTAATTAATTCCTCGATTGATTTTTCCATTGTAATCATCCCTTCACGTTGGCCTGTTTGCATAACACTTGGAATTTGATGAATTTTTGCTTCACGTATTAAATTTTTAATCGGTGCATTACAAACCATAACTTCAAACGCACCTACTCGCCCTGTTCCATCTTTTTTCTTAAATAATTTTTGGGTCACAACCATTTTTAATGATTCTGCTAGTTGTGCTCTAATTTGTCCTTGTTGCTCTGGAGGGAAGACATCAATAATTCTGTTTACGGTATTTGGTGCACCACTTGTATGCAAGGTTCCAAAAACTAAGTGACCTGTTTCAGCTGCAGTTAATGCCATACCAATAGTCTCGAGATCTCTTAACTCACCAACAAGAATAACATCTGGGTCTTCTCTTAAAGCAGCTTTTAATGCATGAGTAAAACTTTCCGTTTGTTTACCAACTTCTCTTTGGGAAACTATACTTTTTTTATCTTTGTGAATAAATTCTACAGGATCTTCAATGGTTATAATGTTTGATGGTCTAGACTCGTTAATTTGATTAATAATTGCAGCAAGTGTTGTAGATTTTCCCGAACCTGTTGGTCCTGTAACTAATACCAAACCTTTATGAGCGTCTAATAAACTAAATAATATTTGAGGAAGATTTAGATCTTCCATTAATGGAATTTTAGTCTCAACCCTTCTTAATACTGCCGCAAGTCCATTTAAAGTTTTATAAAAATTAGCTCTAAACCTTAGGTCTCCTAAGATAACCGCAGTGTCTAATTCATTTTTAGTTTCGAATTTTTTAATTTCATCTTCTTCACAATTATTTTTTAAAAGATCCGTTAAGTCTTTATCGGTAATTTTGCTATCGGGTACAATTACAATATCTCCCATAAGTCTATAGGATATGTCGGAACCCCCTCTTAGATGAAAATCAGATATATTCTTATTTTCTTTTGCTAAGATATTAACTCTATCTATCATTGTTAGATGATAACCCTTTAAATTTGACAAAAAAACTGTTGAAATTTGGTATGTTATTTTGCTACCAGTATTATACGATAATAGTTACCTTATGATTGATAACAGTGCAGAATATAAAACAGAAAATTATCTTAAAGAATTTTATGATCTTAGCAATACAACGAATATAAAAGGTTTCTACTATGAAACCAGATTGCACTCTGTAATAGTTTTAGAAATTTCTCTAGCAAGTTTTAATAAAAATCATCCTGTAAGTTTTGAATATCTCTGTGAAACCATTCCAAAGAAATTGGGGAAAAGAACAACCATACAAACCATTTTAAACGAAGGTTTAAGAAAAGGTTATTTTATAAAGACATTAAATGAAAAAGATAAAAGAATAAAATTTTATACTCTAGAAAAAAATTCACTTGAGATTATTGAAAAATGGTGGGTTGATCGAAAAGAATTTTCCAATCCATAATCTTAAATTTTCAAAAAAAAATTATATAAAAACTCTCCATATAAAAAATATATTAAGCTACCTAAAATAATGTGAGGCCCAAAGGGTATTTGAGACTTAAGGTTTATCTTTTTATTAACCAAAGATGGTGCAAAATAAAGCAATCCTATTATTGAAGCGGCAAAGAGCACAAAAGGTACTGCTTGCCAACCAAATAACAAACCTATACCTGCCATCAACTTAGCATCACCTAAGCCCATGCCTTCAATTTTTTTTATTATTCTATAAATATAAATAATAATCCAAATAAATATGGAGCTAATGCTGGGACAATACCAAACCAAATCCATTCATCTAATCTAAAACTTTTGTCACCTCTTGCGTATAAACCATTAGCCCAAACTAAATAACCCACAACTATTATCCAAACTATAGAAATTGTTAGGTATATTTTTGAATACTTCATAAAGATAAATTATCACTACACAGTAACAATTATCAATATTTTAAAGTTGTCAAAATCTGACAATAATAATTGTTATTGATTAAATGCACCCTAGAGTGACAACAACAATACATCCATTGAACAAGAAAAGAACAAGAGCATTTTCAGTTTTGGACCAAGAAAAGAACAAGAATTAAAAACATAATGTTTCAATAAATGTGAAATACCAACGATTACAAAAATTTAAGTATTTTTTTAATAATTGATTATTATCATTGGTACTAAAGGGTATTTATGATTTTATAGGATAATATGGGACTCTAAGAGTGGATTGCTCGTTTATCAACTGATAAGGCTGCTTCTTTTACAGCTTCTGAGAATGTTGGATGTGCATGGCACGTTCTTGCAATATCTTCAGCACTTGCACCAAACTCCATTGCAACTCCAATTTCACCAATTAATTCACCTGCATGAGGTCCTATAATATGAGCTCCTAAAACTTTATCTGTTTTTTCATCAGCTAAAATTTTAACAAAACCTTCTGCTTCATCAATTGCTTTAGCTCTTGAGTTTGCCATAAACGAAAATTTACCAATTTTGTATTTTATATTTGCTTCTTTTAATTGCTCTTCAGTTTTTCCAACTGAAGCAACTTCTGGAGTTGTATAAACAACACCTGGAATAATATCATAATTTACATGCCCTGATTGCCCTGCTATATTTTCTGCAACTGCAATACCTTCATCTTCAGCTTTGTGCGCTAACATTGGTCCATCTATTACATCACCAATTGCATAAACATTACTTACATTTGTTTGAAAACTTTTATTTGTTATAATTCTTTTCTTTTCATCCAATTTAACACCAATTGCTTCTAAATTTAAATTGTTAGTGTTGGGTTTTCTACCAACAGATATAAGAACAACATCACAATCAAAATTGATTTTTTTTCCATCTTTATCAGATGTTGAAACACTAGCTCCATTGGTATTTTTAGTAATTCCCTCTACTTTAGTTTGCATATGAAAGTTAATTCCTTGTTTCTTTAAAATTTTCATAAATTCTAAGGATATTTCTCTATCCATTCCTGGCGTAATATGATCAAGAAATTCTACCACATGAACTTCAGCGCCTAATCTAGACCAAACAGATCCCATCTCTAATCCTATATAACCTCCACCAACTACAACCATTTTTTTTGGAACCGATTGCAGAGTTAATGCACCTGTTGAAGATACAATTATTTTTTCATCAAATTCAATTCCTGGTAATGCAACAGGAACAGACCCTGTACTAATTATTGTTTTATCTGCTTCAATTATAGTTTCTTTTTTTTGATCATCTAATATTGATATTTTGTTTGCAGATTTAAAACTTCCAGTGCCTTTAAAATAAGTGACTTTATTTTTCTTAAATAAAAATTCTACACCCTTAGTCAAAATTGTTACTGCTTTATCCTTATTTTGCATCATTTTTTGAAGATTAAGTTTTACCTCACCCACTTCTATGCCAAGTTTAGAAAAATTTTGTGCCTTATGATAATTTTCAGAAATATTTAATAAATTTTTAGAAGGTATGCACCCTACATTTAAACAAGTTCCACCTAATGAACCTCTTGATTCTATACATGCTGTTTTAAGTCCCAATTGTGCCAATCTTATTGCGCAGACATAACCTCCCGGACCACCACCTATTACAACTGCTTGAAATTTATCTGACATTTAAATATTTAAAAATAACCTTCTTGGATCCTCTAAGTTTTCTTTAACCATTTTTAAGAATGATACTGACTCTTTTCCATCTATAATTCTGTGATCATAAGACAAGGCAAGATACATAATAGGTCTAATTTTAATCTCACCATCAACTACCATTGGTCTTTCGACTATATTATGCATACCTAACACACCTGATTGAGGTAAATTTAATATTGGAGTAGATAACATTGAGCCATAAACTCCACCATTACTAATTGTAAAGGTTCCACCCTGAAGGTCTTCTATGGTTATTTTTCCATCTCTAGCTTTTTCAGAAATAGTTTTAATATTTTTTTCTATATCAGCAAATGATAATTGATCAGCATCTCTTAATACCGGTACTACTAGTCCTTTTTCAGTTCCTACGGCAAAACTCATATTATAATAATTTTTATAAATAATTTCATCTCCATCAATTTCAGCATTAACTGATGGATACATTTTTAATGCAGCAACACATGCTTTTACAAAAAATGACATAAACCCTAATTTAATTCCATACCTGCTTTGGAAATCTTCCTGGTTCTCTTTTCTCATTTCCATTATGCCAGTCATATCAACTTCATTAAAGGTTGTTAATAATGCTGCATTTTCTTGTGCTTGTTTTAATCTTTTTGCAATTGTCTGTCTAAGTCTAGACATTTTAATTCTCTCTTCTTGACCATATTTAATTTTTCTTTCTGATGGCTGTGGGTTTGCCCCCATCATACCAATTAGATCACCTTTAAGAATTCTGCCCTCTTTACCAGAGCCACTGACTTTTTCTAAATCAATTTTATTCTCAACAACAATTTTTCTTACAGCTGGTGAAAGTATTTCTTTATTTTTATTTGAGGATTCGGGTTTGTCTTCATTGTTCTCACTTTTTAATATTAATGGTGCTTCTTCTTTAATTTCATTGGTTAATATTAAAGGATCTTCCTCTTCAGGTTCTTTGAAAACTTTGGGTGTTTCTTTTTTTACTTCTAAATTAATGACATTATTTTCTGCTTTTCTAGGCTCAATTTTTGTAATTATTTTTTTTTCTGCAGGCTGAACTCTATTTTGGCTTATTGAACCAAGTAAAGCTCCAACTTCAACTGTTTCTCCGTCTTTTGAATTTATTTCAGATAAAACTCCATCTATAGGAGATGGAACTTCTAAGTTAACTTTGTCAGTTTCCAGTTCTACAATTGCCTCATCAGCCGCAACTATATCACCTTCTTTTTTAAGCCACTTAGCTACTGTTGCTTCAGTAATACTTTCTCCTAAAACTGGTACTAAAATTTTTTCATTCATTTTATTCAAAAACCTTATTAATAATTTCCTGTTGTTGTGCAATGTGTCTTTTTGCATACCCTGTTGCTGGGGATGCATCAGGACTTCTTCCTATATAAGAAATTTTACTATTATTAGCGTTTATAGTTTCTAATGTCCATTGTATATAATCTCTTACAGAGAACCATCCACCCATATTTTTTGGTTCTTCCTGGCACCAGTAAAATTTAGCATTTTTGGCGTAAGGCTTAAGTTCCTTAACAAGAGTTTTCGCAGGAAATGGGTATAGTTGTTCAATTCTGAACAATATTACATCATCTATTTTTAGTTTTTCTCTAGCATCTAATAAATCAAAATAAACTTTACCTGAACACAATATTACTTTTTTAATCTCTGAAGTTTTTCTTAATTTTATAAAACCATTAGTTTTTGGATCTACAGCATGGTCCCATAATATTCTATGAAATGAATTTTCTTTACTAAAATCTTCTAAGTTGGAAACACAATACTTATTTCTTAATAAAGATTTAGGTGTCATCATGATTAATGGTTTTCTAAAATCTCTATGCATTTGTCTTCTTAATGCATGAAAATAATTTGCCGGAGTAGTACAATTCATTACTTGCATGTTGTCGTTAGAGCATAATTGTAAAAACCTTTCTAGTCTTGCTGAAGAGTGTTCTGGTCCTTGGCCTTCATAGCCATGAGGCAGAAGCATTACTAATCCTGATGATCTTGTCCATTTTCTTTCTCCAGATGCAATAAATTGATCTATTACTACTTGTGCGCCATTTGCAAAATCACCAAATTGTGCTTCCCACATTGTTAGAGTGTTTGGCTGAACTAAGCTGTAACCATATTCAAAACCTAAAACTGCTAATTCTGATAAAAAACTATCTACTATTTCATATCGTTTTTGAACTTTTGAAATATTATTTAGAGGAACATATCTGGAGTTATCTTCTTGATTTCTTAGAACCGAGTGTCTTTGACTAAACGTTCCTCTTCCTGAATCTTGTCCAACTAATCTCACTGGATAACCTTCTTCTAATAATGAGCCAAATGCTAAGGCTTCTGCCGTTGACCAATCTATGCCTTTTCCATCTGATACTGATGCTCTTCTAGCATTTAAAATTTTAATTATAGTTTTATGTAAATTTAATTCTTCTGGTGTTGAATTAATCTTTTCTGAAATTTCTAAAAGTTTTTTCTGGTCAAAACCACTTATGCCTCTTTTATCTTTTCCTTTTTCTGGCTTATATCTTGACCAAGTTCCCTCATACCATTCAATTTTTGGTTTATAATCTTTCGCATTTTTGTATTGATCATCTAGTAAGTTTTTAAAGTTAGTTTTAAACTTTTTAAGTTCACTTTCTGAAAGTGTATTTTCATTTACTAATTTGCTGCCATACACTTCTACTGGTGTTGGGTGTGATCTAATTTTTTTATACATTAATGGCTGAGTAAATGAAGGTTCATCTCCTTCATTATGGCCAAACCTTCTGTAACAAATTATATCAACAACAACGTCTCTATTAAATTTCAATCTAAATTCTGTTGCAATTCTTGTCGCATAAACAACTGCTTCTGGGTCATCACCATTTACGTGTAGTATTGGGGCATCTACCATTTTTGCAACATCTGATGGATATGGTGATGATCTTGCAAACCTTGGGCTTGTTGTAAAACCTATTTGATTATTAACAATAAAATGAATTGTTCCACCTGTGTTATGTCCTGGTAAACCAGACATTGCAAAACATTCCGCCACAACACCTTGGCCAGCAAATGCTGCATCACCATGTATTAAAATAGGTAAAACTTTATTTCTTTCTTTGTCTTCATGAAAAAATTGTTTTCCTCTAGTCTGTCCTAATACAACAGGATTGACCGCTTCTAAGTGTGAGGGGTTATCTGTAAGACCCACATGTATGGAATTTCCATCAAATTCTCTATCTGATGATGCTCCTAAATGGTATTTTACATCTCCAGCACCCTCTTCTCCAAATGTTTGTATATCTCCTGCAAATTCATTGAATATTCTTTTGTATGATTTTTGTAAAACGTTTGCTAGCACATTGAGTCTGCCTCTGTGAGACATTCCAATTTTAACTTCTTTAGCTCCTGATTGACCAGCAATTTTGATAATTTGCTCTAAAGCAGGGATTAAGCTTTCTCCTCCATCTAGTCCAAATCTTTTTGTACCAACATATTTTGTATGTAAAAATTTTTCAAATCCTTCAGCTTGAATAAGTTTATTTAAAATAGCTTCTTTACCATTCTTTGTAAATTGAAGAGAACCCTCATCCTGTTCAATTCTATCTCTAAGCCATTTTCTTTCAGTTGGGTTTGATATATGCATATACTCATAACCAATTGGCCCACAATAAGTTTTATTTAAGATGCTTAATATTTCTTTTACAGTGGAGTGCTCTTTATTTATTACACCATCTAAATAAATTTTCTCATTATAATTTTCTTTTTTGAACCCATAATATTCAGGATGTAATTCATCTAAATACTCTGTTTTCATCATTCCAAGTGGGTCAAGCTTTGCTAATAAATGTCCCCTTTGTCTATAGGCTCTAATTAATGCAACAGCTCTAATTGAGTTAAGATTGCTTTTGATTAAATCTTTTAAATTAACTTTTGCATCATTGCTTCCATTAGAAAGTTTTTTTTCATCTTCTTCGATCCTTTTTTCAATTTCATCAATATCGATTTTTTGTTTAATACCCCATGATGGTCCATTAATTTCCTTAACAATCATACTTAGATCTTCACCTATATCCTCAAAGTAATGCTGCCAACTTTCAGGGAGATCTTTGTCTTTATTGATAAATTTTAAATACATTTGTTCTATAAATGCACTATTTGATTTACTGAGAAATGACGTTTTTTCGAATTCGAAATTTTTTGATGATGACATCTATTTTATTGATATAATATCAGAAAAATAATTTTCAATTAGATAATTTATTAAATAATGTTTTACCTAATTCAGATGGCGATTTTGCAATTGTAATCCCACATTCTTCCATTTTTTTAATCTTATCCTCTGCTCCACCCTTACCACCTGAGATAATAGCTCCTGCATGCCCCATAGTTCTTCCAGGGGGAGCCGTTATTCCAGCTACAAATCCAACCATAGGCTTTTTTATTTTGTGGTTTTTAACAAATTCAGCTGCTTCTTCTTCAGCAGAACCACCAATTTCTCCTATCATAAGAATAGATTCGGTCTCATCATCATTTAAAAATAAATCTAAACAATCAATAAAGTTTGTTCCATTTATTGGATCTCCACCAATGCCTATACAAGTAGATTGTCCTAACCCGTTTTCAGTTGTTTGTGCAACTGCCTCATAGGTTAAAGTTCCAGATCTTGAAACAATTCCCACAGAACCTTTCTTATGAATATTTCCAGGCATAATTCCAATTTTACATTCATCAGGAGTAATTATTCCTGGACAGTTAGGTCCTATCAATCTGCTTTTTGAACTATTTAGCTTTTGTTTAACATGAAGCATATCTTGAATTGGTATACCTTCAGTAATACAAACTATAAGCTCAATAGATGCATCAATAGCTTCTATTATAGCTGCTGCTGCAAATTTTGCTGGCACATAAATCATAGTTGCATCAGCACCAACTTCTTTTTTAGCTTCAGCTACAGTATTAAATACTGGACGTTCAAGATGTTTTTGTCCTCCTTTTTTGGGAGTAACTCCACCTACAAGATTTGTTCCATATTTTAATGCTTGTTCAGAATGAAAAG
>CAJQSY010000010.1:0-18765 GCA_905616605.1 uncultured Candidatus Pelagibacter sp.
ACCCGGTGCCCCAGACCGTGCTTCTATAATCCTTATTTAGCAACGATGTTGCTTGAGCAAATACCATAAGTTTCAACTGAATTACGATCATATTACGATCAGATTATTTGTGTTAAGGTTTGGTATGAAGCAAAATGGTTTCACCCTAATAGAACTTTTAGTCGTAGTAGCTATCATTGGTATTCTTGCTGCAGTAGGTGTTGTTGCTTATAATGGGTATACGGGTGCTGCAAAAATAAAAACACTTCAAACCAATCATAACGCTGTCATAAAATATATAAAAGCAGAATTAATGAAGTGTGAATTAGGAATTGAAACAGAAGCTTATGAAAAAAAAATGACTCGCAACAACAAATACCGCGGTCTAGGTGAAGCTGAATGTAGCAAGGGTTTTGCGGCAGTTTCAGGTAATATAATGAGTTACTTGCATAATTTTGAAGAAGAATTTGGTATAAAAAATCCATTAAATCCAAGTGATAGTTCACCAATGAATTATGATCAGAAATGCCCTAGCATTATGACAGGAGTTAATGCTAATCTTGGAAGAATTCATTTTGCAACAGATGATAATGATACTGAAATATGGATATGTACACGGTATGGCACAGGCACTAATGATATCTGGAAAGCAACAATAGATAATCCATATTAAATGAACCGTAAAGCCTTCACCCTAATAGAACTTTTAGTTGTGGTAGCCATCATCGGTATCCTTGCTGCTGTAGGAGTGGTTGCTTATAATGGGTATACGGGTGCTGCGAAAAAAAATGCTACACTAGCTCAACATTCGACAATAGCAAAATATGCTGCTGCTGAATTTATGAAGTGTCAATTAGGAGAAGAGTATATTTTTGGTGTAAAAAAAAGCCAATCAAATTCAAGCACTGCAAAGTGTACTATATTATCTGTTGGTTACGGAGCAGATCCTGGTCTTCACATTGGAACAGCTCTACAAAATAAACTTAATAATATTTTTGATCCAAAGGGTAGTGCGGGTAATCGAAGACTTGCATTTTCTAGAGCAACTGGAAATGTACCAAATTGTTATGCAAATGATCGGGTTGGTGATAATGGATGTCATTTTATTGGATGGGATAGTGCTTTAAAGAAACTAACCATTTATACTTATTATACTGGTACAAGTAATCCTAAAAAAACAGATATATATTTTGACTAAGTAAAAAATTCCGATCAGGGTACGATCAAAACTAATCAAAACACTAATTAGCATTATAAATAAAGAGAAGCAGAAGAGTGGTAAGGGGCGTTCTGTTACCCGGTGCCCCAGACTGTGCTTCTATAATCCTTATTTTTCAACAAAGTTGATGCAACTTAATCTAGAAATTATCAAAAGTTTGAACTGAATTACCTATGTATTACGTATGGGATTTTTGTGCTAGGATCTTGGTTCATGAAAAAACTTTTAGGAATAGTGGTTCTGGGTTTACTGTTGAGTACAGTGTCATTTGCGGGCACTAAAAAAGGGAAAGGCGAAGTATCAATAAAGGATTCTACTGTAGACTATTTTATTAAATATATTAAAGGAACACCAAGTAAAGGTGGATCACCGGGATCTTTTATTTTATCAAGTGATGGATATTGGGCTACCTATTATTCTTGTAGTACCACTTCAGGGTGCCAAGCTTCTAATTATAATTCAACAATTAGAGAATGTGAGGAAGCAACTGGAGTAAGTTGTGGACTGTTTGCTAGAAGGCGGACAATTGTTTGGAAAAATGATATCAATCCTGGAAAAGGTAAAGCATCAACTATTAAAAGTAAATGGAGCGATGCAGAAATTAGAGCAAAGCTAACCGAACTTGGATTTCTAGGTGGTAGTTCGTCATTATCTACAACTAAAAAAAAGAAAAAAGAACCTAAAAAAGTAGTTAAAAAATATGAGCTTAAAGGTGAAGGATCTATTGCATTAAGTTGGGATGGTTATGAAGATTTAATTGCAGGTACAGTTGAATTTGATGAAGCTGATTATAAAGGTACTTTAAATATACCATTACCAAATAATGACGGAACTTGTGATGGAACTTATTCACTTCAAGAAGGTGGTAAAGGGACATGGCAGATTGCATGTTCAAATAATATGGGAGCTGCAGGTACACTTAAGTGGACTGAGAATGGTGGTGTAACTGGATCAGGCAGAGATCATAATGATAAGAAAGTTAAGTTTACAGTTTCAAAGAATAGTTAAATGAAAAAACTTTTAGGGATCGTGGTTCTGGGTTTGTTGTTGTCAGGATGTATAGCATCTGTAAGTCCAACTGGAGGATCTTTTAAAGGATTAAAAATTGAAGCAGATAAATCAAGAATTGTAATCATAAGAAGAGGTGGGTCATTAATTGGTATGGATACACCACGACTTGGAATAATTGGAACAACTGCATCTCAGTATTATTTTCCAAGTAAAGCATTTATTCAAGAGGAAGTAATTGCGGGTAAGTACAAAATATCAGTTACAAAACCCACAGGTAGCACAGGTTTAGTTTGGAGATTTGATCCATTTGAAATTGAATTTGTTGCTAAAAAAAATGAAACTATTTATTTAGAATTAAAAACATCCTCGATTGGCTTTATTCATTCTACAAAAATGGAAGTTATAGATAAAAGTTATGCTTTAGAGAATATTAAATCTATGCAGAGAGTTTTAAGAACAGACAATCCATAGTAAAAATTGTGAACCATGTGTGAACAAACACAATTTAAAGACTAACTAGTATTAAAAGATGCAGTCTAGAATAAAAGCATTTACATTAATAGAACTTCTAGTCGTTGTAGCAATCATTGGTATCCTTGCTGCTGTAGGGGTTGTTGCTTATAATGGATATACAGGTGCTGCAAAAGTTTCTGCAACAAAAACAATCCATGCCCAAACTGTAAAATACATTTCAGCAGAAGTTATGAAATGTAGTCTAGGTGAAACAACAATTTACAATGGTACTTTGAATTGTTCTGGTATAGATGCTGGAGGTATAGCTGCTGGTGGAGCACAAGTTATGAAAGATAAAAATCCATATGTGACAGCAAATAAATCACACAGACAATCGAATGTCTTTACTAATACTAAAAATATAGATGTTGGCTATATTACAATCTCTTACAGTGGAAATATTATTACAATTAAGTCCTGCCATAAAACAAAATGTTGGTTACTTGTAAATAGGCAAACTAGTACAATAATATTAGATTAAATTACGACCTATGTACGACCAAAATTAATCTAAAAACCAATTTACATTATAAATAAAGAGAAGCATGAGTTTCTATAGGGGCGTTCTGTTACCCGGTGCCCCAGGTTTCTAATTAATCTCTTATTTGGTAGTTTTAAATAGTCTTTCGCCCAAAGGACTTATTGGGTCTTGAGGTGTAGGCTCAATTTTAGTTTTTTCTTCAACAATACTTAATAGCTTCTTAGCAAGTCCTTTACGTCTAAACATGGGATTAACAAAAATATACTCAACTTCTGCTTCTTCGTTATACCTAACAAAACCAAGTGTGGTATTGATATTTTTAAATGTGACCACGCCATCACTAAACGAAATATCATAGTTTTTACTATTTAATTCATTCATTAGTTATTTCCATCTTTCTTAAGTTTTTTTTCTAATTTTCTTACAAAGAAAGAAACAATTAATATTAAGATTAAATATTCTAGAATTAAGAATGTATAAATCTCAAGAGGTCTATATGTTGAAACAACTAGCTCATTAGCCTTTCTGGTTAGATCTGCAATTCCAATTATTGATACCAATGAAGACATTTTCAAAACATAAACAAACTGATTACCGAGTGCAGGTAAAATATTTTTTATTGCCTGTGGAAGTATTACCAATCTCAATCTTTTATAAAAAGTTAAACCTAATGACGAGCCAGCTTCCCACTGTGATTTTTTAATTGAGTTTATACCTGCTCTAAAGATTTCTGCTTGAAAAGCACTTTCACTTATCGCTAATGCAATAATACCTGAAACAAATGGACTAAAGCTTAATCCTGTCATTATAGGAAGCCCATAGTAAACCCACAAAATTAAAACTAATAATGGTATAGCTCTAACAATTTCAACGTATCCAATATTTATATAAGTTAAAAACTTATTCTTAGCTAAAGAAGGTATTGCAACTACAAATCCCAAAAACATTGATATTATAATTGAAATTACTGAAATATAGATTGTTAGACCCATTCCACTTAAAAGAAATTTTAAGTTAGTTAAACCATTAACCTTGTTTGGAGAAAGTATATACCAGGCCCACTCATGTTCTGTGCCACATGATGTTAATATTAAGGGTAATAGTAAAATTAGTTTTTTCACTAATTAAATTATACCCTTAAATATCTAAATTGAAATTTTATAAGCTTTTTAAGTTGTACTCTTTAAGTAAGTTTTCAAAGAAGCCTGAAGCTTTTTTCACTTCAATCCATTGATTAACATAGTTAATCCAAACTTGATCTTTTTGATCAACCATCATAGCTAATACAGCTGGATTTTTACCACCATCTTGTACAATCGCTAATTGAGGGTATTTAATAACAAGTTTGTTTGCTTCCGTTGAACTTGTGATGTGACCATCAGCTCTTCCAGATAAAACTTCTTGAAAATCTCTAGCAGGAGACTCAATTGATTTTAATTTTGATTTTGGAAAAAATTCTTTTGCTTTCGCTTCTTGAGAAGTTCCAAGAGTAGTTGCAATTGTAACTTTTTCACTATTTAAAGATTCCCATGTTGGAAATTTTTTAAGGTTCTTTTTTAACACCAATGGAACTGTTCCATATTTGTAATAAGAATTTGTAAATCCAGCAACTAAAGCTCTTTTTGCTGTTTTAGTAACACTTGTTGAAACATCATATCTTCCAGAAGTTATTCCTGAAACTATTGTTTTCCATTCCGTAGGTATGAAGGTAACTTTAACTCCCATATCTTTTGCTAATTCTTGCATTACATCAATATCAAAACCAACATATTTGTTTGTAGCTGGATCTTTCATACTCATTGGATCCCAGTCACCTGTTGTTCCAACTTTTAACTCACCAGAAGATAAGATCTGATTAAGTTGAGATTCCGCATTAAGAGAGAAGGGTAAAAGTGCTATTAGCACCACTAAAAGTATTTTTTTCATACTCTTTTTATAGCAAAAATTTAAGAAAAATTAAGTCTATAACCTTGACGCACTGTCATTTAGCCATGAGTGTAAATGCTCAGAAAAAGAGCGTCTAACGAATAAGTTTACATTATTTATTTCCGTAAGATGTATAATTACATCAATATGAGACAGTATAGTTTGAGTAACTGATCCTTTTTTATTCTTAAATTCATTAAAATTAAATGGTGATCCTGTTGCAAATAAATCAAAAACTTTATTTCCTTTTATATTAATCAATACGAATTGATCACTAACATCTGTAATTGCACCCAATTTAGTTTTTGAGATATTTTTAATCAAATTATCTTCAACTTCGTAAGTATTAGTTTCTTCACTTATAGTTTTGTTTGAAATTAACATCCATTCATCTGGACTTAACCATAAAGCTGTTAAAGCTTCACCAGCTGTAGATGTGTTAGGTTCAATTGGTAAGATCATATTCAAATTTTTTCCAATAGTGGTAATAAAATCTTTTGTTTTGCCTCTTATAATTAATTTCATAATAGGCTTGATCTCTTTTATCTCTAAATCTGAGTATATTTTATCTTGTTTGATGGATGTGTTGTAATTAAGCATTTAACCTCACATTTTCTTTGTCAAAAAAAACTGGATCAACAATAGTCACGTTAATATTCTTATTTTCCATTGCAATAATTAATTTTTGACCCATCATATTTTTTCCCCCTCTAACAACAGCAAGTGCAATAGATTTATTTAAATTTGGGCTGTAATAACTTGATGTAACATGACCAAGCATTTCAACTGGTGTTGCATTGGTGTTAGTAACTATCTGTGCACCTTCTTCTAAAACTTCACTAGGGTTGTCAGTTAATAAACCAACCAGCTGTTTACGGTCTTCCTTCATCGTATCTGATCTATAAAGAGACCGTTTTCCAATAAAATCATATTTCTTTTTGCTTACAATCCAATCCATCTGTAAGTCAATAGGAGTCATTGTTCCGTCTGTATCTTGACCAACGATAATAAATCCTTTTTCAGCTCTTAATAAGTGCATTGTCTCTGTTCCATAGGGCATAATTTTAAACTCTTGCCCAGCTTCCATACATTTTTCCCAAAGAGATTTACCAAAATTTGCCTGAACATTAATTTCATAACTATGTTCACCTGTGAAACTAATTCTCATCACTCTACATTTTATATTATCAATCTTTGCATTTTTAAATGACATATGGGGAAAGTTTTCATCAGATAAATCTAAATCTGGGATTATTTTATTTAATATTTTTTTGCTGTTAGGACCGCAAATACTTGCTGTTGCGTAATGATCTGTAACTGATGATAAGTATACATCTAATTCTGGCCATTCAGTTTGAAGATAATCCTCAAGCTTACTTAATACATTTGCAGCACCACCGGTAGTCGTTGTCATAATATAGTGATTTTCGTCAAGACGCGTTGTTACACCATCATCATAAACCATACCATCTTCATTAAGCATCAAGCCATACCTGCATTTACCAATAGCAAGTTTTGACCAAGCATTAGTGTAAACTCTATTTAAAAATTCTGAAGCATCAGTTCCTTGAATGTCAATTTTACCAAGTGTCGAAGCATCTAAAATACCAGCACTATCTCTTGCAGCTTTACTTTCTCTTTGAACTGCATCATGCATTGTCTCATCATCTTTTGGGTAGTACCAAGCTCTTTTCCACTGTCCGACATTTTCAAATTCAGCTTTATTTTCAATATGCCAATCATTCATGGGTGTTCTTCTAAATGCATCAAAATATTCACCAACATTTCGACCAACCATTGTACCAAAGGTTAGTGGTGTATAAGGGGGTCTAAAGGTAGTTGTGCCAAGCTCTCCAACTTTAATACCAGCTGTATCAGCAATAATTCCGAGTGCATGCATGTTACCAAGTTTACCTTGGTCAGTACCCATACCTGTTGTTGTATAACGCTTAACATGTTCGATAGATTTAAAACCTTCTCTTAGTGCAAGCTTAATATCTTTAGCTGTTGCATCATTCTGATAATCAACAAAAGGTTTTGTTTTACCTAGAACTTTATTAGAAGGGAATAACCAAATATTTCTTATCTCTTTATCTTTAGGACATTGCACATCTAAATTATCAAAATCAGTTCCGTTAATATTTAAAAATTTCTTTAAGCTTTTTGAGGTATTATTAATAATTTCATCTAATTCAAAATCCCCATTACATGAGCCAACACTTATTTGATCTGAGGGGTATTTATTGGGTATAAAAACTTGATCTTCATCTCTAAATTTCAATTTGCCACCTGATTGAGTAAATAGGTGTACTGCAGGAGTCCATCCACCAGCCATTCCTAAACAATCACAATCTAGTGTGATTATATTAGAGTTAGCAAAAGACTGACCATCTTTAGATAATTCCATAATTGAGATTTTATTTAATTTTTTATAACCATGAGTGTCAACAATGGTATAATTTCTATAAATCTTTATGCCCAAATTTTCAGCTCCTTTAGTGAATTCTGAATTAGGGTTTTTTCTTATATCAACTATTGCCTCAACCTTGATGCCTTTATTATTTAAAGAAATTGCACTTTCATAAGCTGTATCATTATTAGTGAAGAAAATATTTTTCTGACCTGTTGCAACACCATAATAATCTGCATATTTTTTAACAGCAGAAGAAAGCATAATACCTGGTCTATCGTTGTTATTGAATACCATTGGTCGTTCCAATGAACCAGTTGCAACAATAACTTTTTTAGCTCTAATTTTTAATAATCTTTGTCTAATTTTATTTTGTGCGTCATTTTTTGATAAATGATCTGTTAAATTTTCTCTTGCTAGTAAATAATTGTAACCATGATATGCAGCAACACTTGTTCTTGTTTTAATTTCTAAATTATTTAATTCTTCTAATTCGGTTATTTCATTTTCTAACCAAGTGGACGAACTTTGATTGTTAATCTTTACATGATCTGAATCCTGATAAATTGTAGAGCCCCCAAGTTCATTTTTTTCATCAAGTAATAAAGTTTTTAAATTATTTTTTGCAGCTGTCTTTGCTGCCATAATCCCTGTAATACCAGCACCTATCACAAGTACGTCACAGTGAATGTATCTATGATCGTAGATATCTGGATCTGGTTCTTTGGGAGATTTTCCAAGACCTGCAGAATGTCTAATGACATACTCGTACTTTTCCCAGAAACTTGCTGGCCACATAAATGTTTTATAATAAAATCCAGCAGGTAAAAGAGGGGATAAAAAATTATTTACTCCTCCAATATCAAAATTCACACTAGGCCAACAGTTTTGACTTGAAGCCTCTAAACCATCATAGATCTCAATCTCTGTTGCTCTGACATTTGGTTCAGTTAAAGCTGTATTATCATTTATTTGAACCATTGCATTTGGTTCTTCAGATCCAGCTGTCATTATTCCTCTTGGTCTGTGGTATTTAAAGCTTCTTCCAACTAAATGAACATCATTTGATAACAGAGCAGAAGCTAAAGTATCACCCTTAAAACCATAATAAGTTTTACCATTAAACTTAAATGAAACATTTGTAGTTTCATCAATAAACTTACTAGATTTTACTCTCAAATTTTTTGACATAAGATTAGATAGTTGGTGGTTTTTCACCCATTTTATAAATTGCTTTTATTTCATCATTGTTAGTGTCTCTAATTGCATTAAACCATTTCCTACAACCATGAGCATGGTTCCATCTTTCAAATTGAATACCTTTAATATTTTTTCTCATAAATAAATATTCTGCCCATTCATCATCACTTAATTCCGTGGGTTGTTTTGGTCTTTCTATATGAGCTTCACCACCAGCTTTAAATTCACTTTGTTCACGTTCACCACAAAAAGGACAGGTAATTAAAAACATTAATGAGCTACCGCCGCTGCACCATGTTCATCAACAAGGTCTCCACTAATAAATCTATTTAAATTAAATGCTGCATTTAATTTATGTGGTTCATCATTTGCTATTGTATGAGCGAATAAATCTCCCGATCCAGGTGTTGCTTTAAATCCGCCAGTTCCCCAGCCACAATTAAAGTACAAACCCTTTACTGTTGTTTTGCTAATAATAGGACTTGCATCTGGACAAATATCTACAATTCCTCCCCATTGTCTGAGCATTCTCATTCTACTAAAAATTGGATAAAGCTCTAAGATTGCATTCAATGTACCCTCAACAATATCATGACTTCCTTTTTGTGAATAAGAAATATAATCATCTGTACCAGCACCTATTACAAGCTCACCTTTGTCTGATTGACTAACATAGGCATGTACTGCATTTGACATAACAACTGTATCAATAATTGGTTTAACTGGCTCAGAAACTAGAGCTTGAAGAGGTTTACTTTCTAGTGGCAATCTTAAGCCTGCCATGTTCGCTAACACACTTGAATGACCCGCAGCAACTACTCCAACTTTTTTAGTTTTTATAAAACCTTTTGTTGTTTCAATGCCTTCTACTTCATCACCGTTTCTTTTAATTCCTTTAACTTCACAATTTTGAATTATATCTACTCCCATTTCATCTGCACCTCTAGCATACCCCCACGCAACCGCATCATGTCTAGCTGTACCAGCTCTTCTTTGCAGAGTTCCACCTAAAACAGGATAACGAATATTAGGCGATGTATTAATAATGGGGCAAAATTTTTTAACTTCTTCTGTGCTTAAATAAACAGCATCAATCCCATTTAATCTATTGGCATGCGTTCTTCTTTTTAAATCCCTGATGTCTTGTAAGTTATGTGCAAGATTCATCACACCTCTTTGACTAAACATTACATTGTAATTTATCTCTTGAGATAAACCTTCCCAAAGTTTTAGCGCATGATCATAAAGACCTGCACTAGCATCCCATAAATAATTAGATCGTATAATGGTAGTATTTCTTCCTGTGTTACCACCCCCAATCCAACCTTTCTCAACAACAGCAATATTTTTCATATTATGTTTTTTTGCTAAATAATACGCAGTTGCTAAACCATGACCACCACCACCAATAATAACTGCATCATACTCTTTTTTTGGAGTAGGGTCTTTCCAGGCTTTTTGCCAATTCTCGTGGAAAGAAAAAGCATTTTTGATTAAAGAGAATATTGAATACTTATTTTTCATAATATTAATCAAGAATTACTTTAAAAATATTGAATATTCAATACAATCGGTTATATCAATGTCGCAGTGGAAGCGTGGGTGAGTTGGCTTAAACCAGTAGTTTGCTAAATTGCCGTGGGGGTAACTCCACCGTGGGTTCGAATCCCACCGCTTCCGCCATTAAAATAAAGGCTGATCTTTAAAAAAATCTTTCATTTTAATGGGTTTTTTTTCTAGGATATATCTATAAACATTGTAATTCTCCATAACTCGCTGAACATAGTTACGAGTTTCTTTAAATGGAATTAATTCAACCCAGTCCACAAAATCAATTTGTTTTTTTTGAGGGTTTTTATTTATTTTTTTCCAATGCTTAACTCTTTTAGGACCAGCATTATATGCAGCGGTAGCAAATGGGTAGGCACCATCGTATTGTAAAATTAAACCAGCTATATAATGAGACCCTAGATTAATATTGTACTCAGGATCAGAAGTTAATCTTGATTTTGAATATGGAAGTTTTGCTTGTTTGGAAACTAGCTTAGCTGTGTAAGGCATTAATTGCATTAATCCCTGAGCACCAACATGACTGTTTGCTCTCATATCAAACTCACTTTCTTGACGTATAAGAGAAAGAATAAAAGCAGTTTCTGGTATTTTTCTTCCATTAACATATTCAGGGGTACTTATTATTGGATAGTTAAAATCATTGTTAAATCTTTTTTGATAAGATGCAATCTTTGAAACTTGTATTGCAAAATCGTATCTTGATATATTGGTTGCAAGTTCGGCTGCTAAAATTTCACTTCCACCTTTAATATTATCATTAGCTAAGTGTCTTAATATATTTTTTGTATACCTATCTTTATTTAGCTCATCTAAAAGATGAACAATTTTTACTAATTCTTTTTTATAAAAATATTTTCTATAAGCATCAGGTACAATAGCTTGCTCATCTAACTCAAATGTTTCATTGGGTTTAATTCTTAGAAATGCTAGTTGACCATAATATGTTGATAAATATTTGGTTGCTTCTTCATACCATTGTTTAGACTGTTTTTTATCACCAATTTTTTCATAAGATCTTCCAAGCCAATAAGCGCCACGAGACAAACTAATTGGGTAACTAACATTTTGATAAAAATTATTAAAATGATCTATTGCTAAAATAGGATCATCTAAAAAGCTTAATGCAATCCAACCACTCATCCATTCAGCGTCTGCATATTCTGGGCCTATGCCCAAAGAATGTTGGCTCGCAACTTTATAAGCTGACTCATATTTCTTCTTATAAATAAGAGCTCGTGTCATTATTGCTCTTTCTTTCCACCATTTGTCTGGCCTAACTAAATAATCTTTATTGTTTGGAACTTTAAATATAATCTCCAAGGAATCGTCGACTCTTCCTCTTTTTCTTCTCCATTTAAGTCGGTCATAATTTAGTCCAGCATCATTTTTAAATTTTGTTGGAACATTTTTGATTGCATTATCAACACCATAAGACTTACTCATTAAAATTTGTCTAGCTGTATAAAGTAACTCATAGTCTTTAGGTAAATATCTTAACATTCTTTTTAAATCCCAAAATTTACCTTCCCAAGCTAAATAATCTGCACGTTTAATATAATCATTTGCGTCTAAATATTTTTTATACCTTTTTCTAAAAAATTTCATATTAGACCTATTTAAATCTGCAGTTATCCAGCCATCTTTAATTAGAGAGGTACCTTTGACGATATCACCTGTTAATATAAAGCTTTCTCCAAGTATTAGCTTTCCATAACCACTTAATGGTTCCTCAGAATTAAACCAACCTATGATCTTATTCGGTGAGATCTTATTTGTTGAAAGTTTGTGTTCAGCTAAATACCGAATTCTACTTATTCTTGGGTAGTTTTCATTATTTTTTATAAATGTTAAATAGTCATAAAAACTTGCTTGGTTGCCTGTAGTTAGCAAATGTCTCCATTGAATAAAATTATATATAGATTTGTCCTTAGCTTTTTTAGACTGCGATAGTGCTGTTGACCACTGACTTTTTTGTATTGCTGCAATAGATTTTTTTGCAATTCCATAATCTTTTTGACTATAGTATTTTGACTTACTCTTGACTATTGGTTTGCTCTTTTTAACAACCAAAGGTTTACTCTTAGGAATAAGAAAATTAATTTTTTTTAGATCTTTTTTGACTATTGTAGTTTTAGGTGCCTCTTTTTTTTTGGATGGTTTAGGTTTGGGTTTAAGTATACCCTGTGATATCTTTGCATTCTGAGTCTCTTCATTTAAAAAAGGTTTTTTTAAAGGAATTATTGATATTTCAGCAGCAAATACATTTCCTATTATTATCGAACTTAATAATAGTGATTTTATAAAAAAAAATATCTTTCTGAGCATAAATTTACTAAATGAATCTTTAAACTATGTTATAAGTATTTATGTTCAAAGGATCAAATGTTGCTTTAATAACCCCGTTCAAGAATAATGAGCTCGATGTTGAGGCTTATATCAAGCTTATTCATTTTCAAATATCAAATGGTACTAACGGTTTGGTGCCTGCTGGAACAACAGGTGAATCGCCAACATTAAGCCACGATGAACATCAAAAAGTAATAGATTTATGCGTTAAAGAAAGTGATGGAAAAACTATAGTTATTGCTGGTACTGGTTCTAATTCAACTAAAGAAGCAATTTCTCTGACAACACACGCTGAAAAAGCAGGTGCGGATGCAGCTCTAATAGTAACCCCATATTATAACAAACCAACTCAAGAAGGATTATATCAGCATTATAAAGCAATAAATGACAAATGTGGGATACCAATTATAATTTACAATATTCCTGGAAGATCTGTAATTGATATGACTGTTGATACAATGGCTAGATTATTTGAATTGAAAAATATTGTTGGTGTTAAAGATGCTACCGGTGATTTGGATAGAGTTAATCAACAAAAAGATAAAATGGGAATGGATTTTGTTCAGCTGACAGGTAATGACGATAACGCTTTAGAATTTAATAACAGAGGTGGTGTAGGCGCTATCAGTGTAACTGCAAATATTGCTCCAAAACTTTGTTCTGATTTTCAGAAAGCCTCAAAAATAGAAAATGATGAGAGCAAGCTTGAAGCAATCAGGTTAGATAAAATTTTACAACCCGTTCACAACTCCATGTTTGTAGAAAGCAATCCAAGCCCCGTTAAGTATGCCGCAAAACTTTTGGGTCTTTGCCATGACAATGTTAGATTACCTTTGGTCAAGGTTACAGACCCAGCCAAGGATATTGTTAAAAAAGCTTTAGTATCAGCAAATCTACTCTAATGAACAAGAAAGCCAATTCTGGTTTAAAAATTATTTGCTTAAATAGAAAAGCAAGTTTTAACTTTTTTTTCGAAGACTTAATTGAAGCAGGAATAGTTCTCAAAGGATCAGAAATTAAATCCATTAGAGAGGGAAAGGTGAATATTGCAGAATCTTACGCTGTAGAGAAAGAAGGTGAAATAGTTTTGATTAATTCTCATATTGCAGCTTTTAAACAAGCTAGTTATTCAAATCATAACCCTACTGATGAACGAAAGTTGTTGTTAAATAAAAAAGAAATTAATAAATTAATTGGTAAAATGCAGAGAGATGGTTTTACTCTTGTTCCAACAAAGATGTATTTTAAAAAGGGAAAAGCTAAAATAGAAATAGCAGTAGCAAAAGGTAAAAAACAATTTGATAAAAGAGCTACTAAAAAAAATAGAGATTGGAATCGTGAAAAAGCAAGACACATTAGAAAATCAAGTTAAACAATCATATTTAGCAATAGGATCAAATTTAGGTAACAAAATTACTAACATTCATATTGCCATGTCTGAATTAGAAAAAAATAAAATTAAGATAACAAAAGTATCATCTCATTATTCATCAAAATCTTGGCCAAGCCCTTTAATGCCAAGTTTCATAAATATTGTTATAAAAATTGAAACAACCTTAGCACCATTAGAATTATTAAAAATTTGTAACTTTATTGAATTAAAATTAGGCAGGGTTAGATCAAAAAAAAATGACCCACGAACATGCGATATTGACATAATTGATTATGATAAAAAAATTTTGAATATAAGTAGCAATAAACTAATAACCCCTCATCCAATGATGACTAAGAGAAATTTTGTTTTGTTGCCATTATTTGAAATAGATAGGGGTTGGAAACATCCAGAATCTAAGATTGGTATAGTTAATTTGATTAATTCTTTACCAATTAAAGATTTAAGATCTATCAAAAAAATATAAATTGATGTTATAGTTAAAAATGCTTAATTCAGAAGAGTTAATAAATAAAGTTAAAATTTACAACAAGTTTTTAAATCCAGAAAAATTAAATAAAGCTTATAATTTTGCCGTTAAAGCACATGCAAATCAAAAGCGTGACTCTGGGGACCCATATTCAATTCACCCTATTGCTGTAGCTAATATATTAACAGAACTAAAGCTAGATAGCGCAACTATAGCAACAGGACTGCTTCATGATACTATTGAAGATACGCATGCTACTTACGAAACTATAAAGAACGAGTTTGGGCAAGAGGTTGCTGATTTAGTTGATGGTGTAACAAAAATATCAGTTTTTGAAAATCAAGCCACATCAACATCAAAAGCTGAAAATTTTAGAAAATTAATTTTAGCAACATCAAAAGATATTAGAGTTCTGCTTGTTAAAATTGCTGATCGATTACATAACATGAGGACTATCGATGCAATTTCAAAAATTGAAAAAAAAAAACGTATCGCAAAAGAAACTATGGAAATTTATGCACCATTAGCAGACAGAATGGGGATGCATAGAATTAGAGATGAGCTAGAGGATTTATCTTTTAAAGTTCTAAATAATAACGCAAGAGAACTTATAAAAAAAAGATTAGATGAAATTAAAGATGATAAAGTAAATAGCTTTAACTCAATTTCATTGCAATTCAGCGGATTATTAAATGAACACAAAATAAACGCTGAAATTATTGGCAGAGAAAAAACTCCCTTTTCTATTTGGAGAAAAGTGCAAAAAAAAAGAATATCACTAGAGCAAATTTCAGATATCATTGGATTTAGAATAATACTTGATAATATCGAAGACTGTTATAAAGCACTTGGTATATTTCACAAAAAGTGGAATTGCATACCTGGAAAATTTAAAGATTATATTTCGTCGCCTAAGATTAATAAGTACCAATCATTACATACTTCAATTATAGGACCTAATAGAAGGCCAATTGAAATACAGCTCAGAACATTGCAAATGCACGAATATGCGGAAAGAGGCATAGCATCACATTGGAAATATAAATCTTCTGAAAAATTTAATTCATTAACATGGAAAGAGTATGATTGGCTTGCAGATTTAGTTGAGATTATTGATAAGAATGAAAACCCAGAACACTCTTATGAGTACACAAAGCTACAAATGTTTCAGGAAAATGTTTTTTGTTTCACCCCAAAAGGATCTGTAATTAAATTACCAAAAGACGCAACACCGATTGATTTTGCATATGCCGTACATACCAAAATAGGTAATAGCACTATAGCTTGTAAGATTAATGGTAACGATAGTGAGTTACAAAGCATTCTTTATAATGGAGATGTTGTGGATATTGTCACTTCTAAAAATAAATCACCTTCATTGCACTGGATACCTGTTACAAAAACTGGAAAAGCAAGATCAGCAATTAGAAAATATTGGTACAAAAAAGGAGAAGAGAAGGCTCAAAGAATTAAAAAATATAATACTACGCTATGGATTTCTTTACCTGATAAACCAGGAAAGCTAGGAGAGATAACAACTTTACTTGGCAGTCATAGTTTAAACATTTCGAGTGTTGAAATGAAGGAAAAGTCTAAAGAATATATTAATTTTAAATTCAATCTAATTATCAAAGATTTGAAAAACTTTACAAATTTTATCAGTGAGTTAAAACAAAAGGAAATTAAATTTAAAATAATTAGACATGAGGATAACTGGTTAAAGGAACGTAATGCTTTCACACAAAAAATCTTTAAATATTTTAAAAAAAACTAACGCACTATTAGAAGGTCATTTTGTTCTTTCGTCAGGTTTGCATTCACCTAAATATATCCAGTGTGCTAAACTTTTAAGCTTTCCACATTTAGCTAAGGATATTTGTAATTCGCTAGCAAAAAAAATTAAAAAAAAATTTAAATCTATAGATTTGATTTTAGCTCCTGCAATGGGTGGCGTTATTATTGGTTATGAAATTGGTAAACTTCTAAAAAAAGAGACAATATTCTGTGAAAGAGTTAATGGTAAATTTGTCTTAAGAAGAGGCTTTCATATAAAGAAAGGATCAAAAGTTTTAATCATTGAAGACGTTATAACAACAGGCAAATCAAGTTTAGAATGTGTGAAGTTGATTACAAAACCTGGGGCAAAACTTATTGGTTTTGCCACGATTATCGATAGATCAACCAAGAATTCACTAAAGATAAAAAAAAATATTATCTCACATATGAAGATAGACGTTCCAACATTTAAGAAAAACAACCTTCCGGAAAATCTTAAAAATACTCAAATTACAGTTCCTGGAAGTAGATTTATTAAATGAAAAGACTAGGTATTAATATTGATCATGTTGCTACAATAAGAAATGCAAGAGGATCGTTCCACCCAGATCCATTAACTATTGCTAAGCATGTAACTAAATGTGGAGCTCATTCAGTAACTATACATTTGAGAGAAGACAGAAGACATATTAAAGACGTTGATGTTATTAAAATTTGTAAAAATAAAAAAATAATTACTAATTTAGAAATCTCACTAAACAAAAAAATAATAAATATAGCATTAAAAAATAAACCTAATTTTATTTGTATAGTTCCAGAAAAAAGAATGGAAGTAACAACAGAGGGTGGATTAAACCTAATAAAAAATAAAAAAAAAATAAAAGAAATAATATCATTATTTAATAAGAAAAATATTAGAACAAGTTTATTTATTGACCCAACTTTAAAAGATATAAAAATTGCAAAAGAATTAAATGCTACTTGTGTTGAGTTACATACAGGGAAAATTTCTAATTTAATAAAAGAAAATAAAAGTTATAAAAATGAATATTTAAAAATTAAGAAATGTTCAGAACTTGGTGTTCAGCTTGGAATAGAGGTTCATGCTGGTCATGGTCTTGACTATAAAACCACTTCTATACTAAGTAAAATTAAAGAAATTACAGAATTTAATATTGGTCATTTTATAATAGGTGAGTCACTCACTCATGGTTTAAAAAATACTATTAAGGCATTTAAAAAAATAACCAATAAATAGATATGAAAATTCTTGGTATCGGTGTTGATATAGTAGAAAATATTAGAATACATAAGTCTATAAAAAATATTAGTTTTATTAAAAGAGTTTTTTCTAGCTCAGAAATATTGTTAGCTAGAAAAACAATAAATAAAAAATCTTATTATTCTAAAAGATTTGCTGCTAAAGAAGCATTTTCTAAAGCAATTGGAACAGGTTTTAGAAATAATTTAAATTTTAAAGATATAACTATAATTAACGATAAATTGGGCAAACCATCATTTGTAGTCACAGATAAAATTAAAATAATTATTAAAAAGCAATTTAAGGTATCATCTTTTGATTTCTTTCTGTCAATTTCAGATGAAAAAAAATATTCTATAGCGTACGTGATTTTACAAAAAAAATGATAACTAAAAATATTATAATTGATAATGTTAAGACAATTTTTTACGCTTTAGTAATAGCTATAGTTATTAGATCTCTTTTTATCCAGCCATTTTATATTCCGTCTTCATCAATGGAGCCAACACTATTAATTGGGGATAGATTATTTGTTACAAAGTATTCTTATGGTTATAGCAAACATTCTTTCCCTTTTAGCCCACCAATAATAAAAAAAAGACTACTTTATAAAAAACCTAAGATTGGGGATGTTATTGTTTTTAAAACCCCAGCTGATAATAGGACGGATTATATTAAACGTTTAATTGGTGTACCAGGTGATAATATTAAATTCATTAATGGTGATTTATTTGTAAACAATAATCAAATATTAAAATCTAAAATTTCCCAAAATGATAAAATTTATTGTGGGAAACAAACTATAGATGTAGAAACATTTGAGGAAAAACTTCCAAATGGCAAAATATATAATAGCGTATATTTAAAAAGTTATAGTTTTCAAAATTCTGATAATTTTAAAGTTCCCTCTCAACACTACTTTTTTTTAGGAGACAATAGAGATTGCTCTAAAGATAGTAGATATCTGACTAGTGTCGGATATGTTCATGAGGATAATTTAGTAGGTAAAGCTCAATTTATTTTTTTTTCATCTGATTTTAGAATTGGTAGTATTTTTTCTTTTTGGAAATGGCACAAAACAATTAGATTTGACAGGTTTTTTAAGAAAATTATTTAATGAAATTTAACCCCATAATATTAGAAAAGAAATTAAAATTAAAGTTTTCTGATCCAAAAATTTTTATTAAAAGTTTAACGCACAAAAGTTTT
>CAJQSY010000011.1:0-9909 GCA_905616605.1 uncultured Candidatus Pelagibacter sp.
TAGACCCGTAGAATTTCCTATTCCTAAACTTTTACAAATATTTATATCAAGATTTACAGCTTTTTTGGGGTTCTTGCTTTTTGCAACGTGATTAACTTGATCAAAAGTAAATTGCCTAACTAAATAAACCAACATCATTTCCAATCTAAAAGGTCCATATATTTCTTCTCTATCTTTAATTCTGAACCTATCAGCTAAGCCAAATTTACCTGACCCGTAAACTGCTGTTGTTCTATACAAATAACCAACGCTAGTTATTAAATCATTATCAGGCTGCTTACCTTCGCTTAAACATTCGACCACATGATTAAAAACTCTAACTGATTTATTGGCTCTTGAAAGGGTTAACTCTTTGTAAGAAAGCCTGCCAAATTCTTGTTTTGGTACTTCGTTTTTTAATCTTTCGATATCTTTTTTTAAGGGAACACCATCAAAAAGCGTAAAGGCTGCATCCCATTTAGTAGCTATAACTCTATCTGATCTCTCATTTTCATCCAATTCGTTTGCAAAACAAATTAATGAATACACTCAAAGGTAATGGGCGCTGGTGAGCTAATTTATGTAGATCAATTAGGGAGAAATATTGCGACAGAAAAATTTCCAGTCAATACTAAAGAATTAATAGATTTTAGAAAAAAATATCTTGAAAAATTAAAAAAATTGTCTGATGGAAAATTGAATGTAACAGATAAGATGCCTTTAAATTTTATGTATGTTGGGCTGATATATTCAGCCTTTCCTAATGCAAAAATAATTCATATAAAAAGAGACTTTGCAGCAACATGTTGGGGGTGTTATAAAAAAAATTTTCATACCAAAGCGTTAGGTTTCAGCTATAATTTATTTGATCTTATTAAGTATTATCAACTTTATGAGGAGCTAATGAAATTTTGGGAAAATCATTTTGATAGAAAAATTTATAATATCAATTACGAAAATCTAGTGACCAATCAGGACGAAGAAACTAGAAAGTTAATTAAATACTTGGATTTGGACTGGGAGGAAGCCTGTCTTTCACCTCAAAATAATAAAAGAAACGTATCTACAGCATCTGTTATTCAAATTAGAAAAAAAATTTATCAGGGCAGTTCTGAAAAATGGAAAAAATTTGAGCCATTTCTTAATAATATATTTGAAAAAATTATTTAAAATGAAAATAATATTAATAATGGGCCTTCCAGGTTCTGGTAAAACAACTTTAGCAAATGAAATTGCTCCATTACTAAATGCTAAAAGACTTAATGCTGATGAGGTTAGAAAAGAAGCTAATGATTGGGATTTTTCAGAAGAAGGCAGAACAAGACAAGCTAAAAGAATGGCAGATTTTGCTAAAAAATTAAAAGATGATGGAAATTATGTTGTTGCAGATTTTATTTGCCCAACGCCTAAAGCAAGAAGTTTATTTCCTGCAGATTATATAATTTGGTTAAATACAATAAAGGAGGGACGTTTTGATGATACTAATAAGATGTTTGTTAAACCTGAAAAATTTGACTGTCAGGTTACAACTCAAGATGCTAAACATTGGGCACCAATAATATTAAAGGAGATAAAATAATGGAATACGAATGGGATAATAAAAAACCAACAGCACAAATGCTTGGTAGATGGCAACCATTTCATGATGGTCATTATGTTTTATTTCAAGAAATTATTAAAAAAACGGGTCAAGTTTGTATTCAAATAAGAGATGTTCAAGGCGTTGATGATAACCCATTTGATTTTGATACAGTTAAAAAAAATATTGAAGAAAAGTTAAATCCAGAATTTGAGGGAAGGTTTAAAGTAATGATGGTTCCTAATATTACTAATATTTGTTACGGAAGAGGAGTTGGTTATAAAATAGAAGAAGTTGTTTTATCAGAGGAAATACAACAAATCTCAGCAACAAAAATCAGAGCTAAAATGAGAGAAGATGGCAAACTTAAGTAATATTAAAGTTAAACCTTTAAAAAAAGATATTGCCTCAATCATCATTAATGAGCCAAAAACATATAACGCGCTTTCATTTAAAAATTTAGAAGATTTAGTTAAAGCTTTTAAAAAATTAGATGAAGATAAAAATATTAAGGTAATAATTATTGAAGGATCTGGAAAAGGTTTTAGTGCAGGTCATAATTTAAAAGAAGTAAGTGGATTGAAGAAAAGAGAAAAATATCAAAAACTTTTTAATCTTTGTTCAAAATTAATGCTTCAGATCGTTGAAGGAAAAAAGCCAGTTATTGCAAAAGTTCATGGGGCAGCATTTGCTGCAGGATGTCAATTAGTTGCAAGTTGTGATCTTGCTTACAGTACTAACGATGCAATTTTTGCAACACCAGGAGTAAATTTAGGCTTATTTTGCAGTACACCGATGGTACCTGTTAGCAGAGAAGTTAATAGAAAAAGAATGATGCAGATGCTGTTAACTGGCGAACCCATTAAAGCAAATTATGCAAAAGAAATTGGACTAATTAATAATCATTTTTCTAAATCAAAATTAAACGATGAAGTATTAAAAGTTGCTAAAACTATTGCTTCAAAATCAAGTTTTACAATTAAAATTGGCAAACAAACTTTTTATAAACAATTAGAGATGCCACTAAGAAAAGCATATGCTTATACTGCTAAAATGATGACACAAAATATGATGGCAATGGATGCTAAAGAAGGAATATCTGCATTTTTAGAAAAAAGAAAACCCATATGGAAAAACAAATAGTAGACGATAAAATTAAAGAATTATTTATTAGTTCAAGAGTAATAGCTTTAGTTGGTGCAAGTAAAAAAAAAGAAAAAGACTCAAATATAGTAATGAAATTTTTACAAAAATCTGGTTATAAAGTTATTCCTGTAAACCCATCATGTGTAAATGATACAATAAATGGAGAAAGAGTTTATGGAACTCTATTAGATATAAAAGAAAAAGTCGATATAGTAGATGTTTTTAGACCAAGTGAAGAGGCTATAGACATAGCTAATCAAACTAAAGAGATTGGAGCACATGTTTTGTGGCTACAACTTAATATTGAAAATGATAAGGCTAAAGAAATAGCTATAAAAAATAAGATTTATTACATTGCTAACAAGTGCACTAAAATTGAATTTCAAAAATTATTTGGAATAATTTAGAAAATATTTTATTAAATTAATAATTAATATTTTGAAGATAAACCTAGTTTTCTAGTTTTACAGAGTTAGTTTTTGACTACCCAAGCTCGATGATAAAAATCATCTATATTTTTTTGAATTAATCCCTTGGCAATTTGAGTGGCTTCTTGCTCTTCAAAAGGACCATGTTTCTTTTCGGTATTTTTCAATATTGTTTTAATTTCATTGGGATCTGTATGCTCACCTTCAAGTACGTAAAAATTTTTCATGGCTTTCTTATAGAACTAGTTTAAAAATACACAAATGAAAAAAATATTTCTTATATATGGCCATTATAATGACAAATCTTTTAATGCAGCAATAAGAGATACTTTTATCAAAACAGCAGAAGATAATGGCAATAAAGTTGATGCTGTTGATCTTTATAAAGAAAAATTTGATCCAGTTTTTGCCGGTGAGGAACCAGGTGAAGATGTTTTAAGTCATCGTAAAAGAATAGAAGAATGTGATATAATTGTTCTAATTGCACCGATTTGGAATTTTAGAATGCCAGCAATAGTCGAGGGATGGATAGATAAAGTTTTAGCACCACCTTGGGCATTTACGTTTAAGCAATTATGGGGAAACTACGGATATCCGATTGGTAATTTACATAAAAAAAAAGCAATTATATTTTGTACATACGGATCTCCAAGATTAGCAATCACAACATTTTTCTTAAATTTACCAATTAGAAGGTTAAAAAGAGGTGTGTTTCATATGTGTGGCATTTATAATATTGTCTACAGAAGATATTTTGCTGTACCGTTTGTAAGTGATGAAAAAAGAAAACAATTTTTGGAAGACGTCAAAAATACAGCACTTAATATATAGGGTAATTTTAATTACCTTATTAACCTCATCAATATCTCATGCAGAGTTAGTAAAGCCTAACAATGGGATTGAACCCTTTCTAGTTGTCCAAATTCAATTAAGAAGCCTAAAACAGAATGACAACCCTAAAAAAGATAATGGAATTGAACAGACCTGGGAATTTGCACATCCAAGTAATCGAAAAAATACAGGTCCTTTAGATAGGTTTAAAACTATGATTAAGGGTAAGTCCTATGGAATGCTTCTTAACCACCTAGGTCATAAGGTTGTTAAGATAAAAACAACTGATTTAACAGCTCTTTTTGAAGTAACAGTTCTTGATAAGAATAAGGCCTATTATAAATTCAATTGGACTGTTGAAAAATACACTGCAGAAGGTCCGCTGAAAGGTTGTTGGTTGACCACAATGGTCACAGCCCCAACGCCACTTGGATCCTCAATTTAATTTAATAACTAAACGAATTTTGTTTCGTAAATTATGAAAATTTAGTAGGAATCGCATTAATGAAATCTAAAGCAAAAGTTGTAGTAGTTGGTGGTGGTGTAGTAGGAGTAAGTGCCCTTTATCATTTAGCAAAAAAAGGTTTATCAGATGTTGTTCTTGTCGAGAGAAAAGAATTAACTTCAGGATCAACTTGGCATGCAGCAGGTCTACTTCCGTTATTCAATATGAGTTATTCAGTAGGACAACTTCACAAGTACGCTGTTGATCTTTATAAAAAATTAGAAGAAGAAACTGGACAGAATGTTGGTTTCAGTGTTGTGTCAAATATTCGTTTAGCAAGCACTAAAGATAGAATGGATGAGTATCATCAATACGCAGGTGTTGCACAAACTATAGGCGTTGATGTAAAATTTTTAACACCAGATCAAGTAAAAGAAATTTGGCCTCTATGTCGTACAGATGATTTGCTTGGAGCAATCCAACACCCAGAAGATGGTTATATTCAGCCTGCTGATTTAACTCAAGCAATGGCTACGGGTGCAAGAAATATGGGTGCAGAAATTTATAGAAACACAGCTGTAGTTGGAATTAAACAAACTAAAGATGGATGGGTTGTTGAAACTGACAAAGGATCTATTGAATGTGAACATGTAATTTCTTGTTCAGGAAACTTTGCAAGACAAACTGGAAAAATGGTTGGTTTAGATATTCCTGCTATACCTGTTGAGCATCAATATATTGTTACAGAAGCACACCCAGATATTTTAAAGAGAAAAAAAGAAGGCTTACCAGAGATGGGAGTTTTAAGAGATAGCGATAGTAGATGGTACATGAGAGAAGAAGCAGGTGGTTTAATTTTAGGACCCTATGAAGATGGTGCTCCAGCTTGTTATGTTGATGGACCATCAAAAGATTCTGAGTATGAATTATTTCAAGAAGATTTAGATAGATTGGCCCCACATATTGAAGGTGCAATTCATCGAGTTCCTGCCTTTGGAGAAGTAGGTGTTAAAAAAGTTTATAATGGTGCAATTTGTTATACACCAGATGGAAACCCTATTGTTGGTCCAGCTTGGGGACTTAAAAATTTTTGGATTAATGAAGGACATAGTTTTGGTATTACTGCAGCAGGTGGAGCGGGGTGGCAACTTGCAGAATGGATAGTTGATGGAGAACCAACGGTTGATATGCTCGGCGTTGACCCAAGAAGATTTGGTGACTATGCAACAAAATCATACTTAAAAGAAAAGAATGAAGAAGCTTACAATCATGTATTTAAAGTTCATTATCCTGATGAAGAAAGAGGTGCTGCTAGAGAACTAAGAACATCACCTTGTTATGATAGAATGAAAGCATTAGGGGCTGTATTTGGCCAAAAATTTGGTTGGGAGAGACCAAACTTCTTTGCAACAGATGGAATGGAGCAAAAAGATGATTGGTCTTTTAGAAGGTCCAAGTGGTTCGAAGCAATAAAAAAAGAATGTAAAAATGTAAAAGAAAATGTGGGTCTTTTAGATATGACTGCATTTGCAAAATGTAGAATTAAAGGTTCCGGTGCAGAAGAGTTTTTAGATTATTTAGTAGCTAACAAACTTCCAAAAAAAATTGGAAGAATTGGTTTATGTCATGCCCTTAATACTAAGGGAGGAGTTCATTCTGAATTTACAATAATGAGAGAAGCGTCAGATAGTTTCTATTTAGTTTCTGCGGGAGCAAATCAAAGATTAGACCATGATTGGATTCAAAAATGGATGCCAACAGATGGGACAGTTCAATTTGAAAATCTAACTAATAGTATGGGTGTACTTGTTGTGTCTGGTCCAAAGGCTAGAGAATTAATGACAAGAGTTTCAAGAGACGATTTCTCAAAAGAAAACTTTAAATGGTTAAGCGCTAAAAACGTAAACGTTGGAAACGCTCCAGTAAATGCTATGAGAGTAAACTTTGTTGGTGAGTTGGGTTGGGAGCTTCATCATCCAATTGAATATCAAAATCATATATTTGATAAATTGATGGAAGCTGGAAAAGATTTAGGTATTAAGCCATATGGGATTAGAGCAATGAATAGTTTGAGACTTGAAAAATCTTATAAACTTGTTGGAACAGAATTATCAATTGAATATTCACCATACGAATCTGGGTTAGATAGATTTATACATCCTAATAAAGGAAACTTTATTGGTCTGGAAGCACTTAATAGATGGAGAGAAAAAGGTTTTTCAAATAAATTAGTAACAATGGAAATTCATAACGTTGAAGATGCGGATGTTTTAGGTAATAATCCAATTTATGAAAATGGCAAAGTTGTAGGACGTGCAACTGGAGGTGATTTTGGATTTAGGTTGGGAAAATCTATTGCATTAGGAATGATAAAACCTGATATTGCAACAACTGGTCAAAAATTGAAAATTGATATTCTTGGTAAAATGTATGATTGTACTATTTTAGAGGAAAGTCCTTACGATCCTGAAAATAATTTATTGAGAGCATAATGAAAATATTAGTCGCTGTTAAAAGGGTAATTGATTACAACGTTCAAGTTAGAGTTAAAGAGGATGGAACTGGAGTCGTTACAGATAATGTTAAAATGTCTAGTAACCCACCTGATGACAATGCAATTGAAGAAGCTGTAAAAATTAAAGAAGCAGGTAAAGCAACAGAAATTATTGCAATTACAGTGGGTGAAGAAAAGTCACAAGAAACCGTTAGAAAAGCTTTAGCAGTGGGCGCTGACAGAGGAATATTAATCAAAACCGAAGGAACTGTTGAGCCATTAGCAGTAGCAAAAGCACTGCAAAAAATTGTTGATAAAGAAAAACCAGACCTAGTGTTTATGGGTAAACAAGCAATTGATGATGACTGTAATCAAACAGGTCAAATGTTAAGTGCCTTATTAAATTGGCCTCAAGCAACATTTGCATCAAAAATTGAAATAAAAGATAAAATTCTAGAAGTGACAAGAGAGATAGATGAAGGATTAGAAACAATTGAAGTTAATCTTCCAGCTATTGTTACATGTGATTTAAGATTAAATGAACCAAGATATGCATCTTTGCCAAATATCATGAAAGCTAAAAAAAAACCTATAGAGATATTTACAGCCGCAGATCTAGGAGTTGATATAACACCTAGAGTTCAACAAATTAAAGTAGAAGAACCCCCAAAAAGAAAAGCAGGAATTAAAGTTGCAAGTGTTGCTGAATTAGTTAGCAAACTTAAAAATGAGGCAAAGGTAATATAATGTCAGTTTTATTAATAGCAGAACATAATAACAAAGAAGTAAAACCTTTTACATTAAATGCAATTACTGCAGCATCACAAATGGATACTGATGTACATGTTTTATTAATTGGAAATAATTGTGGTGATGTTGCTAAAGCATTATCTGAAATGTCAGCTGTTAAAAAAGTGTTACATGCTGAAGCTGCTCATTATGAAAACTATTTAGCTGAAAACTTTGCTCCCTTAGTTGTAAAAGTTTCAGAAAATTATTCTCACATTATTAGCTCTGCAAATACATTTGGTAAGAATTTGATGCCAAGAATAGCAGCTCATTTAGATATATCTCAAGTAAGTGACATTACTAAAGTGATATCAGCTGATACATTCATAAGACCTATTTATGCAGGAAATGCATTTGCTACAGTAAAAAGCACAGATACTAAAAAATGCATAACAATTAGACCAACTTCTTTTGAACCTTGCGAAACGTCTGGTGGATCTGCTCCAATAGAAAAAATTGAAGCAACTGAAGAGTTTACTTTATCAAAATTTATTAAAAGAGAAGAAGTTAAATCAGATAGACCTGAGCTTGGAACAGCTAGAATTGTAATTTCAGGTGGTAGAGGAATGCAAAATGGAGAGAATTTCAAATTGATTGCTGATATTGCAGATAAATTAAATGCTGCAATTGGGGCGTCACGTGCTGCAGTTGATGCAGGCTATATAAGCAATGAACACCAAGTTGGTCAAACTGGTAAAGTAGTTGTACCTGACTTATATATTGCTGTTGGAATTTCAGGAGCAATTCAGCACTTAGCTGGAATGAAAGAAAGTAAAATAATTGTTGCTATAAATAAAGATGGTGAAGCTCCAATATTTAGTGTCGCAGACTACGGTCTAGAAGCTGATTTATTTGAGGCATTACCTCAATTCCTAGAAGAATTGAATAAATTAAATAGTATACAAAAATAATCAGTACTGTAAAAATTTAAGATATGCCTAGAGAAGCAATGGATTATGATGTGGTAATCGTTGGTGGAGGTCCATCAGGATTATCTACTGCTATAAAACTTAAACAATTAGATCCAGAATTAAATGTTTGTTTACTTGAAAAAGCTTCAGAGATTGGTGCCCATATTTTAAGCGGTAACGTGTTTGAAACTAGAGCTTTAGATGAATTATTTCCTAACTGGAAAGAGTTAAATGCACCAGTTAAAACAAGGGTTTTAAAAGAAAAATTCTTATTTTTAAGTAAAACAAAATCGTTAAGTTGGCCAACATGGTTACTTCCTTCAGTTCAGCAAAATCATAATAATTATATAATAAGTTTAGCTAATTTATGTAGATGGCTTGCAGAACAAGCTGAAGCTTTAGGTGTTGAAATATTTCCAGGCTTTCCTGCAAGTGAAATTTTATACAATGAAGATGGATCAGTTAAAGGAGTTGCAACTCAAGACATGGGAGTTGATAAAGATGGAAACAAAAAAGATGGCTTTGAACCAGGCATAGAGCTTTTAGGAAAAGTTACTGTTTTTGCAGAAGGATGTAGAGGCCACCTTGGAAAAGAGCTTATAAAAAAATTTAACCTCGATGAAGGTAAAGATCCTCAACAGTATGGAATTGGGTTTAAAGAAATCTGGGAGGTAACAGATAAAAATCATGACGAAGGAATGGTTATGCATACAGCTGGATGGCCATTAGATAATAATACTTATGGTGGAAGTTTTATGTATCACGCAGAAAATAAACAAATTTTTTTAGGATATGTAATTGGTCTAGATTATAAAAATCCATACCTTTCACCGTTTGATGAATTTCAAAGGTTTAAAACCCACCCAGCAATAAAAAAAGTAATTGAAGGTGGAAAACGTATTTCTTATGGAGCAAGAGCTTTAATTGAAGGAGGAATACAAAGTTTACCTAAGATGTCTATGCCTGGAGCATTATTAGTTGGTTGTGATGCTGGAACTTTAAATATGCCTAAAATCAAAGGGTCACACACTGCAATGAAAAGTGGAATGATTGCAGCAGAAACTATTTTTGAAAATTTAAAAGAAGATAAAGAATTATCAATTTATGAAGATAAGTTTAAAAAAAGTTGGGTTTATGAAGAGCTACATCAGGCGCGAAATGTTAAACCTAGTTTTAGCTGGGGTTTAATACTTGGAATAATATTTACAGGAATAGATCAAATTTTATTTAGAGGAAAACTACCCTTAACACTTAGACATAAACATGCTGACCATGAAACCTTAAAGCCAGCTAGTGAAATGCCAAAA
>CAJQSY010000012.1:0-35654 GCA_905616605.1 uncultured Candidatus Pelagibacter sp.
ATAAGTAAATTTTTTAAAAATTTAAATTTATCATTTTTTATTAATAAAAGCTGATTATTATTTTTATATAAAGTTGCCAGATAAAATTTATCTATAATTTTTTTATCTTTTTTCTTAATTTCAAAATCTTTTCTTTTAAAAGATAGGCAATTTTTAATTATTGGACATTTATAACAGTATGGATTTTTTGGTTTACACAATAGTGCTCCTATTTCCATTAGGGCTTGAGCATAATCACTTGATCTTGACGTTTTGCCAAAAATTTTTTTTTGTTTATGAAGGTTTTCTTTTTTTATTTCTTCTTCTGTTTTTAAGTTTAAAATACGCTTTAAGACTCTCTCTATATTTCCATCTAGTGGAATTATTTGCTGATTAAATGCAATAGCTGATACAGCACTTGCAGTATAATCTCCAACTCCAGGAAGTTTTTTAAGTTCTTCAAAATTATTTGGAAGTCTTCCACTGTAATTATCAATAATTATTTTTGCACTTTTTTTTAAATTTTTTGCTCTTGAGTAATAACCAAGACCTTGCCAATGTTTTAGAAGTTTAGTCTCACTCACTTTTGCAAGAGATTGAAAGTTAGGAATATCTTTTAAAAAATTATTAAAATATGGAATGACTGTTTTAACCTGAGTTTGTTGAAGCATAAATTCACTTACAAGAGTGAAGTACTCTTTTTTCTTTGCAGAACATCTGGCTCTCCACGGTAAAGATCTTTTATTATTATCGTACCAATTAAGAATTTTTTTTGTTATCATTGTTTTAAACTAATATGTCTTTTAAAAATAATATTAAGCAGGGAAATAGAAGCTTTCAAGGATTAAGATCCTTTAAAGACACTTTGCCAAAAAATATTAAAAAAATAATCAAAAAAAAGGGTCATATATTTTCTGAAACACTTAATAACTGGAAGTACATAGTTGGAGACGATCTTTTTCAAATATGCTATCCAAAATCCTTTAAAAATTCTAATAAATTTGGAGTAAGCACTCTTCAAATAATGGCCAAGAGAGGACACGAAATTGATTTAGAATATTCAAAAAAAATAATAATGGATAAAATGAATAGTTTCTTTGGCTATGCTGTTGTCGAAAAATTGAAATTTATAAGTTTTGATGATGTTCAAACAAAATTCAAAAAATTAGATTCTAATGAAAACTATGTGACAAATATTAAGTATGCGGATAGAATTAATAGTATTAAAAATGATAAAATTAAAAAATCATTACTTGAATTAACAAAACTATTTAAACAACGATGAAAAAATTAACCTCAACATTATTTATAATATTTCTAATCTTCTCTACTAAAGCGTTTGCTGTGGATAATGAATTAATCAAAAGAATTACAGATGGTGAAGAAAGTGCTAAAATAAAAATAATTGCTTACGAATCATTGACTTGTGGTCACTGTGCAAATTTTCATAAAGATGTATATCCAGAACTTAAGAAAGACTTCATTGATAAAGGATTGGTAAGAATTGAATTTAGACATTTTCCATTAGACTTAGCTGCATTTAATGCATCAAAAATTGCACAATGTAATAACGATGGTGATTCAAATATTTTGAATATTTTGTATTCTGGCCAAAAAAAATGGGCTAGAGGAAAAACACCAGATGAGGCGACAGGTTATTTAAAAAAATTCTTAGAAAGTGAAAATGTGAATGTAGATTTTGAAAAATGCCTAAGTGATAAGGCTATAGAAGATTATGTTTTAAATGATCGAATCGATGGAGTAAAAAAATTTGAAGTTAATGCTACTCCTACGATAATAATTAATGATAAAAAGTTTGATAAAGCCTTAAATTATAAGAATTTAAAAAAATATCTGGAAAAACTGATATAAGTTAGTCCATGGAGTTTAAAAAAATCCAATTAAATGGATTTAAATCATTTGCTGAGAAAACTAATTTTTTAATCGAAGATGGGTTAACAGGAATAGTTGGACCTAACGGTTGTGGAAAATCAAACATTGTAGAGTCCTTAAGATGGGCTATGGGAGAAACCTCAGCAAAAAGTATGAGGGGCTCTGGTATGGAAGATGTTATTTTTAACGGAACATCAAACAAAGCTTCAAAAAATATAGCTGAAGTTTCAATCATTGTAGATAACGCAAGTCATGAAGGACCCTTACAATATAAAGACATAGATCAAATCGAAGTTAGAAGAAAAATTGAAAAAGATAAAGGTTCTAAATTTTATATAAATGATAAAGAAGTTAGAGCTAGAGATGCACAAATGTTTTTTGCAGATTTATCTACAGGTGCTCATTCGCCATCAATGATAAGCCAAGGACGTATTGGTGCCCTAGTGACTGCTAAACCTACAGATAGACGTGCAATTTTAGAAGAGGCTGCTAACATTTCAGGATTACATGTCAGAAGACATGAGGCTGAACTTAGATTAAATGCTGCAGAGGCCAATTTAAAAAGAGCAGATGAATTAAGAAGGCAGCAAGAAAAACAGCTAGCCAATCTTCAGAAACAGGCAGAAGAAGCTACAAAATATAAACTTATTTCTGAAGAGATAAAAAAAATTGAAGCAGGGTTATACTATTTAAAGTTATTAGACATTGATAATGAAATTAGGATAGAAAATGAAATCAATAATGAAGCTGAGGGAGAAGTGAGCAACTTCAATCAACAGATTTCTCAATTTGAAAGTTTAATTAAAACTGAAACAGATAAAGTTTCTCCATTAAGAGAAAAAAATATTGAAAACCTATCCAAAATTCAAAGATTAAATTTAGAACTACAAAATTTAGATGAAGAAAATGTAAGAACACAAGGTGAGATAGAAAATTTCAAAAATTCATTAAAAACCATTGAAGAGGATATTGATAGGGAAAAAGGGATTGTAATAGATGCAAACTCAAATGAAAAAAGATTAAAAGAAGAGAAAAGTGAGTTAATAGAAATAGACTCTAAATATTTTGAAACTGAAAAATTATCAAATGAAGATCTCGAAGAGGCCAAAAAGCAACTTAATGAAGAGCAAAAAGCTGTAGATGAAATTATTGAAATGTTCGCGAATGGCAACATAAATATCAGTATTGACCCAATTAAAGGCGTTATTAATACAATCGAAAAAATCAAAGAGTTAATAAACAATAATGAAGCCAACCAAGCTCTTACTTTGCTAGATAGAACTAAAATGGAATTAAATAATTTCTTAAGTAATTTAGCCGATGATGAAAGTAAAAGTAAACTAACTGACATCAATGAAAAAAATGACAATATAAAATTACTTCAAGAAAAATATGCAGATAGCTTTAGCAAAAACCAATCTATTAAAAAAGAATCTATAAAAAGAAATGAAAGAATTAAAGCTATTGAAACTGAAGTTGAAAGTTGGAAGAGTTTACTTTCAAACTCTCAAAAAATGGCAACAGAATTAACTGAAAGAAAAAATAAGTTGTTATCACAACTAAATGAACGTGACCAACAACCTAAAGTTCAAGCAGAGAAAAAAGGTCAGGCCACTGAAGGGTTAAGAATTTCACAAAATGAAAAGATTGAGAATGAAAAGATAATTGAAGAGACAGATAAAAAGATAAATTCTTTAAGACTTGAATTAAACGATGTTCAAGAAAGATCTATTCAAATAAGAGAAAGAAAAGCAAGTTCAGGTGCAACTATCGAAGGATTAAAAAAACGTAAAGATGACTTGTTAGAAAGGGTTATTTCTGAACTTAACCTCGAAGAAAATGATATCCTTGAAAATTCTAATTTAAATGGTGTTGAGGAACTACCAGACTCGGTAGCTCAAGAAGATGCCCTAGATGAAAAAAAGAAAGATAGAGAAAAGCTTGGTTCAGTTAATTTGAGGGCAGATGAAGAAACAAATAAATATGAAATTGAAATTAAGAAAATGGAACAGGATAGGGAAGATCTTGTATCCGCAATCATTAAATTAAAAGAAAGTATTAATGAATTAAACCAAAAAGGAAGAGAGAGGCTTTTAGAGGCTTTTGAAAAAGTTAATAGAAAGTTTAACGAAGTTTACACAAAATTATTTAATGGAGGAAATGCAAAATTAGAATTGGTTGATTCTGACGACCCACTTGAAGCTGGTTTGGAAATGCTGGTAAGTCCTCCAGGTAAAAGACTTCAATCTATAACCTTACTATCTGGTGGTGAACAAGCTTTGACTGCCTTATCACTTATCTTCGCTGTGTTCCTTACTAACCCATCTCCAATCTGTGTGTTGGATGAAGTTGATGCTCCACTAGATGATGCTAACGTAACAAGATTCTGTGGTCTACTAGATGACCTAACAAAAATAACTAACACTAAATTTATTATTGTTACTCACCATGCTCTTACAATGTCAAAAATGAATAGACTTTATGGAGTAACTATGCCTGAAAAAGGGATTAGTCAGTTAGTAGCTGTTGATTTGCAAAAAGCTGAGAGTATGGTTGCTTAATAAATAAATGCCAAAAGATTCGCTTAAAACTCGCCTAGAGATTGCAAAATCTAAAATTGCTGAGAAAAATCTTTATAAAGATAAAGAACCACCCTCTTCTATTGGGACTGCCTTTAAATTAAGTACAGAATTAGTGTCTGCGGTAGTAGTTGGGACAATTATAGGGTTTATTTTAGACACGACCTTTGGTACTAAGCCCTGGTTAATATTAATATTTTTTTTTGTAGGTGTGGTGGCTGGTATCATAAACGTATTCAGATCTGCAAAAAATATGCAAGAATAGATTTAAAAAATTATGGCAACAAATCCAATGCACCAATTCGAAGTTTATAGAATTGGACCAGAAATAAAATTAGGTGCAATAGATATATCATTTACAAATGCAAGTTTGTTTATGGTCATTAGCTCTTTAGCGATACTATTAATTTTTAATCTAGGATCAAAAAAAAATTCATTACTACCTAATAAGGTTCAACTTCTAGCAGAGTTAAGTTACAGCTTTGTTTCTAAAATGATTAGCGATACAGCTGGATCTAAAGCAAAACCATATTTTGCATTTATCTTTTCTTTATTTATGTTTGTACTGTTCTGTAACATGTTTGGTATGATCCCTTATGCATTTACCGTCACTAGCCACATCATTGTCACTTTTATATTAGCTTCATTTATTTTTATTGGAGTAACAATAATTGGTTTTATGAAACATGGTTTGGGCTATTTAAAATTATTTGTACCAAGTGGAGTGCCAGCAGTTCTTCTGCCACTAATAGTTGTTATAGAGATTATTTCTTATTTAAGTAGACCCGTAAGCCTTTCTGTTCGTTTGTTTGCTAACATGATGGCTGGTCATACTATGATGAAAGTTTTCGGTGGCTTTGTAATAAGCCTCGGGATAGTTGGTGGATGGCTTCCACTGAGTTTTTCGGTTGCACTAACTGGTTTGGAAATACTGGTTGCTTTTCTTCAAGCATATGTTTTTGCAATCTTAACCTGCATCTATTTAAACGATGCATTAAATTTACACCATTAACTAACATAAGGAGGATATAATGGAATTAGAAGCAGCAAAAATGATCGGAGCAGGACTAGCAGCGATAGCTCTAGCCGGTGCCGGTGTTGGAATTGGAATTATCTTTGGTAATTACCTTTCTGGCGCAATGAGAAACCCATCCGCAGCACAAAAACAATTTCCTAATCTTTTATTAGGATTTGCTTTAGCTGAGGCTACTGGTCTATTTGGATTAGTTGTTGCATTAATTATTTTATTTGCATTTTAAATTTAATGATTAAAAAAATATTTTTTCAGTCGATATTTTTAAGCTTCCTATTTTCTATGGAAGCTTTTGCAGCTGAAAGCGGAGGTATGCCTCAATTAAATCCTGAGTTCTGGGTTTCTCAAATTTTTTGGCTAACTATAACTTTTGGAATTTTATATATTGTTCTTTCTAAACTTATACTTCCAAAAATTAGCTCAAACCTTGAGATAAGAAAATTACAGATCGTAGAGAATATTGAGGCAGCAGAAAAGCAAAGAGAACAGAGTGAGCTAAATATAGAAGAATATGAAAAGATAGTTCAAAATAGTAAAGGCGAAGCTAAAATTTACTTCAAACAAGCTAGAGAGAGACTATTAAAAAGCATTAATCTAAAAAAAGATGCCTTGGACAAACAGCTGAATGAAGAAATTCAAAAAGCTGAGTCTGAAATACAAGAGCTTAAAGATAAAGCTCCAGAAAAAATTAATAAGATAGCTGTAGAAACATCCGTAGATTTACTACATCAGTTAATAGGTGCAGAAGTTAATAATAGTAGCATCTCCGCAATTGTTGATGATCTATCAAGAAGAAAGATGAATGAATATTATGGTAATTGATGCAACTTTTTGGGTAGCAATATCCTTTATAATTTTTATTGGAGGATTAATTTATCTAAAAATACCTCAAAAAATTAATGAAGTTTTAAACAAACTCATTTTAGATATTAAGAATGAAATTGATGAAAGTGAAAAATTAAGATCTGAAGCAAAAATTCTATTAGATAATGCACAAAGTAAATTAGATACAGCCCAAACAGTTAGTAATGAAATTTTAGAACAAGCCAAAAAAGATAGTGACCATTTGGTTATAGAGATGAATGATAAATTTCACAAATCTTCTGAAATCAAAAAAAATTTAGCAGAAAACAAAATCACCCAGATGAAGGATGCGGCACTTAAGGAGATAAAAGATGTATCCATAAGGATTGCCGTTGAATCTGTTAAAAAAATTATAAGTACATCTGTTGATAAATCAAAACTCGACAGTTTGTTTGATAAAAACCTAGAAGAAACAAAAGTTGCTTTAAAAAAAATCAACTCATAATTCCCTTACAATTTTTAAAAAAAACTATAAATTAACTAAATGAAATCTATAGTCATTGGTTCTGGTTTTGGTGGGATAGCTGCTGCCCTTAGATTAAAAGCCAAAAATCATAACGTTACATTAATTGAAAAACACCCTGATCTTGGGGGTAGAGCTAGAGTGTTCAAAAAGAATGGTTTTACATTTGACGCTGGACCTACTGTGATTACAGCACCTTATTTAATTGAAGAGCTATTTGAACTTTTTAATAAAAAAGCAGAGGATTATATAAAACTTACACCTCTTAATATTTGGTATCAATTTATTTTTGAAGATGGGAATAAGTTTGACTATTCTGGTAACGAAGAAAAAATGAAAAAACAGATTAAAGAAATAAGTGAAGATGATGTTAAGGGATATGAAGATCTTGTAAAATTTACTAAAAAAATATTTGATAAAGGGTTTACAGAGCTTGCAGATGTACCCTTTGATAAACCTTTGGTTATGATGAAGCAGTTACCTGCTCTATTAAAGCTTAAAAGTTATAAATCAGTATATTCGCTAGTGTCTTCCTACATTAAAAATGAAAAATTAAGGCGAATGTTAAGTATGCATCCACTTTTGGTTGGCGGGAACCCTTTTACAACAACATCAATTTATGGATTGATACTATATCTAGAAAAAAAATGGGGCATTCATTACTCAATGGGTGGTACTGGAAATATAATCAAAGGCTTAGAAATACTAATGACTGAAGAAGGAATAGAGATAATTAAAGGTCAAGAAGTCACAAAAATTATTTCATTAAATAATAAAATTGAAGGAGTAAAATTAGATAATCAAAAAGAAATAAATGCAAATAATGTAGTATGTAACGCTGACCCACCAGCAGTCTATGAAAAGCTTCTTAATCAAACTAAAACTAATTCTTTATTTGAATGGAAGCAAAAAAGGATGGAATATTCTATGGGGTTATTTGTGTATTATTTTGGTACTAAAAAAACGTACCCTGATGTTGAGCATCATACAATTAAGTTTGGGGACAAGTATAAAGAACATCTAAATGATATATTTGATAAAAAAAAATTAAATAATGATATAAGTTATTATTTACATAGACCTTCAGCTACTGATAAATCTATGGCACCAGAAGGAAATGACTGTTTCTACGTACTAGTTCCAGTCCCAAACAATCAATCTAAATTAGATTGGAAAATTGAAGGTGAAAAGATGAAAAACCTAGTAATAGATAAAATGGAAAAGGCACTCTTACCAAATCTTAGAGAAAACATAGTTGAGGACTTCTACTTAACACCTGATTATTTTGAAAAAGAGTTGAATACTAAATTTGGATCTGGGTTTTCTATACAGCCCAAGTTTACTCAGTCAGCTTATTTTAGATTTCACAATAAATCAGAAATTTGTGAAGGGTTATACTTTGTTGGCGCTGGAACACATCCTGGTGCAGGCGTACCCGGAGTACTATCCTCGGCAAAAGTTTTAGATAAGATTATTTAATGTCTGATAAAAACTATCTGTCTATTTATGCAAAGTCTTTTAACTGGGCTGGTTTTTTCTTGCCAAAAAAAACATATCAAAAATGCTCCTCATTATATGATTTCTGTAGAACAGTTGATGATATTGCAGATGATCAAAATGAATTAGGTATTAAAAAAAAAAATTTATCGGTTTTTAAGAATGATTTTATTAATAAAAATTTTAATAATTTAATAATTAAGAACATGTGGGATCTTATGATTAATCATGAGATTTCAATAAAAATTGTTGAAGATTTATTTGCTGGTGTCGAGTCAGATTTAAATGAAAAAGTACAATTTAATAGCAAAAAAGATTTATTAATTTATTCTTATAGGGTTGCTGGCACAGTAGGTTTAATGATGGCAAAAATTTTAAATGTTAAAGATAAAGACTCAATGAATGCAGCTATAGATCTTGGTATTGCGATGCAATTAACAAATATAGCTAGAGATGTTATTGAAGATTCAAAAAACAATAGATTTTATATTCAGCATGATTTTAATGTCATAAGTAACACATTAACTTTGGCCGACTTATTTTATAAAAGTTGCTTTACATCAATTAATAAAATCCCTTTTAATTTTAGATTTGCAATATTGGTTGGTAGAAGAGTTTATAGAAAAATAGGTGATGAAATTTTAAAGACAAGTAATATAGAGGGTTATAATAAAGCAGGAAAAGTCTATGTTAATAATTTAGGGAAAATTTATCAAACGGTTTTGTCTTTATTGGATTTAATAAAACTTTCATTAAAGAATGAAAAAAGTTGTTATATGAATGATGAACACCTTCTGATTAACGAAGAAATAGATCTGAATGAAAGAATTTGATTATATAATTATAGGTGGTGGTTGTGCAGGATTATCTTTAGCCCATGAACTAGAGATTCATAATAAACTAAAAGATAAAACATTAGCTATTATAGAGCCAAGGCTAGAATATAAAAAAGATAAAAGTTGGTCTTTCTGGAAAACTACAGATCATAACTTTGAAGATTGTGTAAAAAAAAGCTGGGAAAATTTTTCTATAAATATACCTGATAAAACAAAACATTTAGTTTGTGATAAGCTACCTTATCAATCTATAGATAGTGGATTATTCTATGAAAAAATAAATTCTAGACTTAGACAGAATCAAAATATCAGTTTCTATAAAGATATTAGTGAAATAAGCCTAAACAATTCCTTTATCTTTAACAGCGTTCCCTCAATAGAGACTTCAGAAAATAAGCTTTGGCAACACTTTAAGGGTGTTGAAATCGAAACTAGTAAAAATGTTTTTGATGATGAGATTATAAATTTAATGGACTTTGATTGCAAACAACTTGATAGTGTCCATTTCTTTTACACATTGCCATATGAAAAGAACAAGGCATTAGTTGAAACCACATGGTTATCAGGCATGAATAATGATTTGGAAATGGATTATGATGAGCAATTGAAGAATTATATAGAAAACCACCTTAATATTAAAAACTATAAAATTAATTATATAGAAAAAGGTGCCATACCATTGTTTTATCCATCAAACATTAATGAAAAAGATAAAATAAATATTGGAACTGCTGGTGGTATGACTCGGTTAAGCACAGGGTATACTTTCTTAAATATTCAAGAGCACAGTAGATTTATAAGAGAGAACATTGAAAATATTAAAAATGTTCAAAAATATGAGATTAAAAAAAAATATAAATTTTTAGATAAGATATTTCTAAGAGTCTTGAAAAGGCACCCTAAGGAAATGCCAAATATATTTTTTAAAATGTTTAATAATTCACCAGAGACTGTTATTAAATTTTTATCAAATAAAAGCAGTATGTTTGAAGACCTGTTAATAATTCTTAAAATGCCTAAATGGATTTTCATTAAAAGTCTTTTAAAATAAAATGAATAATTTTATAAATAAGATAAATTTTTATCATTCTATTATTTTTTTTCTTTTATCAGTCTCACTTGCTATAATTATTGATCGATTTGAATTTTTAAATATTTCTCCCGTAATTTGCTTGCTTCTTATTCTTTCAATTGGAATTTCACACGGTGCACTTGATAATCAAAAGGGTAAAAAACTTACTCAACTATATAATATAAAAAACTCTTATTTTTTTTACTTGATGTACACAATAATTGTAATTGGTATAATTACGTTTTGGTTATTATTTCCAACCATGTCTCTTATTTTGTTTTTAATAGTTGCCTCATATCATTTTGGCAAAGAAGATACAGAATTTTTGATAAATAATAAAAATGCATCAAATTTAATTCTTTATTTTTTGAAAGGTTCTCTGATAATTATCGCTCCACTGATGTTTCATTTTACAGAGACTATTAATATTTTTAAATTATTATTAATCCAAGATGAAAATTTTTATCTATTTTTAGATTTTATTGAATCTAATCAAATTTTGTCTTTTGCATTATTAACTTCTTTGCTTGTTAACACTTATTATTTTATAAATAATTTTAAAATTCTAAATATCTTAATATTCTTTGATTTTCTTTCTATTGTTGTATTGAATTATTTCGCATCCCCTCTAATTGCTTTTACAATATACTTTTGTTTTTTACATTCTTTTCGTCATTCGATATCATTGATAAATGAACTTGATAAAGATAACTTTAAAAATGGTGCTTATATTTTTATTAAAAAAGCTTTACCGCTTACACTTTTAACATCAATTTTCTTTGTTATTAGCCTGTATTTTCTGTCTAACTATTATCAATTAACTAACGCAATATTAAAGGTTATATTTATTGGTTTGGCGTCTTTAACCTTTCCTCATATATTGCTTGAGTATCTTTTAGGAAAAAATGAAAAATAGAGAAATTAAAGTATTGTTATCTGCTCCAAGAGGTTTTTGTGCTGGAGTAGAAAGAGCAATAGAAATAGTTCAAAAAAGTATAAAAAAATATGGTGCACCAGTTTATGTGCGACATGAAATAGTTCACAATAAACATGTAGTAGATAGCCTTAAGGCAATTGGTGCAATTTTTGTTGAAGAGTTAGAAGAGGTTGAAGATAAAACTAGACCAGTAATTTTTTCTGCGCACGGTGTACCAAAATCAGTACCTCTAGAAGCTAATGGCTATAATATGGAATACATAGATGCTACCTGTCCTCTTGTTTCAAAAGTTCATAGAGAAGCAGAAAACCTTCACAAAGCTGGTTACCATATTGTTCTTATAGGTCATAACAATCATCCAGAAGTTATTGGTACTATGGGGCAATTACCAGAAAATACGATTGATTTGATTCAAGATGAGCATGATGTTGAGTTATATGAATTGAATGATAATAAAAAAATTGCATATGTTACTCAAACGACTCTGTCTGTTGATGACACTAAAAATATAATAAAAGCTCTTAAAAAAAAGTTTCCACAGATTAAAGAGCCATTTAAAGAAGATATTTGCTATGCAACTACCAATCGTCAATCAGCTGTTAAAAATATTGCCAAACAATGTGATATGTTTTTTGTTTTAGGAAGTAGAAATTCCTCAAATTCAGTTCGTTTAGTTGAGGTGGCAGAACAAACTGGCTGCCAACATGCTGAGCTAATTCATTCAGAGAGTGAAATCCCTTTTGAAAAAATACAAAATTGTAAAACAATTGGTATTTCATCTGGTGCATCAGCACCTGAAGTTTTAGTTGAAAACTTCATTAATAAATTGAAAGAAAATTTTAAAATAAAAATTGAGGAAGTTGAAATTGTTAAAGAAAATGTTGTTTTTAAAGTTCCTGCAAAATTAAATTAGATGGCTGTATACACTAAAATAAATAGTAAAGACCTTCTATCACTAAGTAGAGATTACAAATTAGGAAAAATAATAAAATCTGAAGGAATTAAGAAAGGAATAGAAAATACAAACTACCTGTTAAAAACAAATAAAAAAAAATTTATTTTAACAATTTTTGAAAAAAGAGTTCAGAAAAAAGATTTACCTTTTTTTATGAACTTAATGGAAAAACTAAATCAAAAAAAAATTATTTGTCCAAAACCATTAAAGAATAATGATGGTAAGCACTTAAGTAAAATTCAAAATAAACCTGCTAGTATTGTGAGTTTTTTAAAAGGAAAAGATAAAGCTACTCTTAATTATAAAAATTGCTTTGATATTGGAAAAAATATTGCAAAATTCCACAAAGTTGGAATTAAAATAAAGCTATATAGACAAAACTCTATGTCTATTAGTAAATTAGGTGGTTTATTAAAAAATATAAAATTTACGTCTAATAAAATAGCTCCAAAACTAAAACCAACTCTCAATATATGCTTAAAAGATATTAAAAATCAATGGCCTAAAAAATTACCAAGTGGAATTATTCATGGAGATTTATTTATAGATAATATCTTCTTTAATAAAAATAAATTTTCTGGATTTATCGATTTTTATTTCTCAAGTAACGATTACCTTATGTATGAGATTGCCATTTGCATAAATGCTTTATGTTTTGATAAAAAAAGAGATTCTTTTGTAATGAATAATAAAAAGATTAAACACTTAATTGATGGATATGAAACTATAAGAACTATTTCAAAAAAAGAGAGGGACTCATTGAATATATTGTGTAGAGGGGCAGCTTTAAGATACCTACTAACTAGAATTTATGATTATTTTAATACTCCTAAAACTGCTCTAATTCAGATCAAAGAACCTAACGAATATTTTCAAAAACTAATCATCCATAACAATCTGAATACTTATAAAGATTATTATAAATAATGATAAAAATTTATACTGATGGTTCTTGCCTTAATAACCCTGGTAATGGAGGTTGGGCCGCAATCATCAATATTAACGATAAAATTAAAAAAATCAGTGGAAGCGTTAAAGACACAACTAATAATAAGATGGAGCTAATGGCTCCAATTAAAGCGCTTCAGGAAATAAAAGAACAGCAACGTATTGAAATTTATACAGACTCCCAATATGTGAAATTAGGTATTACTGATTGGGTGCATAAATGGATTAAAAACAATTGGCTAACTTCTAAAAAGGAACCAGTAAAAAACAAAGAACTTTGGACTCAGCTTTATGAATTAAATCAATCTCATAAAATTAAATGGATATGGGTTAAGGCTCATGCTGGAAATATTCTAAATGAAGAAGTTGATTTATTAGCTAAACAAGCTGCCGAATTAAACTAAATTTAAAAAATTTTGGGCAGCTGAAACTTCACATGCACCAGCATCTTCTTCTTCTTGTAATTTAATTACTTTAAGATTGTCAATCAACATTGTGTATCTGTTTGATCTCATCCCTAGCCCTCTAGCACTTTTATCAACATCAGCACCTATTGCTTTCGTAAAACTCAAAAATGGATCTGCTATCATTAAAACTTTATCTCCAACATTTTGGCTTTTGCCCCAAGCTTCCATTACAAATGGATCATTTACTGAGATGCAGACTATTAAATCTACACCTTTTGCCTTATATTTTTCATAATTATCAACGTATCCAGGTAAATGTTTGGCTGAACAAACCGATGTATAAGCACCAGGTAAACCAAATAAAACTATCCTCTTATCTTTAAAAAATTCTAAAGTATCTTTTTTAATTGGGGTTCCATTTTCCATAATAAAAAACTCAGAATTGGGTATCTTGTCATTTTCTTTTAATTTCATAGTATTTTTTCCTTAATATATTGTTTAGTTTTACTTAGGTTGTTAGCAATAATATCGTAGTTTTCTTTTTCATCCATCACATACTTTAATTCTTCAGGTAAGCTTGGTTTAGTACCAATTGACTTATCTATAGCCTCTGGAAACTTACATGGGTGTGCTGTTGCTAAAACAATATTGTTACCCTCTATATTAACTTTTTTTAAAGCTCCAAAACCTATTGCACTATGAGGATCTAATACAACGTTGTGCATGGCATGAACCTCCTTAATAATGTCTAAAACCTCATTCTCATTTATACTTGCTGATAAAAAGTCTCTATCAATTTTTTTCATCTTATCTTCTGGGATAATATATTTACCATCTTCTTTAATTCCACTCATGACTTTTTGTGTTTCATGATCATCAAAGTCATTCAAATCATAAATTAATCTTTCAAAATTACTCGCAATTTGAATATCCATACTTGGTGAATTTGTTTCTAAAACTACTTCTGCCTCATATTTTCCACTAGAAATTGCTCTGTGTAGAATATCATTCTGATTTGTTGCTACGATAAGTTTATTGATTGGTAAACCCATTTTTTTGGATAGGTACCCAGCATATACATCGCCAAAATTTCCCGTAGGTACTGAAAAATTAATTGGCCTATCATCTTTAATCTGGAAATACGTATAAAAATAATAGACTGATTGTGCAATAATTCTTGCCCAATTTATCGAGTTAACTCCAGACATATTAATTGAGTTAGAAAACTCTTTATCTGCAAACATTGATTTAACCAAGTTTTGACAATCATCAAAATTACCTTCTATTGCTATATTAAAGACATTTTTTTCTTTAACAGTCGACATTAGTTTTCTTTGAACAAGTGAAACTTTGTTATGTGGGTGAAGAACAAATATATTCATATTCTTTTTCCCTTTAATCGCATCTATAGCAGCGGCACCTGTGTCTCCAGATGTTGCAACGATAACGTTTATATTTTTATTAGTTTTTTTTAAATAATATTCATAGAAATTTCCAAGCAATTGCATTGCTATATCTTTAAAAGCAAGTGTGGGGCCATGGAATAACTCTAAAAGCTTTACATCACCTACTTTAATTAAATCTACCGTGTTATCTTTTCTGAATACTGAATATGATTTATCAACAATATCTGATAATTCATTTTCAGACATAAAATCTCCAATAAAAGGGTAGATTATTTTTTTTGCTAAGTTTTGATAGCTTAAACTACTTATGGATTTAAGTTCTCCTGCACTGTATTTTTTTATTTCACTTGGAATAAATAGACCACCATCATCAGCTAGTCCCTTGATGAATACTTCCTCAAAACTGTATTCTTTTGAGTTGTCTCTAGTACTTATGTATTTCATGTAATAATTTTTTTCTAAAATAAAAATATATTAATTATAAAAAAATGGCTAATAAAAATGGGCTTACAAATACAAACTAGTTAAGAATATAATTGTACATAATGACTTATTATCTTTTAACTTAAGAATTAATTATATACCATTTATAAAAAAAGATATAGGGGGGTAAATTGAGTACAATTGGACTAATTACAATGTATCTAATTATTCAGTTAGTGGTATTTTTTTCTATATTACCAATAGATGTTAATCGAAAAAGAAAATTTTTAATCCCAGCAAATGAGGTTGGAGCACCTGAAAATCCTAAAATTCTTAAAAAGGCTTTTTATTCCATTGTTATTACGACTATTATTTTCACAATAATTTGCTTATTGATAAAATATGAATATTTAGATTTAAGAAATATAATTAGTTAAAACAATACTCTGTCACAATATTTAAATTAAGCTATCCATTAAAAATAATACAAAGATTAAAAATAAATATAAAATTGAATAACCAAAGACTTTTTTGGCTTTCTTCAAGTCAAATTTATTTTTTTTATATTGATATAAATCAAAACAAATAAAATTATAATAAATTGTAAGGATTAATGCTGGTAACAAGTAGATTAAACCTGAAAAATTAATCCAATATGGGAAAATAATAACAGGCAACATTAATAAAGAGTAAATTAAAATGTATACCTTTGTTTTTTCTATACCATCGGTTAAAGGTAGCATCGGAATTTTAGCTTTTTTATAATCATCAGCTTTATATAGGCTTAAAGCCCAAAAGTGTGATGGCGTCCAAAAGAAAATTATTAAAAATAAACTTAGTGGCTCTAAACTAATTGTATTAGTGGCTATAGTCCATCCTATAACTGGCGGTAATGCTCCTGCAGCTCCACCTATGACAATGTTTTGAGGTGTTTTTCTTTTTAACCATATTGTGTAAATAAAAAGATAAAAAAATATTGTAAAAAGTAACAAAGATGCTGATAAAAAATTTGTGAAATAATTTAATGCTCCAACTGAAATAACTGACAGCGATATGCCAAAAGTAAGAGCTTGCTTTCGATTAATTTTACCAGTTGGAATTGGTCTCAAACATGTTCTTGTCATGAGTGCATCTAAGTCTGATTCGTACCACATATTTAAACATCCAGCAGCTCCCGCACCTAGGGCAACTAAAGTTATACCTATCATAGCATCAATAGTGCTTATATTCGAATTAGAGGTTAAAAGACCGACCGCACATGTAAATATAACAAGAGACATAACTCTTGGCTTCATTAGCAAATATAAAGATTTAATATAAATATTTATATTTAGTGGAGCAGTTTTTTTTATAATCATATTGGATAAATCTATTCTACACTTAATCTACATTTATTAAAATAAATATAAGTGATAGCACCATTCCAATAATTAAAATATGATTACCTAAATCAAAAAATCCAACTTGCTTATTTTTTTTATCAATAAATCTTCTACTGAGAGGCAAATTGTCATAAGGATTAATTTTAATTGACGCACTCTTTTCTTTTTGAGCTTCTATTTTTAATTGAGTGCTAAACCATGTTGCGTAAATAAAAAGTACAAAAAATATTAACACTCCAGCAAGTACAGTATAACCCGTCATATAAATTACCCTCCTATAAAAAAATATAATAATCTTGTAAAAACAGTGTATTTTGCTTCTGCCGCCATGAGTATAATAAAACCAGCTATTGCTGTCATTGGCCACAAAAGAACATTAACTAAGGCATATCGCTCCCAATATAGATGCATAAAGAAAGCCATTATTAAACCAGCTTTAAGAAACATAAATATTAAGATTAAAGTCCACCTTAAAAACCCTTGAAATGCAAACCAGTCAACCATGTAAGAGAAAAAACTAAGCACAAATAATAACCCCCAAATCCACAGATAAATTCCTATCTTGTGTGTTGAAGTGGACTGTTCTTTGTTTTGTATCTCATCCATAGTTTATTTTACCATAAGTAAAAAAAAGCAAATATAAATACCCATACCAAATCTACAAAATGCCAATAGAGACCTAAAATTTCTATTGCAACATAATCTGATTTCATAGTTGTAAAAAAACCTCTTTTGCCATTATCAAAATCACCTCTAAAAACTTTTCTTGAATAAATAAATAAAAATATCACCCCAATCGATACATGTGTTCCATGAAAACCCGTGATCATAAAAAAGAAGGATCCAAATTGTTTAGCTCCAAATGGATTTTCCCATGGTCTAACGCCTTCGTGTATTAATTTTGACCATTCAAATATCTGCATGCCAACAAAAGTAAGGCCACCTATGGCTGTAGCCAATATCAGCCAACCACACATTTTTCTATTTTTTTCATATCCATACTTAACTGCAAGTGCCATGGTTCCACTGCTTGTGATTAAAACAAATGTCATAATTGCAATTAATAACAACGGAACAGGTACCTCACCTACATGTAGTGAGAAAACCTCACTTGTATTTGGCCAATCTACCACAGTAGAAGTTCTTCCTTTCATGTATGAAATTAAAAAACAGCTAAATATAAAAGTATCACTTAATAAAAAAATCCACATCATAACCTTACCCCACTGAACACCTTTAAACGCAGTTTGATCTGATCCCATATCATGAGACATGCCCTTAAAACCTCCAGGTAAATTGTTTAATGAATTATCTGACATATAAATTGATTATGTTTTTTCAACCTCCGCACTTATAACTTCACTTGGTGGGGTTGTTTGAGTTATATAATCTTCTTTTGCTCCTGGTACATTAAAGTCATAAGGCCATCTATGAATAACTGGTAATTTTTCTCCCCAATTACCATGGGCTGGAGGTACTTCTGGAGTTAACCACTCTAAAGAATTTGCTTTCCAGGGATTTTTTCCAGCTGGCTTTCCAATACTCAAACTTGATACTATATTATAAATAAATATAAGCTGTGAGAAACCAACAATTAAAGCAGCCAAAGTTATAAATTCATTTAACCCTGTCGCAGAGGCTACATAGGGACTATCATACATTTCAAAATACCTTCTTGGTACCCCAATAAAACCAAGATAATGCATGGGGAAATAAATAGAATAAGCTCCTAAAAAAGTGAACCAGAAGTGCCACTTACCTAATTTTTCACTTAACATTCTTCCTGTAACTAAAGGAAACCAATGATAAACAGCTCCCATAATTACCATAAGCGGGGCAATACCCATCACCATATGAAAGTGTGCTATCACAAAATAAGTATCAGATAGTGGAATATCTACAGCAACGTTGCCTAAAAAAATTCCAGTAATTCCCCCATTTACAAAAGTAACAATAAAGCCTAAACAAAAAAGCATCACAGTGTTCATTCTTATATTGGCTCGAAATAGTGTTATTATCCAGTTATAAACTTTTAATGCAGTTGGCACTGCGATAATGAGTGTAGTTGTTGCAAAGAAAAACCCAAACCATGGATTCATTCCACTAACATACATGTGATGAGCCCAAACAAAGAAACTTAAGCCACCAATACCAACAATAGCCCAAACCATCATTCTATATCCAAAAATATTTTTTCTAGCATGAACCGATATTAAATCTGAAACTATTCCAAAAGCAGGAAGAGCAACAATATAAACTTCAGGGTGGCCAAAAAACCAAAACAAATGCTGGAAGAGAACAGGACTTCCTCCTCCATAATCTAATACTTCTCCTGCTTGAACAATTGTTGGCATAAAGAAGCTAGTTTCAAGCATCTTATCTAAAGTCATCATAATACAACTAACCAGCAGTGCTGGAAATGCTAACATCGCTAAAGCAGTTGCTGTAAAAATTCCCCATATTGTTAGGGGCATTCTCATTAAAGTCATACCTCTAGTACGAGCTTGTAAAATTGTAATTATGTAATTTAATCCACCCATAGTAAATCCAATTACAAATAAAGATAAAGAAACAAGCATCAAAATAATTCCCATGTTTGAACCTGGGGTTCCTGGTAAAATTGCTTGAGGAGGATAGAGTGTCCACCCTGCTCCTGTTGGTCCACCTGGAACAAAAAAACTAGCCATCAAAACACAAACTGCAATAAAGAACATCCAAAAACTAACCATGTTTACATATGGAAAAACCATATCTCTTGCACCAACCATCAATGGAATTAAATAATTTCCAAAGCCTCCCAGAAATAATGCTGTTAAAAAATAAACTACCATTATCATTCCATGCATAGTTACAAACTGATAATAGTGTTCAGCAGTAATGAATGGAACCAGATCTGGATAACCTAGCTGTAAACGCATTAACCATGAAAGTACTAAACCAACAATTCCTGTAAACACTGCAGTAAGAAAATATTGTACTCCAATAATTTTTGCATCCTGACAAAAAATCCACTTAGTAATAAAGCTATGACCATGATATAGATCTTGTTCTGGGAGCTCCGCAGGTCTTACGTAATCAATATCTTTTGATGGAGTGCCAGAAGTGCCAGATATGGTGTCTGAAGACTGCGCTTCAAGAGGTGCATTTTTCTGGTTATATTCGTCTGACATATTTCTCCTTTACATTATTTAATCATTATTTTTAACAATGAGAATTTTTTTTAATTTATTATTTTCTTGCTTAGCAATTAAATCAGAAAAAGTTTCCTGTTCATTAATCCAACTTTTATAATTATCTTCACTTTCAACTATAACTTTTGCTCTCATGGCATAATGGCCCACTCCACAGTATTCAGCACATAAAACTTCATACTCCCCTATTTTATTTGGCTCAAACCAGTAATAAGTAATTATCCCAGGTATAGCATCCATTTTTGCTCTAAATTGTGGAACATAATAATTATGCAAGACATCTAATGATCTTAATAAAATTTTTACGGGTCTATTTGTTTTTAGATGAAGCACGTCGTCTTCAATTAAAATATCATCTTTTCCATTTGGGTCATCCAGGTTTATTCCAAAAGGATTATTGTCACTAATTTTTGCTACATGAGCGGTGCCTAATATTCCATCTTCACCTGGTAATCTATACTGCCATCCCCATTGCCAAGCATTCACTTCAACTTGCAGTGCATTTTTGGGGGTATTAATATAATTATTATAAACAATAAGTCCTGGTGCCAAAAGAGCAATAACTCCTACGGTGGTTGCAATAGTTAATATTTTTTCTAGTTTATGATCCTCTGGTTTGTATTCAACTTTACGGCCTTCTTTATAAGAAAACTTAAAGACGCAATACACCATGAACAAACAAACTAAAATAAATACTCCTCCACCAATCCAAAAAGTTAAATTAATTGTATCATCCATTGCTCCCCAATTTGAAGCTATGTCAGTCCACCACCATGGAGTATAAATGTGGAACAAAACTGAACCAACAACTACCCCTAAAAATATAATTCCCGGGTGCATATTTGTCTCTCTCTCTTGAATAAGACTAATTGAAATCAAATACAGAATCTATAGAAAAATATATTAATAAATGAGCAAATAAGGCCTTATAATAAGATAAATTATGTTTGGAAAATTAGGTATTTATATAACTATACTTGTTTTGGTATTTCTTTTTTACCTTGTAATTGCATTCGGTGCGGGGGTTTTTTCAAAGAGAGAAAAAAAACCAGAGGTAAAAAAATACATAAGATCTGTAAATATTTTATTAATTTTTATAATTATTGTTGGAACTTTTTTAATGCTGTTTCTTTAAAATATTTAACTGAGTAACGCTTGGCACCAAGCAATAACGGTATCATTAAAGACATACATAATTAAAAAAAATACAATCCAAACAATTAATAAAAAAGTCCAATAAAGAGATAAGGCATCGATGCTTTTTTGCTCTTTTATAGTATCTTCTTTACTTAGTTTATTAACTTTAGAAAAAACTTTTCCCCAAAAAAATAATCCTCCTAAAAGATGTAGTCCATGGAGTGCTGTAAAAATATAAAAAGACGAAAAATAATTATTTGTAGAAACATAATTTCCACTTTTCATTAATTGAAACCAAAAAAATATTTGTCCAAATAAAAATAAATAACTTAAAAAACCAACTATAAGTAAATTAATTTTAACCTTATCAAAATTATTTTTTTTAAAATCATTTGTAATTTTATTAAAGAAATAAGTTACAGCTAATAGAACTAAAGTATTTAACCATAATAAATTTGGTTTTAGCAAATATCCAGTATCTTGGCTTACAGGAATACTATAGAGATAACCGGTAACAACCAAAGTAAATAGAACTGTGCTTACTCCAAAAATAACTATGACTGCTGATGTCTGCAGTGATATGTCAAAAGTTTTACCTTGGTGATAATTATCAGTTATGATCTGTTCTTTTTCCCAAGGTTTATCAGCCAGTGTGCCAAAAACTTTTTTTAAAAATTTAGACATAATTTTAATATATATTATAATAACTATTAAATTATGAAATTAAAGACCTCAATAACTATTCTAGGAGGGTGTTTATTAATTTTTTTGTTTATTATGCTTCCTATTGTATTTTCGATACAAGAAAAGAAAGAAAATATAGTTTCATCATATTCCGGTTCATCCTTTGTTTTAAAAGATGTAAATAATAAACCTATAACAGAAAATTCTTTTCAAGGGCCGCTAACTGCAATTTTTTTTGGATTTACAAATTGTCCAGATATATGTCCAATGACACTATCTAATCTAGATCAGGTTTTAGAAAAACTAAACAATGATGAGAGGGAAAGATTTAAAGTGTATTTTATAAGCATTGATCCTGAGCAAGATAGTCCTGAAGTTATTAGAGATTATTTAGATGCATTCAGAAATAAAATTTATGGAATAACTGGAGATCCGCAAAAAATATTTTCACTTGCAAAATCATGGGGGGTATTGAGCGAAAAAATCTTTACAGCTGATGGTAATTATTCAATCAATCACAGTTCTTCTATACTTTTATTAAATAAGGGAAAATACATTGACCGAATTAGTCATCATGAGAAATTAGATGATATATACGAAGTAATTAAAAAGTATTTATAGACTTAAAATACTTAGTAATTTTTTCTTCTAAAATATAAATAAAAAACAAGAATAGAAAAAGCTAATGAAAACCAAGTAATTGCATACTTTTTATGATTATTTGAAATTTTTGCACTAATAGTTTTTACTTTAGGCATGTCTAGATTGCTATCAAGATAGATAACAAATGGAGAAAAATTTTTCCCCATATATTGAAAAATATCTTTTCTATTTAAAGTAAACCAATAGTTATCTTGAATATTATTTTTTGGTTTAAATCTATTTGCTTTTAATTGCTTCTTCAGTGTTCCAGTAATATTTGGAGAAGCTAAAATATTAATTTTATCATTTTCTTTTTCATTAAAAGGAATCCAACCTCTATTTAATAAAAAGTTTTTATTCTCAATAATTATTGGACTAACAATATCAAATCCTGGTTGTCCTTTTTCATTTAGATTGTATAGATAAACCTGTTTATCAAAATCTATAGTTCCAGTAGTCTTAATTCTTAAATAGTTTGTGGGTATGTGGTCTAATAGATTTACTGGTTCATTTTTTAATGAATTTTCTATTTGATTTATTAATTCTAGCTTCCAATTTAATCTAACTAATTGCCAACTTCCTAAAGCAACAAATGTTGAAATAAAAAGAAATACAAAAATTGAAAATATAAATTTATGTCTCAAAGGTTAAAACTTAACTTCCCCAAACGTAGATTGAAGCAAATAAAAATAACCAGACTACATCAACAAAATGCCAGTACCACGCAGCTGCTTCGAAGCCAAAAAATTCTCCTTCTTTATACTTACCAGTCTTACCTCTCCACCAGCATACTGCTAAAAATATAGTTCCTACGACAACATGAAACCCGTGAAAACCCGTTGCCATATAAAATACAGCACCATATATATTTCCTGAAAAATCAAAACTTGCATGGTGATATTCATAAATCTGCAATAAAGAAAAACTAAAACCCAAAACAACTGTCATTGCCAAGCCTTGTACAAAACTTTCTCTATCACCTTCTTCTAAGGCATGATGCGCCCAGGTAACCGTAGTTCCTGATAGTAATAAAATTAATGTATTGATAAGTGGAATATCCCAAGGGTCAAAAGTTACTATATCTTTGGGAGGCCACACATTACCAATTAATTCTCCAGGAAATAAGCTTGCATTAAAATAAGCCCAAAACCACGCAACAAAAAACATTACTTCGGAGGCGATAAAAAGGGTCATTCCATATCTAAGGTGAATTTTAACAACAGGAGTATGGTGATTATGATCAACTGACTCTATTATTACATCCCTAAACCACATGTATACTCCATAAAATAAAAGAGCAAAACCTAAGTACATTCCCCAGGAAACTTCACTATGCAAATAATAGACAGTCCCTATTGCTAAAAATAAGCTAGAAAATGAAACATAAATGGGCCAAGGACTTGGATCTACTAAATGATAATCATGTTTTTTTTCTGCTGACATTTTTATAATTTTGATTGGTTATAATAATCTGATGAAAAGAAAGTATAGGACATAGTTACATCTTTAATATTTTTAGTATTTGGATCATTTACCATCTCTGGATCTAAATAAAAAGTCATTATGTATGTTGCTTTTTCTCCTGCTTTCAACACTTGCTTTTCAAAGCAAAAACAGCCTAATTTACTGTAATACTTACCAAAAGATGATGGAGATACATTAAAAGCAGCCACACCATAAGTTGTTTCATCGCCATAATTCTCTACTTGAAATTCGATTCGATTCACTTGACCTATGTTCACATCCATAACATTTTTTTTTACTTTAAAATTCCAGGGCAGGTTGTTTACATTTGTATCAAAGCGAACACTTACTTTTTGATCTAAAACTATATCTGGTGCCTCTTTTGATATTTGCGTAGTTCCACCAAACCCAGTCGCTCTACAGAATATATCATATAAAGGTACCGCAGCAAATGAAAGACCAAGCATGATAAAAAAGATTCCAGCTAAAATTATAGGAGTAAGCGTTTTTTTTTGGATCATAATTGTCTGTCAAAAACTCCCACATTATAGAGAGTAAAAAAAAATAGAAATATCATGAAGGCTATTATTCCAAACGCAGTAAAGATGTTTTTTTTTTTAGTTTTTTTGTCTGGTGTCAGCATAATAATATCATATCTGTTAAAAATAATTTTCTTAAAATTTAATGGGTATTAGATTTTTCAGTATCCTGATCATCTACAAACTTCGGCAACTCATCAAAGGTATGGAAATTTGGTGGCGATGGTATGGTCCATTCTAAAGTCGTAGCACCTTCACCCCATGGGTTTTGAGCTGCAGCTTTTTTCTTAGAAAAAGAATAAATTAAGTTAACAAAAAATACTAATAAACCACCAACTGCTATGTATGAGCCAACTGACGAAACGTAATTCCATCCAGCAAAAGCATCTGGGTAGTCAGCATATCTTCTTGGCATTCCAGCTAAACCTAAAAAATGTTGAGGGAAAAATACCAGGTTAACTCCAATAAATGTTAACCAAAAATGTATTTTTCCTAAAGTTTCAGAATATTCGTAACCAGACATTTTACCAAACCAGTAATAAAATCCTGCAAAAATTGCAAATACCGCTCCTAAAGACAATACATAATGAAAGTGTGCAACCACATAATAAGTATCATGCATTGCAGTATCAACACCTGCATTTGCAAGCACAACTCCTGTTACACCACCTACTGTAAATAAAAATATAAAGCCTAACGCCCACAACATTGGAGTTTTAAATGAAATTGATCCACCCCACATTGTTGCAATCCATGAAAATATTTTAATACCTGTTGGTACTGCAATAATCATTGTCGCTGCTATAAAATAGGCTTTAGTATCAGTGCTTAAACCAACCGTATACATGTGGTGAGCCCAAACAACAAAACCTACAACTCCAATTGAAACCATTGCGTAAGCCATTCCTAAATATCCAAATACGGGTTTTTTAGAAAATGTTGAAACAATATGACTTATCATTCCAAAACCAGGAAGGATTAAAATATAAACTTCTGGATGACCAAAGAACCAAAATAAATGCTGATACAAAACAGGATCTCCACCTGTTTGAGCATCAAAAAATGCTGTTCCAAAATTTCTATCAGTTAAAAGCATTGTAATTGCTCCAGCTAAAACTGGTAATGATAACAACAATAAAAATGCTGTAACTAAAACAGACCAAGCAAATAAAGGCATTTTATGCAAAGTCATGCCTGGTGTTCTCATATTCAAAATTGTCGTAATAAAGTTAACCGCTCCTAAGATTGAAGAAGCTCCAGCTAAGTGTAAACTTAAAATAGCAAAATCCATTGCAGGTCCAGGCTGTCCAGCTTTAGATGATAAAGGTGGATATAAAGTCCATCCTCCCCCAACACCTTGTTGACCTGGAGGGCCATCTACAAAAATTGAAAGTAGTAATAAAATAAATGAAGCAGGTAATAACCAAAATGAAATATTATTCATTCTTGGAAAAGCCATATCAGGTGCACCAATCATAATGGGCACAAACCAATTACCAAATCCGCCAATCATTGCAGGCATGACCATAAAGAAAATCATAATTAAACCATGACCAGTTACTAGCACATTATATAGGTGATAATTTCCACCTAAAATTCCATCACCAGGGTGCATTAATTCAATTCTCATTAATACTGAAAAAGCTGTACCAATAATTCCTGCAAAAATTGCAAAAATTAAATACATTGTTCCTATATCTTTATGGTTAGTTGAATAAGCCCAACGTCTCCAACCTGTTGGTGTATGGTGATCGTCGTGTGATGCTGTTTGTGTATACATTTTTATTTACTCGCTAGTTTTTTATATTCGTTTTCTGTAATTGGCTCTTTCGCAAATTTCATTTGAGCTTTTGCTAACCATTGTGCATATTCTTCATCTGTCACAACTCTAACTGTGATTGGCATAAATGCATGTTGTATTCCACATAGCTCAGAGCATTGACCATAATAAGTTCCTACTTTTTCAGCCTTAAACCAGGTTTCATTTATTCGTCCAGGTACCGCATCTCTTTTAACTCCAAAAGATGGTAGCGCCCAAGCATGCAACACATCATTTGCAGTAATTAAAACTTTAACAACTTTATTAACTGGAACAACAAGTTCATTATCAACAGTTAGAAGTCTTGGTTGATTTTCTTTTAATTCTTCTTCTTTAATCATGTACGATTCAAAAATAATATTTTCGTCAGGATATTCATATCCCCAGTACCACTGATAACCAGTAGCTTTGATTGTTACATCAACTTTTGGGATCGTATCTTGCTTGTATAAAAGTTTAAATGATGGGACCGCCATTACGATTAAAATTAAACATGGAATTAATGTCCACAAAACTTCTACCGCAACATTATGAGTAGTTTTTGATGGAACTGGATTTTTTGATGCTCTAAATCTTACACAAGTATAGATCATAAGAAATAAAACAAAGACAGTGATAGCAATAATTATTGGAAGTAGAATATTGTTGTGAAAACTAACGATATCTCTCATTCCATCAGAGGCTGGATCTTGAAATCCTAATTGCCATTCTTTAGGTTGATTGGCAAATGCACTTGTTGCAAAAATAGTAGCTAAAACTGTAAATATAAATTTTTTCATTATTTACACCCTATATAAAGTGTCTTTTAAAAAATTACACTTTTGTTTTAGCGACAAAATATCAATTAATTACGTAATTAACAATTGATAACGCTGAAATTACAGCAGTTTCAGATCTTAATATGTTTTCATTTATTTTAATTGGTTGAACACCTTTAAATATAAGAATCTCCCCTCTTTCTTCTTCTGAAAAATCACCCTCAGGACCAATTATAACACAAGTTGGATTGCTAGTTAATTTTTCTAAATCTAACTTTTTATTTTGAGAGTTTAGATCGGTGAATATTAAATCCATTTTTTCATTGCTTAAAAAATCTCTTAAAGACTGAGGCTCCTCAATAGACGGGACATTAATTCTATTAGATTGTTCAGCAGCTTCTATAATTACTTTTTCTAATCTTTCTTTGTTAATTTTTCTAACTATTGTTCTATCAAATATAATTGGTAAAAATTTAGTCACTCCTAACTCTGTTGCTTTTTGAATCATGAAATTAAAATAATTTGATTTAATGGGTGAAAAAGCTAACCACAATTCTTTGGTGCTTTCTTTTTGTCTTAATTGTTTTGTAATATTAAATTCAACAATACTTTTAGATATACTTAAAATTTTTGCCTCCCACTCTCCACTACTATTAAATAAAGAGAAAACTTCACTCTCTTTAACTCTCATTACTTTGCTTACATAATGTGATTGTGATTTATCAAGTTTAGCAATTAAATTAAGTGATAAACTTTCTTTAAAAAATAATCTAATATTACTCATTAATTTTAATTTAATTTATGAATAATATTAAAGCAATAATTTTTGATGCATATGGAACTTTATTTGATGTCAATTCTGCAGCTGAAAAATGTAAAGATAAAATTGGTGATAAGTGGGAAGGTTTTGCAAATTACTGGCGTACCACTCAATTAGAATATACTTGGCTTAGAAGTTTAATGAATAGACATAAAGACTTTTGGCAAATCACAGAGGACAGTTTGGATAAATCAATGAAGGAATTTGAAATTGATATTTCAATGAAAAATGAATTATTAGATCTTTATAAAATACTTTCTACTTTTTCAGAGGTACCAGAGGTTTTAAAAAAACTTAAAGATAAAAATTATAAACTAGGAATTCTTTCTAATGGGACACCTGCTCTTCTTAATGAATTAGTTAAAAGTAATAATTTAGAAAATATCTTTGATAATATTTTTTCAATTGAAGAAGTTGGCATTTATAAACCAGACTCAAAAGTTTACGACATGCCAATTAAAAAATATAAAATACAAAAAGAAGAGGTTGCATTTTTAAGTGCAAACACTTGGGATGTATCTGGGGGTGGAAATTATGGTTACAGTTCTATTTGGGTAAACAGAAATAATAATATTTTTGATAATCTTGATTACAAACCTAAAGCAGAAGTAAAAAACTTAAAACAGTTACTTGATATTATCTAATTCTATTTTCTTCAAAATTCTTATTTAGTTTTACTGAAATAGTTCGAGTATTTCTTTTATTCCACTCTGAAAAAGATCTTAAGATAGGCATAACCGAAAAGCCAAATTCAGTTAGTGAATACTCAACTTTTGGAGGCATTATTTGAATAACTTTTCTATTAACTATTCCATCTCCTTCTAATTCCTTTAGCTGCTTGGATAACATTTGTTGTGTAATGGTTTTCAATCCTTTTTTAAGTTCACCAAATCTAATTTTTTTACTTTGGAGCAAACTAAACAAAATTCTAATTTTCCATTTACCTCCAAGAAAGTAAACTGCTCTTTCTGCTGGACAATCTATTAAGTTTTTCATGGTATGTTTTTATATACTAGTATGATTATTTTGCGTTATTGCAATATTCATAACAAAGCACTATGTACAAGTCAAATAAATTGAAAGGGTAAATATGATTAACGGAGAAAGAGCAGGCGAAAGTGCAATCGCTGTTGAAGTTGAAAAAGATAAATCTTATTATTGGTGTTCATGTGGAAAAAGTGCAAAGCAGCCTTTTTGTGATGGATCACATAAAGGTACAGATTTTACACCTCTGGCATACAAGGCTGAAGAAACTAAAAAAATGTTTTTTTGTGCTTGTAAACAAACTAACAATCAACCATTTTGTGATGGATCACATAATAAAAAATAAAGGATAAAATGCAGAATATAAATAATAAAGTTAATAATTTTTTTTCAAACATAGATGGATTAGCCTCTTTAATTTTTAGATTTGGAATAGGGATAGCTTTTATTATTCATGGCTTAGGTAAGTTTCCTTTACCTCCTGAAGGATTAATTGATTATTTTAATTTATCACCTGCGCTAGCATCAACTGTTGCTATATCTGAGTTGTTGACTGGATTGGTATTGATAATAAGTGGTTTTATTAAAAATCCTTTTGGAAATATACTCACAAGACTGTCGGGACTAAACATAACTATCTTAATGATAACTATACTAATCTTTGCTCACAAAGACTGGTTCTTCACAACAAAACTATTTACCAGTGAACAAATATTTCTTTTAATTGGTGGAGTTTATTTTTTAATTAAAGGTAATCGAACATAATCATGAATCAAATTGAAGTAGAAAAAATAATAGAACCAGTTGCAGCATCAGATGGTGCTGGTGTTAAATTAAAGAGAAGTATTGGTACTCACCTTATTGATTACCACGATCCCTTTTTAATGTTGGATGAATTTGGTTCTGAAAATAAAGATGATTACATTGGCGGCTTTCCTCCTCACCCTCACAGAGGAATTGAAACTGTAACCTATATGTTGGCTGGTGACTTTGAGCATAAAGATAGTACAGGTGGTGAAGGAATAATGACTGCTGGAGATGTTCAGTGGATGAAAACTGGGAGTGGTATCATTCATTCAGAAATGCCTGCAATGAAAGAAGGTAAGCTTCATGGATTTCAATTATGGGTAAACATGCCTGCTAAATTGAAAATGACTAAGCCTGAATATATTTATATTGATGCAGATAAAATGAGCACTCATAAAGATGATGATAAAACTGTCAAAGTGATTGCTGGAAAATTTCAAGATGCAGAAGGACCCGTTAAAGGTCACAATGTTGAACCTGTTTATTTTGATGTAGAGCTTGAAAAAGGAAAAGATTTTAATTTTGATCTTCCTTCAACCCACAATTCATTAATATATTTAGTTGAAGGTGAAATTAAAGTTGGCAATCAAGATCATGATGCTGTTAAAGATTCTACTTTAATTATTCTAACTAGAGGTGAAAAATTAAAAGTTTCTAGCTTAACTAAAGCTAAGTTTTTATTGATATCTGGAAAGCCAATTGGTGAGCCTATTGCTAGAGGGGGTCCATTTGTAATGAATACTAAAGCAGAGATCTTGCAAGCAGTTCAAGATTATCATAATGATACATTTGTAAAATAATGAAAAAAATTGAAATAGAAAAATTTGGTGGCCCTGAAGTATTAGAGGTTAAAAATATTGAAATCGGTAAACCTGGTCCAAAAGAAGTTTTGATCAAAAATTTATCAATTGGTCTTAACTATATCGATGTTTATCACCGAACTGGTATGTACCCTATTCCTCTACCAAGTGGGATTGGTCTGGAGGCTTGTGGAATAATTGAAGAAGTTGGTTCTGAAGTTGATCTAGTTAAAGTTGGAGATAGAGTGGCTCACTCTTCAATGCCCATTGGAAGTTATTCTGAAAAACAATTATTTCCTCAAGAAAAACTGGTTTTAGTTCCAGAAGGTATTTCAGATGAAATTGCATCTTGTATTATGCTTAAAGGGATTACTTCAGAATATTTATTACATAGAGCTTACCCAATTAAAAAAGGTGATAAAGTTTTATACCATGCTGCAGCTGGTGGTGTGGGTCAAATTTTATGTCAGTGGGCTAATGCATTAGGGGCAGAAGTTATTGGAACAGTTGGCTCTAAAGAAAAAGAAGCCATTGCTAAAAAAAATGGCTGTCATCATGTAATAAATTATACAGACACAAATTTTGTTGAAGAGGTAGAAAAAATTGTAGGCAAAAATGGAATTGATGTTGTTTATGATGGTGTTGGTATTAAAACATTTGATGGTTCAATTGAGACCTTAAAGGTTAGGGGCATGATGGTCGCTTTTGGTAACGCATCAGGTTATGTTGATACTATAGATGTTAAAAAACATATTAACGCAAAAGGATTATTTTTTACTCGTCCTTCAATTGCACATTACACCATGACAAGGGAAGAATTGGATGAATCAGCTAAAAAAGTTTTTGATGCTATTTTATCTGGAAAATTTAAAGTTGAAATTTCAAAAAGATATTCACTTGATGATGCTAAAAAAGCTCATGAAGAATTAGAAGCAAGACTATTAACTGGCCCTGCAGTTATTATTCCTAATTAATCTAAATCAACATCCATATCTGACATATGCAATTTTAATGCATTTGTTGATATGTTAATTTCTCTTAAAAAAACTAAAATTGAAACCATCATTGATAAACAGCAAGATCCAAAAATGATCCTTGCTACAAAAATTTCATTTAGATAGAGAGCAAATACAGTTAGCAAATTAAATAAAAGACCAAAAGCTGCAAACATGATGGTCCACTTCAATAACACAATTCTTCCACTTAAATTTATAAACTGTTTTTTCCACTCAGGAGGAATATGATTTTCATACACATGCTCATCATGAAGCTGCCTAATAAGCTTACTTAATGAGTGAAATCTATTACTATAGATGTTCATAAGCAAAGGGATTGCTGGAAACATTAATGCTGTAACTGTGTAATCTATATTCATACGAATCAATTTGATTATGAAACTAGCCTTTGTTATTTACAAGTAAATTATTATGAAACATTTAAATCTTTTTATTGAACTAACAAGATTGAAAAGACCTATTGGCTATATGCTATTATTTTGGCCTTGTGCATGGGGACTAACTCTTGCTTATGATTTTTCAAAAAACCCAAACTATTATTTCTTTTACTTATCATTATTTTTTTTAGGATCAGTTCTAATGCGTTCTGCAGGATGTATTGTAAATGATATTTATGACAAAGAATTTGATAAAAAAGTTTCAAGAACAAAAAATAGACCTATTGCATCTAATCAGGTCTCAATAAAATTAGGAATATTTTATACTTTAATTTTATGTCTACTTGCATTTTTAGTTTTAATTAACTTTAACAATATAACAATCTTACTTGCTCTAGGTTCTATGCCTTTAGCATTCAGCTATCCTTTAATGAAAAGATTTACTTACTGGCCTCAATTATTTTTAGGAATAACATTTAATTATGGTTTGGTTTTAGGTTGGACATCAATACAGGGGGAAATAAATGTTGTTGCTACTATCTTTTACTTGGGAGCCATATTTTGGACACTAGGATACGACACAATATATGGGTTTCAAGATATTAAAGATGACGAAATTATAGGTGTAAAATCAACTTCAATAAAATTCAAAAATAAATCAAAAAACTTTGTATCTACATGTTATTCTTTTTTAATTTTCTCTATTTTAATTGTAGGCTATATGATGAATTATAATTACTTTTTTTACATAAGCTTACTGGTAACAATTGCTCACTTATTTTTTTACCAGATTAAATTTTTTAACGCAAAAAACCCATCTATGTGCTTAAAAGTTTTTAAAAGTAATAATTTAGTTGGTCTTCTTATTTTTTGTAATATCTTGATTGGAAGGTTTTAATGAATAATTCAGAAATTTATAAAAGACTTTATAAAGATTATTCAAAAAAACATATTAATAAAATATTAATATCAGTTTTTTTTGGAGTTCTTGTTGCAACAAGCACTTCTGGAATAGCGTGGCTTTTAGATCCTGCTATAAAAAAAATTTTTGTTGAAAAAGACCAATCATTAATAATTATAATTCCCTTATTAATAATAATAGCATTTACAATTAAAGGTTTTGCCCTTTATATTGCAAAAGCAATTATGATTAAAGTTGCTGAGGAGATTAAAAAGACTCTTCAATCACAAATGGTAAAATCTTTAATCAAAGCAGATACACAGTTAATTGATCAAAAACATTCTGGGAAATTTATTTCAAACCTAACATATGACGTAACCCATATTACAACATTGCTTAGTACAGCTGTTTTAAATTTATTCAAAGATAGCTTAACTCTATTTGGGTTATTATTTGTAATGTTTTATCAGAATTGGAAATTATCATTGATTGCTATAATAATGATTCCTATTGCTGGTATTGCCTCAAAAACGTTGGGAAAAAGGATGGGTAAGATCGTTACAGAGGCTCAAGAAAAATCAGGGTTTTTAAACACACATTTAATTGAATTATTTAAAAACCACAAATTAGTAAAAATATTTCAAAGAGAAGATTATGAAAGCCAAAGAACTGATGAACATTTAGATCAATTAAAAGATAAAAATATTAAAATAAATACAGTATTTGTTAGGATGTCTCCAATCATGGAAACCTTAACTGGAATAATGATTGCAATTTTAATATTCTATTCTGGAAAATTGGCTCTTAAGAGTGAAATTGAAATAGGTAATTTTTTCTCTTTTCTGGCTGCAATGATGCTCGCTTATCAACCTGTCAGAGCTTTATCAACAATCAATATAACTTTAAATCAGGGATTATCAGCTGCCAATAGAATTCTACCGATTATTGATCATAAAAATAAAATTGTAGATCATGAAAACTCTAAAGACATCAATATCACTAAAGCATCCATTAAATTTTATAAATTAAACTTTAAATATAATTCTAATGAAGAAAATGTCTTAAAGAATATTAATCTTAATATAGCTGGTGGTAAAATGACATCTTTGGTTGGACACAGTGGCTCTGGAAAATCGACAATTTTAAACTTAATACCTAGATTTTATGATGCACAATCTGGAGATATACTAATTGATAATCAATCCATATATGAAATAAAAATAAAATCCTTAAGAGATAAAATCTCACTTGTAAGTCAAGATACAACTTTGTTTGATGATACTATAAAAAACAACATCAAATATGCAAAACATGATGTCTCTGATGAAGATGTAATTTCAGCGGCAAAGTTTTCCTACGCAAATGAGTTTATAGAAAAATTGCCTAACAAGTATGAAACTATAATAGGTGAAAATGGAATTAGATTATCTGGAGGAGAAAAACAAAGACTGTCAATAGCAAGAGCTATGGTTAAGAAAAGCCCAATAATTCTTTTAGATGAAGCAACCTCATCACTAGATGCTGAAACAGAAAGCAAAATTCAAGATGCTCTAAAAATATTAACTAAAGATAGAACTACTATTGTAATAGCTCATAGACTGTCAACAATTTTAAATTCAGATCAAATTTATATCATCGATGCTGGGAATGTTGTTGCAAATGGTAAGCATGATGAGTTATTAAATAATTCAGAACTTTACAAAAATTTCTACGAAAAGCAAATTCGAAAAGAATAATGTTTTTTTTATACCAAATAATAATAAACGTACTTTTAATATTCTCTCCACTAATTATATTTTTTAGAATTTTTAAAAAAAAAGAAGATAAAAAAAGATATAAAGAAAAATTTTGCTTTCCATCCAAAAAACGTATTAATGGAAATTTAATTTGGTTTCATGGATCAAGTGTGGGTGAGCTCTTAAGCATTCTTCCCTTAGTTCAAAAGCTTGAAAAAAATAAGTCTATAAATCAAATTTTAATAACCACTTCAACATTAAGTTCTGCTCAAATATTTAAAAAATTTAATCTTAAAAAAACTATTCATCAATTTTTCCCAATAGATTCCATATTTTTTTCTTATAGGTTTTTGAATTACTGGAAGCCAACTATTGCAATATTTATTGAATCTGAGATTTGGCCCAGCATTTTCAGAGCTCTTAGTAAGAAAAATATTCCATTAAAACTTCTTAATGCAAGAATTACAAAAAAGACCTTTAAAAAATGGAAATGTGTAAAAAAATTTTCAAACTCAGTTTTTAAGAATATTTCAATTGCCTACCCTCAAAATGAAGAAACGTTTAATTATCTTAAAAAATTAAATGTCTCAAAAATTAAAAAAATAGGAAACCTTAAATTTTTTAACAATCAACAACCTAAATTTACTAAATTAGACAAAACTTTTTTAAAAAACATAAATCTTAAAAAAATTTGGTGTGCTTCAAGCACGCACCCGCGTGAAGAGATCATTTGTGCAAATTCCCATGTAAACCTAAAAAAAAAATATAAAAATTTATTAACAATAATAATACCCAGACATATTCATCGGATTAATAAAATAGTTGATGAAATTAAAAGTTTAGATTTAAATATAGTTTTGCACAGCTCCAGACCAAAAAAATTAGATAATATAGATATCTACTTAGTGGATACATATGGTGAAACAAAAAAATTTTATCAAGCTTCTAATATAGTTTTTATGGGCAAATCAATATCAGGGAAGGGTGGTCAAAATCCTCTTGAACCTGCCAACCTAGGTTCTACTGTCTTGTACGGACCAAACGTAGACAACTTCAAAGATACCTATAAATTACTCAATAAACTAAAGGTTGCTTATAAGGTTAATGGAGTAAAAAGCTTAACTCACTCAATAGACAAATTAATTACTAAGCCCAATAACAAAAAAAATTATTTAGAAATTGCAAAAATAGGAAAAAAAATACTTAATGAAACTAAAGATGAGATAAACAGTTTATTTAATAATGAAATTAAAAAACCTAAATTTTGGGATTATAAAAAGCCATCTTTTTTTTCCTATTTATTAT
>CAJQSY010000013.1:0-12356 GCA_905616605.1 uncultured Candidatus Pelagibacter sp.
ATGGCTGTCAGCAACAGAGACAGTCACGAAGTTTAAACTAAGCATTAAGGCTAATAAACTAGTAATAAGAATTTTTGTAAATTTTTTCATTTATCTAAAAATTGTATATTGTCTGTGTGTATAATTCAGCATATTTTTATCAATATATCTTTCTCTAAAGTTTTCCATTTTATCATATTTATCAAGCCATTTAATATCATCTTTAGATCCTACAAAAAAAAGATACTCGTCAATACTTTTTTTATTATTATTCTCTGGATAATAGATTTCAAATTTCCCTTTTCGTGGAAGTTTCAAATTGTTACCTTCAATAAAGTTGTCTTTATCTAATTTATTTGGAAATATTTTATGCACTTGGTAGTCTTTTTTTTCATAAGGTAAAATCTGAAATATAGTCAGATACATTGGTTTATTTAATTCAACGTCAATAATTAAATTATCTCCGTCTTTAAAATTATATTCATTAAGTTTTACATTAAAATCAAAACTAGGATCTAATTTTTGAATTGTTCTTTTTACATCTGTCTTAATTTCTATTAGACAAATATTAGCATCCTTGCTATTTTCAATTTTAACACTTTTTATTTCTCTATTAACTTCTTTTGTTTTTGTTAATTCGCCGCCGAATGAACTTAAGAAAAATTGATTTCTTTCACAATTAGTTTTCCCATCTACCGTTGAACACTTTTCCAATTCTTCAGAAGAGATGGTTTGACCCAAAACCTTTTCTAGAGCTTTTAATTTTGCTTTTCTCAATGCATGTTCACAGGCAACATCATCTGACGTATCACCAAAATATGAATGATCTCCTTTAGCAGTAACTCTCTCTGCATAAGATATGTTACAAAATAAAAGTAAAATAATGGTTAGAAAAAGAGTTCTCATTATTATTTTGTTTGAACGGCTACAACAACCACACTTGGTAGCATTTTTTCGTATAACTGAGCTTTATTATATTTTTTATTTTTAAATTTATTATTTTGTTTGTATTCAATCACCTTATGAATCATTTTACTTTGAATTGCATAACCCATGTCAGTTGGTAGTGCAATTTCATCTGTTAGACCTGCTTTAATCCATTGTAATTTATCTAAAGCAGCATAGGCCACTCCAACCAAATTACCTTCAAGGTTAAAGATTGGACCACCACTATTCCCAGAATTAATTGCTACAGTAGTCATAAAAGTTCCTGGATAACGATCATCTTCAGTAAACACTTTGCTTACTATGCCTTGCGTAATTGTGGGCTGTACAAATGTTTCACCTATTCCAGGAAAACCTATTGTAATTATATCTTCTCCAGGTTTTGGAATTTTAAAACTTTTTGTTTTTAATGAAATCTTATGACTATAACTTCTATCAAGCTCTAATAGAGCAAGATCAAATTTTGATGAAAAATCTACAACTTTTGCATTTCTTATTTTTCCCAAGCCGTTTCTGACGGCAATTCTTTGAGCATTATGAACAACATGATAGTTTGTAATTATATATCTTCCTTTACCAACTATAAATCCGCTTCCACTACTGTTTGCGGCAAATTCAAACTTCTCATATCTTGGGGTAATTTTATTATCTTCGTAATTTTCTATTTGTTCTTTTTCGTATTCTTCATTTTCTTTTTTGTCTTTTTTTCTAACCTTGATGGGCTTATCAAAATATTTTGGATTTACAGATAAGATCCATACTTTGGCTTCTTTTTGTTTTTTTCGATTTTTATTAAATTCATAATATTTATAAACCCTTAATTTATACTCTATTGCTTTTTCTTTATTTCCCTCAAATAAGAGCAGGCTAGCCAATTGATTTAAAACTTTAATATTATTTGGATCTCCCTTGGTAAATTCATCTAATATCACGATAGCCTGAGCGCTATCACCAAAAGAACTATAATAACCTGATATTGCTAATGCAACTTCAGCATTTTTTCGCTTAAAATATAATTCATTTAAAATTTTGATACTTGCTTCACCTTCGCCAATTCTAGTCTTGGCTATTGCTAAGATTATTTGGGGTCTAATTTTAGTCGGGTTTATTTTAATGGATTGTTCAGCATAATTAATTGCATCATCTAATTTACCCTGTGCCAATCTAACTTCAGCAAGACCAATAAAAGTTAACACTTCAATTTCTTCACTGTTAGTAAAAAAAGTTTTTTGATAAAATTCTTCTGCTTTATTAATTTGATTTATCTTTAAATAAATATCACCAAATAATAAGTCTATTTTCTCTTGTTCACTATCATTTGAAATTATAACCTTTTTTAATTTCTTGATAGCTTCATCAAGATTATCTCTATTTATCTCACCTCTGATATTGCTCAATTTTTCATTAAAGCTAGCAGCATTAGCCGTATGAAAGCTAATCAGAATTGATAGTAAAAAGACTATTATTAAGTGTTTTATTGATAGCATGTACCTATATTAAGATAAGATTTGCTAAGGTCAACTATCTAATAATCTTCTAAATCCTTCTAAAAGCTGTTAGAATTATAGAATGAAACATCTACCTAGATGGGTTGCAGTAATATTCATTTTAATAGGATTATCTTTTAAACTTTCTAACGCAGCTCCCGTTACAATTGCTTCATGGGGTGGCGCATATACTGAAAGTCAAAAAAAAGGTCCTGCTAATTATGCTTCAAAAAAAACTGGTATCAAACATAAGTTTGTAGATTACACGGGTGGTTTATCTGAACTAAAAGCACAAAAAAAATCAGGCAGAATTAAGTGGGATATAATGGATGTTTACGCAAGGGACACAATTAATGGATGTGATGAAGGTTTGTTTGTCAAATTTGATTTTGATAAAGATTTCGCACCAGCACCAGATGGAACACCAGCTAGTCAAGATTTCTTAACTGGCATGCCTTCTAAATGTGCAGTTGGAAATATTTTATATTCATGGACGTGGGCTTATAATACAAACATTAAAGGCACACCAAAAACTATCAAAGATTTTTTTAATACAAAAAAATTTCCTGGCAAAAGGGCTCTTTATAAAGGTGCGATGCATAATATAGAAATTGCTTTAGCTGCTGATGGCATAAAACCAGGAAATGGTGGAGCAAATATATATAAAAAACTTAGAACTAAAAAAGGTCTTCAGAGAGCTCTTTACAAAATTAATGATCTTTGTGCAGATCCAAGAGGAGGGTGTATATTCTGGAGCGCAGGTGCTCAACCGGCTGAACTATTAGCTAATGGTGAAGTTGTTATGTCAACCGCATGGAATGGTAGATTGTTTAATGCTCAAATTGAAGGCAAACCTATTAAACAAGTTTGGGATGCGCAAGTAATAGATTATGAATTTTTTGCAATGGTCAAAAATGGACCTAATGATAAAAATGGTAAAGCATTAAAAATTCTTAGAGAGATGACTAGTGCTGGTGGTATGGCCTCACAAGCAAAATATATTGCTTATGCTCCTTGGAGACGTTCATCAATTCCAATTATAGAAGCTGGAGAGCCATGGTATAAAGATGGAAGAACTAACATGGTCCCACAAATGTCAACAGCACCACAAAATACTAAAAACTATATTTTTATGGATGCATCTTTTTGGGCAAAAAACTATAACAACACTGGTAATCAGTGGGAGGCTATGAAAAAAAGCATAGGTACAGGAAAATATTTAGTTAAAAAAAGAAAAAAAGAACCTGTCAAAATAGCAAAAAAAGCAAAAAAAACTGTAATCGATTTATTAAAAAAGAAAAAAAAGAAAACAGTGGAAATAATAGAACAGGAAGAGTTCGAACCTGGGTATTTAAAGTTTAAAGATGTTACGGTACCTGAATTAATAATTGCTAATAATTTTACTGTTAAAGATTCTACCTACACAATTTCGGGTAAAATTTTTGATGAAGGTTCAGAAAAGATATATTTAGAAATAGATGGACAAATTGTTAAACTAGATGATAAAGAGTTTGATATAAAGCGCTTTAGTCCTGTAAGTGAAAAGATAAAACTTACAGCTATTGATCAATGGGGCAATAGATCAAAGACAAAAATTATTAATATAACTGTAGATATTAAAGAAACCACTGTTGTTAAAAAATTAGAAGCTTTAGATCCATCAAAGCTTAAAATGAAGCTAAATAATAATACTGTAGCATTAATTATTGGTATTGAAGATTATAATCAATCACCAAAAGCAATATTTGCAAATTTAGATGCAAAATATTTTTATGAATATGCAAAAAAAGGTTTTGGTGTAAAGCAAGAAAACATTAAATTATTAATAGATAAAGATGCTAATTTAATAAGTTCTATAGGGGTAATAGAAAAATGGCTACCTAGCAGAATTAAGAAAAATGAAACTAATCTTATAGTATTTTTTGCAGGTCATGGCTTAGCCTCTAATGATGGAAAAGATTTATTTTTACTTTCTCAGGACAGTGACCCTGATTTGCTTGCTCGTACAGCATTGTCCAGGTCAGAAATATTTAATACAATCATAAAATTAAAGCCTAAGACTGTTACTATGTTTTTTGATACTTGTTATAGTGGTGTATCTAGAGAAGAAGAAACTCTATTAGCATCAGCTAGACCTGTTAGAATTATTGCAGATGAACAAAGTACTCCTGATAACTTTACCATTTTTTCTGCGTCACAATTAGATCAAATTTCATCTGGGCTTAAAGAGGCTAAACATGGAATATTCTCATATTACTTAATGAAAGGACTTGAGGGAAAAGCGGACACTAATAAGGATAATGATATTACAAATGGTGAGCTACTTGCGTACATGGTTGAAAATGTATCTCAGAAGGCTGCAGAACAGGGAAGACAGCAAATCCCATCTCTAGCAGGTGATCCAGATAAAATATTAATGAGTTATAGAAAATGAAAAGCTTACTAGCATATCTATTCATTATTCTTGGTCTAGGGCTAATGACCAGTGTAAATGGTGCTGGTAATCTTCAAGGTTTTTTAAATGCTATTGAAAATTCTAAAGAATCTGGCTTTACTATAGATCTAGATTCCACAGCGAAAGAATATGATTATAAAAATTTTAAAGGTTTTGTAAAAGATTATAAGAAAGAATACGAGTTGACAGATCTGACTGAAAATGAAGTTAGAGAATTTTTATTAGAAGTTGATCGAAAAGCAAAGATTGTAGAAAGCCAAGAAAATTTAGACAAACTTTATGATTTAGTAATGAACAATAAATATTTTGTTAAATACCAAAAAAAAAAGAATAGCTATTTAAACTCTTTTAAAAAAGGAAAGTATAAAAGAAATTCTTTAGATAACATGGCTCTAGCTGTTTACATGAATTATGAAAAAGAAATTTCAAAAATTTCAAATGACCCAAACTTAAAAGAAATTACTCGATTTGAATGGGGCTGGGGCTGGTCAGATGGTAGCTACTCACCTATTAAGTGGGCTATAAAAGATTGTATTACCGAAGCTAAAAAAATTAAATTAAGTGGTGGTGAGTGTATTATAATTGATCATAGGTTTAAAAATCCAGATAAGATTGTAAATTATTTAAAACCAAGATTATAGATAATGAAAAGCTTACTAGCATATCTGTTCATCGTTCTTGGTTTGGGGTTAACGTTTAATGTTAGTGCTGAAGCTGAAGAAAAAAATGATATAATTTTTTGTGATCAGTATCATACTGTTCAAATTACAAGAGAAATAAGTAATTGTGAAATTTGGGGTGGAAAATCAATTTCTGAAAAACAATATGTTGAAGCATTTTTGAATGCAATAAATAATTCATCAAAATATAGGCTTTTAAATAAATACACAAAAAATGAGTTAAAAAATACATTAATTTCAAATGTTAAAAAATATAACTTAGACAAATCATTACTACCTAAAAATTTATTAAATATTAAAACCCAAATCACAAAAGAAGAATCAAGCCAAACACAGAAGATAACCAAAGAAGTCAAAAGCTCCAATCAAGACTGGAGAAAAAAATTTGAATTAATACAGAACAAAAAAAAATCAATCAAATCACAAAAAGTGACAAAGAAAAATATTAATGAAGTTCATTTTTGCAAAAAAAGAGAAAGTTTCCTAGGTATGGAACCTGTATTTTTGTCCTCATATTATAAAAACAAACTTGTTGGTTGTGATAATCATATTCAAATTAGTGACAATCAATATATTAATGAAATTTTAAGTTATAGAATGAATGCAGCTTCAACAGTGTGGAATTCCTCTTTTTTTAAACTTAATATAGCTAGAAATATTGTTAAAGAATTTAATGAACTAGATTTAAATACAAAATATTTGAGGGAAGTTCTTCAAAGTGAATATGGTTACTATAAAGCTCAACTAAAACAAAAAAATCTAATTGCTAATAAAGATCCAACTGTAAAACCTAAGAAAAAAGAGTCAAAGAAAATTACAAAAAAAAAATCGCAATCCACTGATATTGTTTCTCAACTAAAAGAACTAAAAGATCTTTTAGACTCAGGTGTTTTAACCAATGAAGAATTTGAAAAGGCTAAGAAAATAGTTAAGGTTGCTTATGAAGAACCTAAGCAAGAAGAATTCAATAAGATTTTGAAAAATATAGAAAATTCTCCTATAGGGGATTATTATGTATTTGGACATGCTACTACTGGTGAAAAATTTTGGGGCTCAACAGAATCTATAAATAGAACAACAACTGAAGGCACCACAACATCTTCCTCAGGAAGAACTTGTAAAATTATAACAAAATCAAAAAATAAAAAGATACCTTTTAAAGGAACTTTTTCTTTAGAATGTCCAAAGGAGAAAGTAAAAGGTTCATGGACACAAGAAACTGCTACTAGCCCTGGTATTGGACAAGCTTTCACTAATAAAGGCGATGTTATGACTGCTTTTTTTTCATCGAGCAGATTGGAAGTAAAAAATTTTGCTAAAAAATTTATAGACAGCCAGGAGACTCAAATTGCAAAGAAAGAACCTACACAAGAAGAATTTAAACCTAAGAAAACTAATCAAGATAATGAAGCACCAATAATAGAGATTGATGAAGCTATTACTGTTGATAGTCAGGCTTATACTTTAAAAGGCAAGGTGAAGGATAAAAGTCAGATATATCTAACAATAGATGGAAGACAAGTTCAGGTTAAAAAAGGTAAATTTGAGTTAGATAGATTTAGTATAAACTCTGATGCTACTGAAGAGATTAAAATAGTTGCAATAGACAAGTGGAACAATAGATCTGAGAAAATTGTTAAAGTAACAATTGATCTTCAATCGAGTACTGTTGCTAAAGTCTATGAGCAATTAAAACCAAATAATATTAAAGTTAAAACTGATAATAATAAAATTGCCATCATTATTGGAATTGAAAAGTATGAGAACCTTACAAACCTAGATGCAAAGTATGCTAATAGAGACGCACAAGCCTTTAGAACCTATGCAACAAGAGCCCTAGGTATCAAACCTTCTAATATTAAGATGTTGATTGATGATAAAGCAACACGATCTCAAGCATTAAAGGCATTTAAATTATGGTTACCAAAGATTGCTGGTAAAGGTGGTAAAGATATTCATATCTTCTTTGCTGGTCACGGTCTTGCATCAGATAATGGTGAGGATTTATATATACTTCCTCAAGATGGTGAGTCTTCTTTATTAGAGGATACGGCTATTTCTAGAGTTGAATTAATATCTTTAATTAACAAGGTAAATCCCAAGTCAGTAACGATGTTCTTTGACACTTGTTATAGTGGTCAAACTAGAGATGAAAGAATGTTGGTTGCAAGTCTAAGACCTATTAGAATTGTTGCAGATGAACAAGATACACCTGATAATTTTACAATCTTTACTGCATCAAATTATGATCAAACATCTGGCAGCATTGAAGAAGCAAAACATGGAATGTTTAGTTATTATTTGATGAAAGGTTTAGAGGGGAATGCGGATAACAACAAAGATAAGAAAATTACTAACGGTGAGTTGATTGCATATTTAAAAGATAATGTTTCTCAAGAAGCCTTTACTCAAAACAGACAACAAGATCCAATGTTAGCAGGGGATCCTGATAAAGTTTTACTAAGATATTAAATTTAAATCCTGCCCCCAATCCTGCCCCCAAATAATTATAGATAGATTTATTAGTATTGTTTTTATTGAGTTTTATTTTTGGTCTTGCCCCCAATCTGCCCCCAAAACAATCTATATAAAACTACATTTATTCCTATTTTCATAACTTCTTAAATGTTGATTTAGTAAGTGTTTACGCTATAACAATCACAAGTCGGGGCGTAGCGCAGCCTGGTAGCGCATCTGGTTTGGGACCAGAGGGTCGCAGGTTCAAATCCTGCCGCCCCGACCATTTATGAAAAAAGCAAAAATTTATATTCCTACAAAAAATTCCATGCAGTCAGGCCTTGGTAAATCAGACAAATGGGTTATCAAATTTGAAACTGAAAATGCTGGTATTAATCCTTTAATGGGTTGGGAGACAAGCACTAATACTCTTTCAGAATTAAATTTAGAATTTTCAACTAAGGAACTAGCAGCTGAATATGCAAAAAAAAATAAAATAGATTTTGAAATTATTGAACCAAAAAAAAGAAAAACAATTAAGAAATCATACGCTGATAACTTTCTTAAATAATCTATATGTTTAAATTTTTTACAAAAAAAAAATGGCAATTATGGTCTTGGTTAGGTTCCTTTGTAATTTTATCATCATTGTGGGTTCAAGTAAAAATTGATGTAAAAATAAATGAGTGGTTTGGTGTGTTCTACGATATGATTCAAAAAGCACTTGCTAAACCCAATGCTATTACAATTGAAGAGTACTGGACAAATTTAGCATCATTTATTACACTAGCTGGAATATATATAGCTCTTTACGTTGTAATTAGTTTTTTTACAGCACACTTCTTGTTTAGATGGAGAACGGCGATGGTGGAATGGTATCATTCTGTTTATGATAGAGCTCGTAAAATAGAAGGTGCCTCACAAAGAGTTCAAGAAGATACAATTAAGTTTACCCGTATTATGGAATCTCTAGGTACAAGTTTTATTGAATCGGTAATGGTATTAATACAATTTACTCCAATTTTATTAGGGCTATCAATTGGTATTCCAATCTTCTTTTTTGGTGATTGGCAATATGGATTGATAACTGGTGCATTACTTTGGACATTGGGCGGAACAGCATTCTTGATAGGATTAGGTTGGATATTGCGTTTAGTTGGAGTGGAATATGATCTACAAAAAAAAGAGGCTGCATACAGAAAGATATTAGTAGTAGCTGAAGATGATGGTAATGTTAGACCTAAAACAATAAATGAATTATTTGATGACGTTCGTTCAATTCACTTTTTAAGCTATACAAGGTATTTATATTTTAATATTGGTCGTATGGCTTACTTACAAGCAAATGTATTATCAGCTTATGTTTTTTTAGCTCCAGCTATTGTAGCAGGTGTGGTAACATTAGGTGTTATGCAGCAAATTATAAGAGCTTTTGGAAGAGTTGAAGGTTCTATGCAATACCTATTAAAAGCTTGGCCTACCATTATAGAATTAGCAAGTGTCTATAAACGTCTAAGAGAATTTGAGAGTGTAATAAATTCTACTGAAATAGTTATTCAAAAAGATTGATGTCTATTGATAAAAAATATGTTGATCAAATCATAAAAGTTTCTGAAAAGGCAGCTTTAGCATCATTTTATTTGGTTGGAAAAAAAGACAAAATCGCAGCAGATCAAGCAGCTGTTGATTCAATGAGGTTTGAATTAAATAAAATAGACATGAATGGTGAAGTTGTTATTGGAGAGGGTTCACTTGATGAAGCTCCAATGCTTTATACCGGTGAAAAACTTGGAAATAAAAACGGTCCATATTTTGATATTGCTGTTGATCCTTTAGAAGGAACAAATTTTGCAGCAAATAATTTACCTGGTGCAACTTCTGTTATTGCTATTGCTGAAAAAGGAAATCTTTTTAATGCACCAGAAACATATATGGATAAAATTGCAACGGGACCAATTCAGAAGGGATTAGTAGATCTAGATTTTACATTAAAAAAAAATGTTTCAAATCTGGCTGATTTTCTAAACAAAGATATATCATCACTCACAGCATGTGTATTGGATAGGCCAAGACATAAAAAGATAATAGATGAACTAATACAACTAAATATTAATATTAAATTAATTACTGATGGTGATGTTCTTGGTGCATTATATGTGACAAATCCAAAATATAATGTTGATATATTTTTAGGTATAGGAGGTGGTCCAGAAGGAGTTTTAGCAGCATCAGCTCTTGATGCTTTTGACTGCCATTTTCAAGGAAGATTTATATTTGATAACGACAAAGATATTAAAGATGCAAAAAAAATGGGAATAAGTGATTTAAATAGAAAATACGAGTTAAATGAAATTATAAAAGGGGACTCTATATTTTGTTCAACAGGAATTACCTCAAGTGAGATGTTGAATGGTGTAGTAATAAATAATAATGAATATACTACCGAAACATTGGTTACACACAAAAGTTTAAAATTTAAAAAAACAATAAAAAGAACAAATCTTATTGAAGAATGATTTCTGTTTCTGGTAAGAGGTGGGAACAAAAAAAAATTAATCAAAATTTAGTTGATAAATTAAAACAAGATTATAATTTTAGTGACATTTTATCTAGACTAATTATTTCAAGAAAATTTGAAGTTGATGAAATTGCAACAATCAATACAGATTTAGATTTAAACAATGTTTTTTTAAATAATGAAGATTTCAATCAATCTATTAAACTTGTTATTAATTGCATCAATAACAACGAAAAAATATGTATTCTAGGTGATTATGATGTGGATGGGTCTGCCGCTTCATCATTATTTGTTAAATTTTTAGAAAGTATAAATCACTCTTATTTTTATTATATACCAGACAGGGAAAAGGATGGGTATGGTGCTACCAAAAAACTATTCCAAAAACTGATTTTAGAAAAGCCTAAATTGATTATAATGGTTGATTGCGGATCTACTTCAAATGAAGCAATAGATTTTTTAAATAAAAATAAAATAAAATCATTAATCATTGATCATCATGAAATTAATAAGCCATTTCCAAATGCAAACTCAATAATAAACCCAAAAAAAGACAATGGTTATAAAGAATATGATTATTTATGTGCAACCTCGCTTTCTTATTTTTTTTTAGATTTACTAATTAAAGAAATTAAAAGTGAAATAAATATATCTGATTATTTGATATATGTTTTGTTAGCTACAGTGTGTGATGTTATGCCTTTAAGAAAGCTTAATAGATTAATTGCATTAAATGCACTTAAAAACTTTGATATAACAAAAAATTTACCTCTGAATACTTTGTTTGAATTAAATGAAAAAAAAAATAAAATTAATATTAATGATTTAGGTTATTTAATTGGTCCTATATTGAATGCTGGAGGAAGGTTGGGTAAGTCTCAATATGCTACAGAATTATTATCTTCTAATAATGATCAAGTTATCAAAGAGAGATCTATTAATTTGATTAAATTAAATAATAAGAGAAAAGAAATTGAAAGCTTAGTTTTAAATGAAATTAATTTTCAAAAAATTGAAAAAGAAAATAAAGAAGTAATTATTTATTATAATCCAAATATAAACGAAGGTTTAATTGGAATTATTGCAGCAAGATTAAAGGATTATTTTAATAAACCTTCCATTGTTATTACTGCATCTAATGATTTATTAAAAGGATCAGCGAGATCAATTTATAATTACAATATTGGTCGTGTAATTAAAAATTCACTAGATCAAGGTATAATTTTAAAAGGTGGTGGTCACAATATGGCTGCAGGATTTACCCTAAATAAAGCAAACCTTAAAAATTTTGAAAATTATATATTGGAAGATTTTTTAAAATCTAATACTGTAAATAATAATATATTTTCATATGAAACAGAAGTTTCGCCATTAGCATTTAATCGAGATTTTTATAATGATATAAAGAAACTAGAACCTTTCGGTACGGGAAACTCAGTGCCAACATTTATGTTAAGAAATCTAAGAATCATTAAACCACTAGTAATAAATAACAAGCATATATCTGTAATATTAAAATCAAATACAGGATTTTCAATTAAATCAATATCGTTCAATTCTATTAATACTAAGATTGGCGAACACTTAATGAGTTATATAAATAACATTAATGTAATAGGTCAAATCAATGAAAATATCTGGAATAATAAAAAAACTCTTCAATTAACTATTAGAGACCTTATCCTATAACTTAATTAGGCTTGATAAATAATGACTTTTAAAATAAAAGATCTCAACATGGTCCCTTCGTCTATCGGTTAGGACAGCTGGTTTTCATCCTGCAAAGGGGGGTTCGATTCCCCCAGGGACCGCCAAAATGCATCTATTTATGGTTT
>CAJQSY010000014.1:0-91251 GCA_905616605.1 uncultured Candidatus Pelagibacter sp.
GATCTGACAACTGTTCACTGGATGGATAAAGGATTTATTAGTAGAGCAAGTAAAAAACTAATTGAATTAAAATTAATCAAAAAAATTAATTTTCCTTCAGATAAAAGAAGGCATTATTTTAAACTCACATTAAAGGGAAAAAAAATTTTCAATGAGCTGCAAAATATCAAGATGAGAAGATATAAAAAATTGTCGGAAAACCTAACTAACGAAGAAATTGTAAATTTTAATACTCTCCTTGATAAAATGCTACAAAACTCAGAAAAAAACTTAGTTAAATAAAAATTCTTAAGTATTTAACGAAGGTTGTTTTTTCATGTCATTTTTATTAATTCCTGCAATTTTTACTGGTTTTTTCATTGCATCTCTTCTGAAAGGCTCACCCAGTTCTTGGTTTAGAATTACTTCAATAAATGTTGTAATTCCTTTCTTTTGATCTTCACAAGACTGTTTAATAGCAGCTGTAGTCTCTTCCATTGTACGAACTGTAACGCCTTTTAATCCACAAGCATCAGCAACTTTTGCATAACTTAAATTAGGATCAAGTTCTGTTCCAATAAAATTATCATCATACCATAAGGTTGTATTTCTTTTTTCCGCTCCCCACTGATAATTTCTGAAAATTACCATTGAAATTGCTGGCCATTCTGGTCTCGCTACAGAACTCATTTCGTTCATACTGATTCCAAATGCACCATCTCCTGCAAAACCTATTACTGGTGTATCAGGACATCCAATTTTTGCTCCAAGAATTGATGGAAAACCATAACCACATGGACCAAATAATCCCGGTGCTAAATATTTTCTACCTTTTTCAAATGTAGGATAAGCATTTCCAATTGCACAGTTATTTCCAATATCACTCGATATAATTACATCATCAGGCATTCCTGCTTGAATTCCTCTCCAAGCTTCTCTAGGTGACATTCTATCTGCATCTCTTTTTCTAGCTTCAGCATTCCAAACTGTACCCTCATCATCATCTTCGTGGTCTAAACTTGATAACTCTTGTAACCAAGCAGATTTAGTTTGGTGAATTGTATTTTTTCTCTCTTCTCTATTAATATCTCCTGCCGTTGGAGAGAGTTGAGATAAAATTTGTTGAGCTACTAATTTTGCATCTCCACATATACCAACTGATACTTTTTTAGTTAAACCAATTCTATCTGAGTTCATATCAACTTGAATTATACTTGCATCTTTTGGCCAATAATCCATCCCATAACCTGGTAAAGTTGAGAAAGGATTTAATCTTGTACCAAGTGCAAGAACAACATCTGCTTTACTAATTAATTCCATTCCAGCTTTTGATCCATTATACCCTAATGGTCCAGCAGCTAATGGGTGACTTCCAGGAAAACTATCATTATGTTGATATCCAGAACAAACTGGGGCATCTAGTTTTTCAGCTAATTTTTTACAATCTTCAATCGCTCCACCTATAACAACACCTGCACCAGATAATATTACTGGAAATTTAGCGTTTGATAATAAGTCTGCTGCTTTTTTAATTGCTTCAACACCACCTGCTTGTTTTTCTAATCTTACAATTGGAGGAAGATCAATATCAATAACTTGTGTCCAATAATCTCTTGGAACATTTATTTGTGCTGGAGCTGATCCTCTAATTGCTTTTTCAATCACTCTATTTAATACTTCAGCCATTCTTGAAGGGTCTCTAACTTCTTCTTGATAGCAAACCATATCTTTAAATAAATTCATTTGTTCTACTTCTTGAAAACCACCTTGGCCCATAGTTTTATTTGCAGCTTGTGGTGAAACTAAAAGTAACGGTGTGTGATTCCAGTATGCAGTTTTAATTGGTGTAACAAGACCAGTAATCCCAGGACCATTTTGTGCAATAACCATTGACATTTTACCAGTAGATCTTGTGTAACCATCTGCAATTAATCCACCGTTAGTTTCATGAGCAACATCCCAAAAAGTAATTCCCGCATCAGGAAAAATATCTGAAATAGGCATAAAAGCTGAACCAATTATTCCAAATGCGTGTTCAATTCCGTGCATTTGTAAAACTTTTACAAAAGCTTCTTCTGTTGTCATTTTAGTCATAATAATTGAGCCTTTCTGCTTAAGTTGTTAAAAAAATCTATAAATAAATTGTTAATTTTAAAGATTAATATATAAGAATTAAAAAATTTCAAACAAACAAATCGACACAATTATGACTACAGACATTATTATTCATGACGAGAAAGACAACGTAGGTGTGGTTGTTATTGATAAAATTACACCAAAACAAGACTGTGCATGCTGGATTATGGAGAATGATAAAACAGTTCAAATTCAATCAGTAGATGAAATTCAATTAGGACATAAAATTGCAATGGTTGACCTTAATGAGGGTGATACTATTTTGAAATATGGTCACGACATTGGAAAAGTAGTTAAATCAATCAAAAAAGGTGAACATGTTCATGTTCATAATGTAAAAACTAAGAAGTGGTAAAAAATATGGAAATTCCAAAAAGTTTTTTAGGTTATAAAAGAGAAAATGGCAGAGTTGGTACTAGAAATCATGTGATTATCTTACCTGTAGATGATATCTCAAATGCTTGTGCTGAAGCTGTAGCAAATAATATTAAAGGTACAATGGCACTTCCTCACTCTTATGGAAGACTTCAATTTGGTGCTGACTTAGATTTACACTTTAGAACAATGATTGGGACTGGAAAAAATCCTAACGTAGCTGCTGTAATTGTTATTGGAATTGAGCCTAAATGGACAAAAAGAATTGTTGATGAAATTGCTAAAACTGGAAAACCAGTTGAAGGATTTCACATTGAAAGAACTGGTGACATTGGAACAATCATGAAGGCTTCTAAAAAAGCTCAAGAATTTGCAATGTGGGCTTCTGAAAAACAAAGAGAAGAGTGTCCTTTAAGCGATTTATGGATTTCAGTTAAATGTGGAGAATCTGATACAACGTCAGGTCTTGCTGCTAACCCTACAGTTGGGAACTTGATGGATAAATTAGAGCCATTAGGAGTACATTTATGTTTCGGTGAAACATCTGAGTTAACTGGTGCTGAAAAAGTTTGTGCAACACGTGGTGCAACACCTGAAGCTTCGGAAAAATTCATGAAAACTTGGAGTGATTATAACGATTTTATTTTAAAAGAAGCAACTGATGATCTTTCTGATAGTCAACCAACAGCAGGCAATATTGCTGGTGGGTTAACAACTATTGAAGAAAAAGCATTTGGAAACTTTCAAAAAATTGGAAATTGTAAATTTATTGATGTTTTAGAACCAGCTGAAGAACCTACTAAGGGAAAAGGCTTATACTTTATGGATACTTCTTCTGCAGCAGCTGAGTGTATTACACTTCAAGCAGCAGCTGGATTTAATATTCACTTATTTCCAACAGGCCAAGGTAATATTGTAGGTAACCCTATTGAGCCAGTTGTAAAATTAACCGCTAACCCGCTAACTGTAAAAGGTATGGGTGAGCATATTGATTGTGATGTATCAAAAATATTATCACGTGAAATGACAATGTCTCAAGCAGGTGATGAATTAATCAAATCTATGATTAGGGTAGCAAATGGTAGATTAACATGTGCAGAAAGTTTAGGACATAAAGAGTTTGTAATGACGAAGCTTTATAGAAGTGCTTAATTCTAAAGACCTTTTACTTTTTATCTATGAGATTTCAAAAAATTGTTAATATTTTTCCTGGAGTAACACTTGCTTTAGTATTTTGCTTGTTTTCACAAGGGATAAATAATGTAATTGGTATCGAGTTATTTGGAACTCCTAAAAGTCCAATCTCAACAGTAATGATTGCAATATTACTTGGAATTATTATGGGTAATGCATTTACACCAAGACCAGGAATGATGGTTGGTTTAGATTTTACTCAAAAATATATCTTAAAATTAGGAATAATTTTTTTAGGTATAAGATTAGGTTTTGGTGATTTTCTTAAATTTGGAACAGTTGCAATTCCTTTGATTATTGTATGTATATTAAGTGTTCTTATTCTTATTAAACTATTGATAAAGAAAGTGCCAATCTCATCAAAAATGTCTTATCTTATAGCTATAGGTACAAGTGTTTGTGGTGCAACAGCGATAGTAGCAATGGCACCTGTTATAGAAGCAAAAAAAACTGAGGTTGCTTATGCAATAGCAAATATTACTTTATTCGGTGTTATAGCTATGCTTGTTTATCCTTATTTTGCAGAATGGTATTTTTATGGAGAGCCTATAATGGCAGGCTTATTTTTAGGAACAGCTATTCATGAAACTTCACAAGTAGCAGCAGCTGGGTTAATTTATGACCAACAATTTAATAGCCCTGAAACTCTAAACGTAGCTACAGTTACAAAGCTTATAAGAAATACATTTTTAGTAATCATGGTCCCACTATTTGGTTTTTTATTTAATAGGGGCAAGGTTAAAGATAAAAACTACTCAATATTTAGTATTTTTCCTTACTTTGTGCTTGGTTTTATTGGGATGATAGTTGTGAGAAACATTGGAGATCAAATATTTACATTAGAAAGTGGTAATTATGAATTTTGGAAAACTTTAATTGATTATGTTAAAAGTCTAGCTACTGTCTTCCTTACAATGGCTATGGCTGCAGTTGGTATATCTATTAATTTGAATGAATTAAAATCCATGGGATACAAACCATTTCTTGTAGGTCTAATTGCTGCCCTGACAGTGGGGATAGTTAGTATCGTAAGTCTTGAAACTTTTCTTAAAGTTTTTTTATAAATTATTTTGTCTTTAAAGCGTATTTTTTTCTTAAGGTTGAAAAAAATTTTCTAATAAGAGCAGCTCCTACTCCTAAAAGTATTGCAAACATAATTGAAAATAATCCATAAAAAAATGGCATATCTTCTGAAAATTCTAAAATAAATAGTGAGAAAAAATTTAAATCTGAAGTTAATACTTGTATTATTTCTTTTTCAGTTTGCTCAGCAAAAAAAGTTTCATAAGCAATAGCTATTCCAACTATTAATAATAAAATTGCCAGTAATGCTTTTAAACCAGAGCTATCAATTTTTTCACCAAGTTTTTGTCCTACTTGAACTCCTATGATTGACCCAATAACCAACATAACTACTAACATTAAATCTATAGAACCAAAATTAAATGAATGTAAAAAAGTAACTATGACACTCACAAAAATTGTTACAAACAAAGAAGTTCCTGGAACTAATTTTGTTGGCATTTTAATTATATAAATCATTGCAGGTACCAATATAAAAGCACCTCCTATACCCATTATAGCAGCAATAAATCCTACAACTAAACCAATTATGATTGGGGTAAATATACTTTCGTATAATTTTGATTTTGGAAACCTCATTCTTAATGGAAGACCATGTATCCAATAATGAACATGTAATTTTTTTTTAACTATAAGGTTTCTTTTTGCTCTGTCTATTTCTCTAAGACTTTCGACTAACATTAATGTACCAATTATTGCAAGTATATACATGTAGGCTAAAGAAATAACTGTATCAATTTTTCCAATACCTTTAAAATATGTAAAAGTATAAATACCTAATGCGGTACCAACTATTCCACCAATAACAATCATAAGACCCATTTTATAATCTAAGGTATTTTTTAAATAATGAGTTGTTGATCCTGATACTGACGTTGCAAGAATATTGTTAGCTTCATTTGCGACAGCATATGCGGGTGGTACGCCTAAAAAAATTAAGAAAGGTGTCATTAAAAAACCACCACCAACACCAAATAAACCTGAGAGTACTCCAACGATCGCACTCAATAAAAGTATTTCAATAGGGTTAACAAATACTTGAGCTATTGGTAAAAATACATCCATAAAAATTAACAGTTGTTAAAAAACAACTTAACCAAATGTGATAAAAGTTCCAAGTAGTATAACACCCCAATAAACAGCTAGACTAACAAATATACCTGTTTTGATAATAGTTGCTTTAAAATCTGAAATTTTATTTAATACTTTTATGTTGGAAATTGACATTACAACCGTCAATACACCCAGTTAATTATTTGTCAAATAAATAGTTTGTCTAAAATAATTTTTTATTAGTAGATGGTTGCTCCAAAGACTTTGACATCCTCACCTTCAACTCCAAGAACTAATCTCCCAAGAAATTCTCCCTCTATTTCTTTACTCTTTTGCTTGAATAAGACAGTAATATTCATACCTCGTCTTAAACATCCAAAAGCTTTATAATCTTCAGATAAACTAGTTAATAACTTGTTGTTAGCCCACTGCTTTCCAAGCTCTACTTCATTAGCTCCAAACAACATTTGAGTTCCAAAATCTTTGGTAAATCCACCATAATCTTTCATATTTGAGGTTTTGACAAGATTATCCCAAATAGGGTTAGCAATTGCTACAATCTCATCATCAGATTTCTCTAAAAGATTCATAATTTTAAGTTTAATTTTTTTAAGAAGCTTTTCTCTTCTCGTTCTCGTCAACCATGTGGTAAACCGGCACTTTTTCTAATGAAAATTTTCCAGTTTTTGGATCACGTCTAGAAACTGTTAAGCAATGCCAATTGTCATCATCTAGTTTCATATGGTCACCTCTGTAATAGTAACCAGGCCAACGTGTTTCTTCACGAAACATAGTATGTTCAGTTACACACTGAGAAGTTAAAGCTCTGTGTTTTAACTCCCAGGCTCTCATAAGTTGGTGTAAATCTTCTGCTCCAACTTTTTCTAAATCTTCCTCTAACCAGGCCAAAAGCTCCAAAGCTCTTTTAAGCATATTACCATTTGTCATGTAGTTAGTGGCAATTCCCCCAACATACTCATCCATAATTCTCTGCAAACGTTGAAGTCCTTGAATTGGAGAAATATAACTAGGTGAAACTGTTCCACCAGTAATTTCATTTTGAGCTACTTGATACGTCTCAAGCGGTTTAAATATAGCAACTTTAAAGTCTTCACATTGCTTGTCTGTAACATTAATACCTTCAGCTTTTTTGTCTTCAATATATTTAACTGCAGCTTTTGCAGCTAAACGACCTTCAGTAAATGATCCAGATGAAAATTTATGAGCACTTCCACCGACAGTATCACCAGCACCGAAAAGTCCATCAATAGTTAGCATTCTATTATAACCCCAGAAATACTCTGGTGGAGATAAATCTTCAGGACCACTAACCCAAGCTCCAGAACATGTTGCATGAGAACCCATAACATATGGCTCAGATGTAGTTAATTCAGGATTTGTATATTTAGGATCAATATTTTGAGAAGCCCAAACAACAGCTTGTCCAACAGTCATACCTAAAAAATTTTCCCAACCAACTGTTTCTAAATGTGGGTCTTGAAAGGCTTCAGTAGTAACCATATGAATTGGTCCACCACCTGCAATAGTTTCTTGAATAAATGCATGATTTCTCAAACAAGTAGGAGTTGGGTGGTGATCAATATACTCACCAACTAATTCTTTAGTTTGATCATACCACTTCTTCTCATAATTTTCTCCGTTAGCATTTTGAGTGTAAGTTTTAAGATGTAAGAAGTAAGCTCCAACAGGACCATAACCGTCTTTAAACCTACATAACACAATTCTATTTTCCATTTGTGTCATTTTAGCTCCAACAGCAATAGGTAATGCATAGGCAGAACCATTGCTCCATGGCGCATACCAAGTTCTTCCCATTCCCTCACCAACTGCTCGTGGCTTAAATATATGTGATGCTCCACCTGCTGCAACAATTACAGTTTTTGATCTAAATACATGGTAGTCTCCTGTTCTCATATTAAAACCAACAGCTCCACCTACTCTATTTTCTTGAGCCTCATCCATTAAAAGATGAGTAATCATTATTCTATTATAAATTTTGTCAGCTGATTTTTTTGCAGCCTCTGCAACGATTGGCTTGTAACTTTCACCATGAATCATGATCTGCCATTTACCTTCTCTAAGGTAACGACCTGTTTTTTCATTTTTCATCATTGGTAAACCCCATTCATCAAACATATGAACAGTTGAATCAACGTGACGAGCCATGTCATAACCTAAATCTTCTCTTACCATTCCCATTAAATCATTACGCGCATATCTTACGTGATCTTCAGGTTGGTTTTCACCCCACTGCATACCCATGTAACAGTTAATTGCGTACAGACCTTGAGCAACTGCTCCACTTCTGTCTATATTAGCTTTCTCAACACAAATAATTTTCATGTCTCTCCCCCAGTGTCTCGCTTCAAAAGTAGCACCAGTTCCAGCCATACCACCACCAACAACTAGAACATCACAATCCTCAAAATGTGTTTTATGTTTAGCCATTAATAGTAAACTCCTTTTTTAAAGGTATCTTTTGGTATAGAGGGTAATTTACCATCAATATTTAAACCATTAGGTTCAGTATAAAGCATTTGAGAGTTAATCTCACCTTCGTCTGGCTTTTCACCTTCAGCTAATTTTGGAATAAATTTACCCCAAGGCTTTGTTGTAATTGGAGATACAAAATCTTTTGTAGTTCCATTTCTAAATTTAACTTTCCAAGAGATAGTTCCTTTTTCTTCTTCTCGTCTAACTCTAACACTGTGACCCATAGGAGCAAAGTCTGCATAACCACGAACATCAATTGCATGATTAGGACAAGCTTTAACACAAGAGTAACATTCCCAACAAAAATTTGGTTCTATGTTAACTGCTCTTCTAATATTCTCATCTATGTGCATGATATCTGATGGACAAATATCCACACAGTGACCACATCCATCACATCTCGTCATGTATACAAAAGTTGACATATTATATTACCCTTTCAATTTAATAATGTTTTGGTTGTTCTCTTTTAATTCCTAATCCAAATTGTTTTGGTGCATCAGCTAATGGAGGAAGATTGTCTCTTGAACCATCTGCTTCTGCTAAGTTTTTTTGGATTGCTGCACCAGGTTTGTAAATCATGTGTGCAAATTTTGACCAATAAACTCCCCCAAATAAAACAATGTTTGAGGTAATAAATAAAACTAAAAATAAATATCCTAATCCAGTTGATCCTGAAGATTGAAAATAAGACCAAGCAAGTCCAGTGGTTGCGCATGCAAGAAGTGCTAGAACAAATAAGTCTGCTTTAATAATTCTGTACCATGGATGAGCTTCTGCTAATACATCCACTCTTAAAAATAACCAAAACCAGTATCCACCAACACAAGTCATTATTGCTCCAACATGCCAAACTATAGGCCAAATTGCTGGTGCAGCAATTCCCGTTCCTGTGTAACCAAAAACTAATACGACTGATGCAACCCAAAATAAAATAGTTCCATACATTCCCATAACATGGGCAACTCTTCTTTTACCAGCACCTAACTCTGCAGTAGTTGCAATATCATGAACTACAGTTTTTAAAATAACTGATGTTTTTTCTCCAATACCAAGCTCTCTTTCAGCAGCTAATTTTGCTTTTTTGGCGTTATTGAAAAAATAAGTAACATTTTTATGATGTATCATTTGAACAACTGTTCCAATAACGATTAAAGCTAACATTGCTAAAATAAAACCTTGAATTACAGAAGATGAAATTGATTCTGCTAATACAGAAAATGGACTAATTGACATCATATAGAATATTACCCTTTATTACTATTTTGTTGAATCTTGTTTCGAAGTTTTTAATATAGTTGAAATGATAGATCAACCGTTATTAGGTGCTATATTTGTCATTAAAAAATACAACTTATACTTTACGCTTATAGTGTTGTTTTAAAGGGATAACTGACCTTACACCACCTTGTGGATTTTCAACATCACCTACTCTTCGTGGAATTACATGAATATGGCAATGTAAAATTGATTGCCCAGCAATCTTTCCAACATTTGATCCAATGTTAAAACCTTTAACAGATGGATCTTTCAATAAAATTTCTTCTTTAATCTTTTTTATTAAATCATTGCAGGCAATGACTTCGTTATTAGTTAATTCAAAATAATCCTTAACATGACGCTTTGGAATTACCAAGCAGTGCAACTCAGAAACTGGATAACTGTCATAGCTTGCGTAAGCTAATGTATTTTCATCAGCCAGGTCACTTTCTCTAATATTACAAAATAAACATGGATTATTTGGGTCTCTCATAATTAAATTCTATCTATAAATAGGACACTTTGAAATTTCTTTTTTATAAAAATTAGAAAGTATTTTATAATATTTTAAACCTTTTCTTTTCCAATTGATCTCTTTGATGGTTTTAACAGAAGTTACTGCTTTTCCAGAACCTATAAGTAAAATTTCATCATAATCATTTAAAGAGTTAAGCAATATCTCTTTGTTAATAATTTTACCTAATTTTTTTTTAAAAAAACTATAAGTAACACCTCTATAAATATGTGCTGAAGGAGAGAATACTTTATTCTCTTTTATAAAAAAGAAATTTGAAGTTCCGCTTTCTAATATCTTTTTTTTAAAGCATAAACCTACATCTGAGCTAGTATTATCCATTTTGGATAAGTGCTTTAATATTAGATTATATTTTAAATTTTTAAGTTCTGGATCAATTCTTTTGTGATTAATTAATTTTAAATCAAATTCTAACTTAGGAGTTTTTCTATCTCTCAAAGAAATAGAGATCATTTCATTATTTATAGCAACTCTAAGAAGGTGATTATAAGATTTGGTTTTATCAATATTTAATTTAATCAACTTAAGAATATCTTTTTTAATATTTACTTTATCTAATTTATAAATTTTTAATGATTTAATTAAATTTTTAATATGTTCTTTAAAAAAAATAATTTTAGTTGGTTTACCTAAAATCCTCATTGTAGTGAACACACCTTTGTCACCCCAAAGATCTTTAAAATTAATTTCTTTGAGTGTTTTATGCTGATAGGATTTTTTTAATAAGTAAGTTACCATTTTCAGTTAAAAAAGATTCTGGATGAAATTGAAATCCATATATCTTGTCTATATTGTTTTCTATTGCCATTGCAGTATGTGAAATATCACACCTCATGGTAATTTCAAAATTTTTTGCAGCAAACGGTTCTTGCAATTTAAGTGAGTGATACCTACCCACTGTGAACTTTTGATTTTTTTTAAATAATGAATTATTACCAGTAACTTTAATTTTTGATTGATATCCATGATAAATCTTATTTTGCTGGACAATCTTACCTCTTTCACAGTATAAAATTTGTTGGAAACCAAGACAAATTCCAATAATCTTTTTTTTTCCCTTAAGTTCCTTATAAATCTTTGAGGTATTGGGGTAGTCTTTTGGTGACCCTGGGCCTGGTGAAAAGACAACTACCTTAGCTTTATTAAGCTTACTCTGTTTGATATCATTAAAGTTATCACAATAAACATCATCAAAATTTTCGAATTGATGCACTACGTTATGAGTGAATGAGTCTTTATGATCAATAATATAAATCATTTATAAAGATCCATTAATGCTTTGGCTTTAATATAATTTTCGTTGAACTCGTGTTTTGCATTGCTATCTATCACAACACCAGATGCAACTGAAATTTCTGAATAATTTTGATAATTTAAAACAGACCTAATAATAATATTAAACCTCATATCTCCATTAAAATTAATATATCCAAAGCTTCCAGTATAAATATTTCTTCCTTCTTTTTCTTGAGTGTTAAGGAGGTTAAGCGTACTGATTTTAGGGCAACCAATGACAGAACCACCAGGCATCATTGCCTTAATAATGTCTAATGATGAGACTTTTTTCTTCAGTTTGCCACCTATCAAGCTTACATAGTGATAGAGATCTCTATACTCTTCAACTGTTTTCTTTTTGATAATTTTTACAGAACCTGGTCTACAAACTTTTGATAAGTCACTTCTTTCCATGTCAACTATCATATTATGTTCTTTAGTTTCTTTAATATTTTTTTTGAAAAATGATAACGCTTTAGTTTTGTTTAGTTTTTTAGTTTTTTTTAAAGTGCCTGCTATGGGCTTTGTTGTTATGAAATTATTTTTTTTTGTTATCAAATTTTCAGGTGAGCAACTTATTATTGAGTAGTTTTTATCTTTAATCATAAAAGCTTCTGGAGCTATATTGGTTTTTGTAAGTCTACAAAAAAAGTCTAGAGCATCTATTTGTGTAGCATTTTTATATTTTGTACAAATCTTTATTTGATATGTTTCACCAGATTTAATTTTTTTCTTAAATTTATTAAAAATATTTGAATAAGAATCTTCGTTTAAATTAACTTTAAAATTCTTATTAAATTTTATTGGTTTTATTGGTTTATAATTAAGCCTGGTAGGAAGTTTTATTCTTTTTTCTGGTTTATAAAATATTCCTTTAGGAAATTTTAAAGAATTTTGCTTCTTAATCTTAACTCCTATTAAATTATTTAAAATTTCATATCCAAAAAAACCTATAAATAAATCAGTATCCTTTCTTTTAGATTTATTTTTACTCACATTGTTGATAAAATTTTGAATATTTTTATTTGTTAAAATGATTTTTTTTGAAAAATTTGTAAAAAGGTCAAAGCCTTTATCTGATTTATAAATAATAAAAGGTTTTTTTGATTCGGTTATTTCTTTTAAATGATCTAATTTAGTCAATTTTTTAAACTGTTTGTAATCGTTTAACTTTTTTTTCGATTATTGGTAAATGTATCAAACCAGCAAAAATTGATAATGCGATAGAAACGTACCATGCATAATCATAAGATCCATAAACCTCTTTAAATACACCACCAAGATAGGCACCAAAAAATGAACCTACTTGGTGACTTAAAAAAACAATTCCATAGAGTAAGCCCATATATTTTGTTCCAAATATAGAGGAAACTATTCCTGCAGTTGGCGGTACTGTTGCCAACCATAAGAAACCAAAAGTAACTCCAAATAATACCGCTAAAGTTGGACTAGGTGGGAGAAATATAAATAATGCTATTACAACCCCTCTCATTAAATATATGGAACTAAGAATTAATTTCTTTGGAAACTTGATTGAAAGATATCCCGATGTAAGTGTTCCAAAAATATTAAATAAACCAATCATTGATAAAAGTGTTGCTGCATACCAATCTGGTAAGCCTCTATCATTTAAATAAGCAGGGATATGGGTTGCAATTAAAGTTATATGCCAACCACATACAAAGAAACCTAATGTCAGATAAATGAAACTCTTATTTTTAAAAGCTTCTTTAATTGCTTCCCCTGCTGTTTGTTTGTCTTCAATTATTCCACCAACCACATTTTTAGGTGTAGTTAATAAAAAAGCTAAAAATAAACCAACAACAAGAAAAATAGAAAAAAATAATAAAGTATTTGACCAGCCATATTCAGCTAAAGACATTCTAGTAAATAATGGAGAGACAAAATACCCAAATGAACCAGCTGCTGTAACTATTCCAGTTGCTATTGTTCTATTAGACGATGGAAAATGTTTTGATACTACAGATACTGGAATACTAACAGCAGTAGCTCCAAGACCAATGCCGATTAAAATTCCCATATTTATAATAAAATAAAAATCTTTATTAAAGCCAGAATACAAAAGTATAATACCCAAGAGATAAAATATAAAACCTATAAATACAGCAATATGACCACCATACTTATCAGTAACAATTCCAAACAATGGACCAAATAAGCCCCACATAAACATTTGCAACCCTATTGCAAAACTAAATTGTCTTAATGTAATTCCTAAATCTAACTCGAAATCTAAATAAAACATTCCAAAAGTTTGTCTTATACCAAGAGATATAATTACAATTAAGCAGGCTGTAATTAACGTTACTAATGTTGATTTATTTTTGATGAATTTTTCAGAGCTCATTTGATAAATTTAAGGGATTTCCTTAAATCTTCAATCAAATCCTTAGGATCTTCTAAACCTATATGTAATCTTACAAGGTGCTCATCTTTAGGTAATTTTAAAAATTGTCGGTTTCCTTGTTCTCTTTTATCTTGATACAAAGCTAAACTTTCAAATCCTCCCCAACTATATCCGTAGCCAAATAATTTTAAAGAGTTAACAAATTTAATTACAGAATTTTTATTTTTTGATTTTATCTTAAGACCCATTAGGCCTGATGAACCAGAATAATACTTTTTCCACATCCTGAAATTAAATGAATCTTTTTTATGTGGATATAAAAGTTTTATATTTTTATAATTAGATAAAAATTCAGCTACTGCTTTTGAACTCTTCTCATGTTTGTCTAATCGAACATCAAGAGTTCTTAACCCTCGTGTTATTAAGTAAGCATCATCTGGACCTAGTCTTAAACCAGTGATCTTATTTGTCTTATCAACATCTTTAAAAACTTTTTTATTAACAGCAAGGCTACCACCCATAACATCTGAATGTCCTGAATAATATTTAGTTGCAGATACAATTGACATATCAAAACCCAATGGAATTGGTTTAAGAAAATATGGAGTACCCCAAGTATTATCTATAGCAGAATAAATTTTATTCTTTTTAGCAATAGAAATTATTTTACCCAAATCCTGAAATTCAAATGAATTACTCCCAGGGTTTTCAACAAATATTAATTTTGTTTTTTTTGTAATGTTTTTTTCTAAAGTTTTTAAATCATGAGGATTATAAAAAGTTGTTTTAATATTAAACTCTTTTAAAAAATCCTGTGTTAATAGTCTTGTTGGTGAATATGTTGGATCAGCAACAATAATTTCATCTCCTGGTCTAACAATACTAAAAATTGCTAAAAAAACAGAACCAAACCCAGTTGGGGTTAGGAATACATGGTAACATTCTTCCATTTCTTTCAATATTTTTGAAAGAATATGAGTTGTAGAGGTGCCTTGCCTTCCATAGTCAAAATGACCACCTGTTGGGTCTTTTTTGGCTTTATCCTGCATTTTCCTGATATCCTGCATAGATTTGAAAATAATAGTCGACGCTCTTACTACAGGAGGGTTAACTGACTGATTATGGTAATCTTTTGCTGTATGTTTAAGAAAAGTCTTAAATGATTTGGTCATAAAAAATTTGATAAGTTGTTACTAGGATGCTATATCCTCGGTTGAACGTCAATAAAATTATACAGGAAAACATGGGTTACCCAAAAAAACATAGAGGTCGAAGAAAACAGGGCTCAAAAAAAAGAAGAGCTAAGAGAAAAGCTAAGAACAAATAATATCTTAATAATTTTCTCTAGTATTATCAAATCCTACTAAATATCATTTTTAATCCAACCACCACCAAGGACTTTATATCCATTAATGTTTTTTGAGTAAAAAACACACGCTTGTCCTGGAGCTATTCCATGCTCTTCTTCTAACAGATTAACGTTCGCTGAAGTATTTGTGATATCTATTTTAGCTTTAATCAATCTTCCAGTAGACCTTACTTTTACAAATAATTCCTTTTGAAAATCATTTTGATCATTTGTAATAATATTTAAATCCTTTAAATTTATTTTTGTTTTAACAAGGTGTTCTTTAACACCAACAATAATTTCATTTTTATCTGCAATAATCTTTACGACATACAATGGATTCTTATCAGAAACTCCAATTCCTTTTCTTTGACCAATTGTATAATTGATAATGCCGTCATGAACACCTATCACTTCGCCATTCATATTTTTAATGTTACCTTTACTAAAAGAGTTTGGTCTAAACTTTTCTATAACTGAAGCGTAGTCTCCATTTGGAACAAAGCAAATATCTTGACTATCAGGTTTATCTGCAACATTAAGATCGAGCTCTCTTGCAATATTTCTAGTTTCATCTTTAAGAAGATTGCCCAAAGGAAATCTTAAAAAATTTAACTGATCTTTTGTAGTATTAAATAAAAAATAACTTTGATCTCTATTTAAATCAATGCCTCTATACATATCTGTATTATCTCTTTCAGTAATACTTTTAACGTAATGTCCTGTTACTAAGGCATCAGCATTGAGTCTTTTTGATTCTTCAAATAAATCTGTAAATTTAACTGTCTTATTACATTGCACACATGGTATGGGTGTTTCTCCATTTAAATAACTATCTATAAAATTATCAATAACCCCTTCTTTAAATTTATTTTGATAATATAAAATTTTATGTTCTATCTTTAATTTATCAGCTACTCTTTTGGCATCCATGATATCTTGGCCTGCACAACATTGTTTTGTAGAAGCTGTCTCTTTGTTATCATTATAAAGTTTTAAAGTTATACCAATGACATTGTATCCCTCATTTTTCATCATAGCTGCAACTGTTGAAGAATCCACACCTCCTGACATTGCAACAACAACTAGGGTATCTTTTGGTTCTTTAGCTATTCCAATAGAATTCAATTTTGTCATATTTAATGATATTTATTAGTATATTAACTATAAGTAAATTAATGATTTTAGATTATGAACCAGGCGACAAAGTTACTAACCCTAATAACAAAGATTGGGGAACTGGACAAGTTCAATCAATAATTAATGGTAAAGTTACTGTAAATTTTGAAAATGTTGGAAAAAAGGTTATTAATTCAAAAATAATTCAATTAGAAAAATTATACAAATGAACCTTGAAGAAAAAAAGAAAATTACCCTTTCGCTTATAGAAACTTTTAATAAAGCAAGTCAGGTAGCTTTAGATTTAAGAGAGCTTGGTTTAAAAAAAGAAATTAAGTCTGACAATACCCCTGTGAGTAATGGTGATATTGAAGTAAATAAAATTTTAACCAGTAAGATTCAAGAGATAACACCAAATATTGCCATTGTTTCAGAAGAGAGTGCAAATCACAAGATGGATACTGATTTAAATAATTTTTGGTTAATCGATCCAATTGATGGCACTAGAGATTATATCAATAACCGTGATGAGTTTACTTTAAATGCAGCATTAATATTAGATAAAAGACCTGCTATTGGGATCATAACAGTTCCTGCTAAGGAAAGAGTTTTTTACTCTTACGGCCCATCTCACAGTTATGAATTAATTAACAACCAAGAAATTTCATTAATTAATAAAGAAAAAAACTATGATGGACATACAGCAGTAAGTTATTCAAAGGACCTTAAACCTGAAATTTTAGAAATTCACAAAAAATATAAGATAAGTTCTTTTCAAAAGATGAAAAGCTCACTAAAATTTTGTGTTATTGCTGCAGGTGAATTTGATATGTATGTTGCTGAGCCAAGGGCTTGTGAATGGGATATTGCAGCTGGTCATGCAATCCTTGAGCACTCAGGAGGCAAAGTAACTGATTTTAATTACAATGAAATACTCTATGGAAAATCTGAATTTAAAAACCCAAGTTTAATTTTAAAAAGCAAAAATATATTATAATGGATGAGCAATTAAGAATAATTTTGATAATTATAGTGTCTGTTTCCATTTTTGGCTTATTAGTTTTTGTATTTGTTAAAAATGTTATTAGACATAGAATTAAGTCTCTTGTTGAAGAGGAAGAAAAGAAATTAAAGTAATCTAATTATTTTAATATAGTCAGCCTGGTCAATATCCATAATCCTTTTTGAAGTTTCAAAATCAAAGCCATTTCTTGCTAGTAAAGCAATATCCTTTTTGTAAAATAATACACGATTATCCTCTACCCTTGCTGGTCCAATTCTCTTTTTTTTACAAATTTTTATTCCTGAAAAAAAATCTTGATCTGAGTTATCTTCTTTAATTTTATCTATAGTTTCTTTAATGTAACGATCGTTAATTCCCTTAGTCATTAAATAGTTTCTAATTTTATTAACTGAACTACCTCTTTGAATTAAGCTTCTTGATTTACTTTCAGAATAGAATTTATCATTGATAAACTTAGTTTTTTCAAGATCTTGTAAAACAACATCAATTAAATCAGTAATATCTTGTTTTTTAATATTTTCTAAATTAGCTTTTAGATACTTCTTTAATAGATAGGTTCTAAGCTGTTGTTTAGATGGGGCATATCTTTCAATATATGCAAATGAGAAATTTCTCATCTCCTCTACTGTAACTTGTAATGTTTTTTTTCTATTTCTCATATGAATCTCAATAGCTTATTGTATAGTACACTAAAAATGATCGATCAAATCTATACATACTTTACAATTGAAATAATTTTTCTTTGGTTAAATCTAGGTGTATTACCTTTTTGGTTAATATTAGTCTTCTTTCCACAGTCACAAATATGTAGAGTTTTTATTACTTCAATTTTTCCTTTTATTATTTTAAGTTTTGCCTACGGTTATTTAACTTATGTGCTGTTTAACGAAGGTTATGACTTTATTAAAAATTTTGAACTATATTTAGGCTTAGATTCAATTAGCTATTTATTTAACGATAAATCCTTCTTAATTTTATTTTGGACACATTTTCTGTCTATTAATTTATTTTGTGGAGGGTGGATTGTTAAAGACTCTCAAAAATTTGGCATAAATAAAATAATAATGTCTTTTCCAATATTGGTAACTTATTTTATTGGCCCAATTGGACTTACTCTTTATTGGATTATAAGAATTTTTTACGCAAAAAGAATTAATCTATATGACTAAAGAAATAGACTTCTATTTTGATTTTATTAGTCCCTATACATATTTAGCTTACAAAAAAATTCAATCTTTACCAAAAGATATTAAGATAAATTATAAACCAATCTTATTAGGTGGTCTTCATAATCTAGAAGGAATAACAGCACCAGCATTTATTAAATCTAAATTAAAGCATATGATAAATGACTGCTTGTTAATTGCAAAAAAAAATAATTTTGATTTTAAATGGAACTCTAAATTTCCTATAAACTCATTAGATATTATGCGTGGTTATTTTGATATTAATTCATCAAATAGAGACGAGTATATTAAAATAATGTTTGATGCTTATTGGAGGGATGATCTAGATATTTCTGAAGAAGAAATTTTAATACCACTACTTAAACAATGCAAAATTGATAAAGATATTTTTTATAAAACAATTAAAAATCCCACTATTAAAGAGATGTTAAAAGATGCCACTAAAAAAGCTCATGAAAAAGAAGTTTTTGGAGCACCCACTTTTATCGTTAATAATAAAATATTTTGGGGGCAAGATCGATTGGAATTTGCCATAGATGAATATAGTAAAATGGATTAAACTATTTTAAAATCACTTTGACTAATTGCTGCAAAACCACCATCGATGTGAGAAACATTTTCAAAGCCCATTTCTTTTAATGATTTAGCTGCAAGTGCAGATCTTAATCCACCAGCACAAAATAAAATTATTTCTTTATTCATATCCAATTTTCCTTCTGTAAAATATGGACCTTTTGGATCCAACCAAAATTCTAACATTCCACGAGGAATATGGTTTGAGTTTTCTACTCTTCCCATCTTATCAAGCTCACCTTTTTCTCTAATATCAATTAAATTACACTTATCATTTATTGATAATTGGCGTGCTTCTTCGGCAGATATCGTTTTTACCTCCTCTAATGCTTGTGAAACTAACATTTGAGATGATTTAATATTCATTTATATATTAATATATAAAAATTAATTTAAATAAAGGTTTATTATAATTTTATGTTACCAAATTTTTTAAAACCTTATCATATAGACGACCATAAGTTAGTTAGAGTTGGTCCAAAACTTGATGGTGGCTACGTTATTGATAAAAAGTCAATTTTAAATACTGAAGTAATTATTACCTGTGGTTTAAATGATGACTGGGAATTTGAAAAATCCTTTTTAAAGATAAATACCAAATGTGTAGTGGAAGCTTATGACCATACAGTTGATAAAAGGTTTTGGGTAGAAAGATTCAAAAAAGATATTAAACATTTTTTTTTATTAAAAAAAATTAGGTTAAGAAAAATTATTCATATTTTTAGATATTTGGATTATTTAAAATTTTTCAAAAATCTCAACAATCACCATATTCTTAAAATTGGAAGAGAAGATATTCTCAATAAAGAAGTCACCATTAACAAGATACTTAAAGCTCATCAAAATGTAATATTAAAAGTCGATATTGAAGGTGATGAATATAAAATACTTAATCAAATTTTGGATAATTCCAAAAAGATTAATACCTTGATTATTGAATTTCACGATATTCACAAAGGTATAAATAGAATTGGAGACTTTATCAATAAATCTAAAGAACTTAAATTAATTCATATACATGCTAATAATTTTGCGGGGTCAAATAAAGATGGAGATCCAAATGTTGTAGAATTAACTTTCATAAATATTAACAAAAATGAACTAAATTTAGTAAAAACAGATAAGTCTTTTCCTGTAAAGGGACTTGATTATAAAAATACACATAGAAAACAAGATTTTCTTTTAAAATTCAATGATTGAAAAGATTTGCATTGTTTATTCACACCACAAATTGGGTGATTTAATTTGGCAACTACCTTACATAAAGGCCATAAGTGAACACCACAATAAAAAAATTGATTTGGTTGTTCGAGAAAAAACGCAAGCCAAAGAAATTTTAAAAGATCTTAATTATATAAATGCAATTCATTATAACAATTTTAGAAAAAAAATTTTTTACTGGGTAGATGTTTTTAAACTTAAGAAAATATTTTCTACCGAGGATTACACGCATGTTTATATATTGGATAAAATCAACAAACCAGCCGTAGCTGCAAAACTTGCAGGTATTAAAAATATTATAGGCCCTGGTATCAAAAGACAAAAAAAATGGCTTACAAATAAAGACTTTCTAGACGATAAAGATTGGCTTTTAAGCTATTCAGAACAATCACAGAAATTACTAAAATTAAACAATATAGAAATTAAAGATGTTTACCCACATATAGAAGTTAAACCCTCAAGTATAAATAAATTAAAGAAAAAATTTTCTTATAGTGGAAAAAAGATAGCCTTTGGTGTTGATTCATTTGAGGATTATAAAATTTGGTATGAGGAAAATTTCATTGAACTTGCAAATAAATTTTATAACGCAAAAGCTTTTGATTATATTTATTTAGTTTGTGGAAAAGATAAACAGCATATTGCTAAAGAAATTATAACTAAATCTAATAAGGATTATTTTATTGATTGTTCTGATTTAAAACTAGTTGATATTATCAGAGTAATAAAAGACTCGGATTTTTTTGTAGGGAATAACTCTGGTCCTATAAATTTAGCTGCTGCTTTAAATGTTAAAAGTTTTGGCTTGTTTGCCAATACTGCAATAAGTCAATTAAAATTTAGCAAAATAATTCCATTAACTCCTGAAAATTATGTTGATAATCAATTTATTAAAGATCGAGAAGAAATGAGAAAACTTAGTGTAGATAAGGTTTTTCAAGATATAATCAAATATCTTAATAATCGAATATAAACAAAATACTAAAGATAAATACAAAAGCTCCAAATTTTACTTTAAAATCTACTTCAGAAATTTTTTATTCTTTAAAAAATTCACTTGGTAAGTATGTGGTTATTTATTTTTATCCTAAAGACGACACTCCAGGATGCGCAATTGAAACTAATGATTTTAACAAATTATTACCTAAACTTAAAAAACTGAATTGTGATGTATTTGGTATTTCTAAAGATGATCTAAAAAGTCACTATAAATTTAAAGAAAAATATAAGATTAAATTTGATCTTTTATCAGACGTAGAGCTTAATATTTTGAAAAAATACAGAGTTTGGGCTAAGAAGAAATTTATGGGTAGAGAGTTTATGGGTATAGTAAGAACAACTTTCTTAATTGATCCAAATAGTAAAATTGTAAAAATTTGGGACAATGTTAAAGTTAAAGATCATGCTAAAGAAGTACTTGATACATTGAAAAGCATTTAAAAATAAAAAAGCCCCAGTTAAGGGGCTTATTTCTTTTAATTCTTATATTGCTAGTCTCTTATAGCGTAAGCTCTAACACCAATCTCAGCAACATCAGTTCCTAGTTTTTCAGCCTCATCACTTATTCTCAAACCAATAAATTGTTTTAATAAAAAGAATACAATGTATGAAAAAATAAAAGTAAAGATTGTAACTGATAGCACTCCAATTAATTGAGTTGTTAGGGTGGTATCACTATTACTTAATGTAACAGCTAAAGTTCCCCACACTCCTGCAAATAAATGTACTGGAATTGCTCCAACAACATCATCTAATCTCATTGAGTTTAACCAGCTAGTTCCAAAATACATAATTATAGACCCAACTGCACCAATTCCGATTGCAAGCATAGGACTTGGAGCCAAAGGTTCTGCTGTAATAGAAACTAAACCAGCAAGAGCACCATTCAACATCATTACAACATCAGTTTTTCCACCAATCAATCTTGTAACTAAAGCTGCTGTAACACAACCTGCCGAACCTGCTAAATGAGTATTCATAAATATTTTAGACATTGCATTTGCATCTTCAAATGTGCCCAAAGCTAATTGTGAGCCACCATTAAATCCATACCAACCCATCCATAAAATGAATGTTCCAAGAGCAGTTAATGGAATTGAAGAAGCCGCAAATGGTTCCATACTTTTTAGATCTCCTTTTGGACTAAATCTTCCTTTTCTGGCACCTAGTAAAATTACACCTGCTAGTGCAGCTGCACCACCACAAGCGTGGACTAGAGTTGAACCTGCAAAGTCAGAAAACCCAAGAGATGCTAACCATCCACCACCCCACTGCCAACCCATAGTAATTGGATAAATTAATCCACCTAAGATTGCAGAAAAGATAAAGAAAGGCCAAATTTTTATTCTTTCAGCTACAGCACCTGAAACAATAGAGCATGTTGCTGCAACGAATAACATTTGAAAAAACCAATCAGCACTTCCTGAATAACCTTGCTCAAGGGAATTGGTTAGTGTCCATGGTTTGAATGACCCAATGAAACCACCTTCCGGTATTCCGTAAGCTAAATTATAACCACCTAAATAAAAAATTATTGCAACAATTGAAAATTTTCCAATGTTTTTTGCAACAATTGTTGATACACTTTTAGTGGTCACTAATCCTGATTCAAGCATACAAAAACCTGCTGCCATCCACATAACTAAAAATCCACAAACTAAAAATGAAAATGTATTAAAGATATATTGTACTTCTGCAGATACTGTTGTTTCTGCACTTCCAGCACTTATCATACCTAGAAGAAAAACTAGACTCAACGAGAATGTTGATATTATTTTTTTTAACTTAGTCATTAGACCTCCATATAAGTCTTCACTTATATTTATAATGATTATAAAAACTATTGTTGATTGTGAAATTTAGGTATGCGGTGATTGCATATAGTAACAGCCTTGTTACATTTCTGTAAAAGGCTGTTAATGAATTTAGTATTTAATTACTTATTAAATATTTCTTTAAGTGCTTTAGCTGGTAAGAACTTAACTTTTTGAGAAGCACCAATTTGAATTTGCTCTCCAGTTCTAGGATTTCTTCCAACTCTAGCTTTTCTTTTTGCTACTTTGTAAGTTCCAAATCCAGCAATTTTCACTGTATCGTCACCTTTTAAAGCATCTAGAATAGTGTTTGTAATAGTATCAAAAGTACGCTCAGCATCAGCTTTACTTAGGTTTAATGAACCTGAAAGTTGTGCTATTAATTGTTTTTTGTTCATATTTTAGCTCCGGTTTTATTGGTTATTTCCACATAATTGACATTAAAGCCCATAAATCAAGCTTTTTATTAGTGCTTCTTGAAATAAAAACCCCAATATATGGTGATTTGTTAAATTGATGTTGGTTTTAAAGGGTTATTTAAGAAATAAGATTATTAAAATACTTAAATAAACCAACATCTTTTAGGTCATTAAATGTTGTAAAAAACATCAATGATAGCAATAAAAACATTCCGATTCGAAAAAAGCCTTCTTGAGTTTTTTGTGATAATGGGCGCCCTAACACTTTTTCAATACCATAAAACATTAAATGTCCTCCATCTAACATTGGAATTGGAAACAGATTTATTAACCCTAAGCTAATAGAAATGTAAGCCATAAGGCTTATAAAGGGTAAAATGCCAAATTCAGCAACTTGGCCACTAATTTTTGCTATCCTAATAGGGCCTCCTAACTGCGAACTATCACCCTTTCCAGTAAGCATACTACCTATATATTTAAGAGAAGAAGTGCTTACATAATAAACTTCATTAACTGCATAAAACAGTGCTTTAGCAGGGCCAAGTTTAACGTGGTTTACTTCGTTATTATAAGCTCCAAGTTTAATACCAACCATACGTTTATTGATTTTATTTCCAAGATTATCCTCCCCTTCAACAATATTAGGTTTTACCTTAAAGATTATATCTTGATCATATCTGTTTACTGTAAAATTGATGATTTCATCAGTGGACATCATTATGAATTTTGATACTTCCATGATGCTCTTAACTTTATTGCCATCAATTGAAACTATAATGTCATTGTCTTTAAGGCCAGCTACCATTGCAGGGCTGTCTTTTTGAACTTCGTTGATTACCGCTGGAGTAAAGTCTTTTCCAACAAACGTATAAACTGAGAAAAATATTAGAATTGCTAACAAAAAATTAGCTAAAGGGCCACCAAATACAATTAAAGCTCTTTGGTATAAAGGCTTTAAAACAAACAGTTTATCTTGATCTTCTTTGCTATATTCTTTTGTGATTTTTTCATTGTCGGCTTGGCTATAAACATTTCTATCACCGAAAAATTTAACGTATCCCCCAAGTGGTATCAAACAAACCTTCCATCTAGTACCTGATTTATCATTCCAACCAAACATCTCTTTACCAAAACCTATTGAAAAATCAGTAACCCCTACTCCAAATCGTTTAGCAAAATAATAATGACCATATTCATGAATAAAGACTACAACGACAATTAAAGCTATGAAGGGTAATATATAAGACAACATGATTATAATTTAATAATACTATTTATTATTCTAATTTCTAGCTTTTAATATTATAGCCTTTTTTAAGTAGTAATGAGACCAGGATTACACAAATTACTAAAAAAAATACCATCGATCCTACACTTATCCAAATATTAAAATCAGATACACCATAAAAAGAAAATCTTAGTCCATCAATTAAATAAACTACCGGATTAAAATAACTTACCGTTTGCCAAAATGGTGGCAGCATATCAAGGGAGTATAAACTTCCACCCAAAAATACCATGGGTGTAATAACTAATGAAGGAACGATAGCCATTTGTTCAAAGTTTGAACTAAGAACACCAATTAAAAAACCGAATAAAGCAAAAGTAAAAGAAACTAATATTAATAAAAATATCATTAACACTGGATGTTTAACTGTAACATCGGCAAAAAATGAAGCAGTGGCAAAAATTACAGCACCAACTAATAATGTTTTGGTAGCTCCCGCCCCAACAAAAGCAAGAACTGTTTCAAGCGTTGAAATAGGTGCTGCTAAAATTTCATTAATGGTTCCATTAAATTTTGGAAAAAAAATTCCAAACGAAGTGTTACTTATTGATTGAGTTAATAGAGTTAACATTAATAAACCTGGTACAATGTATGACCCATAACTAACACCATCAATTTTTTCAATATAACCTCCAATAACTGAACCAAAAACAACAAAATATAATGATGTAGATATTACAGGTGAAAGAATAGACTGACCCACAGTTCTTATAAATCTATTCATCTCATGAACATAAATAGCTTTAAAACCGTAATAATTAAATTTCATTATTCTCCTTTACTAAATTAACAAATATCTTCTCCAGTGTACTTTGCTCTGTTTTTAAATCTTTTAACTTTAAGCCAGTATCTTTTAAATCTTGTAATAAATCAGTAATACCAGTTTTTTCAGCTTGAACATTATAAGTATAAATTAAAGACATGTGCTCCTCACCTATTTCAAGATTATATTTAAGTAAATCCTCAGGAATTTCCTTAGTTTTTTTTTGTAATTCAATGGTTAGTTTTTTGTGACCCATTTTCTTAATCAATTCTTTTTTATCTTCAACAACGATAATTTCACCTTGATTAATAACAGCTACACGATCAGCAATAGCTTCCGCTTCTTCAATATAATGAGTGGTTAAAATAATTGTGACCCCTGTTTTTCTTAACTCTTCAACAACCATCCACATATCTCTTCTAAGTTCAACATCTACACCAGCTGTTGGTTCATCAAGAAATAGTATTTTGGGCTCATGAGATAAAGCTTTTGCAATTAAAACTCTTCTCTTCATTCCACCTGACAATTGTCTAAGTCTTTGATCTTTTTTATCCCAGAGACTTAAGTCCTTTAAAATTTTTTCTATATGTTCTGGTTTAGGTGGCTTTCCATACAATCCTCTAGAATAAGACACCGTATCAAAAACAGTTTCAAAAGATTCTAAATTTAATTCTTGAGGAACAAGCCCTATCCTTGATCTCGTCTCTCTATAATCTTTTATAATATCAAAATTATCAATTGTAACTGTGCCTGAAGAAGGTTTGGCAATTCCACAAATTATACTGATTAAAGTTGTTTTTCCCGCACCATTAGGTCCAAGCATTGCAAGAATTTCACCTTGTTTTACTTTAAGGCTAACATCATTAAGGGCTTTAAAACCATTATCATAAACTTTAGATAGGTTGTTAATGGATATTTGGATTTCAGACATTTGTTAAGGTTTATATAGTTGTTAATGAGGTTAATTCAACAAACCTAATAATTTAGTGCATTATTTGATTACTATATGTTTATATCTTGAGGTTAAAATTTGACTTAATTTAATTACTTCTTTAATTAACTTTTATATTCTTTTTTTTTAAGAATATCAGTTTCTGGGGTGCTGTAAAAAGCTGAGAATATACCCAAAGAACCTGTTGTATAATCACAACGAAGGGAAAAAATGAACACACTATACTTAGATCAATCAACTACTATTATTACTCTACTTTTAACTTCATTAGCCTTTGCAGCTATTGGAATAGTTTATTCAAAAGGTAAACTTTCAATTAACTCATATTTAAATGCAGATAGATCAATTGGTAAAAGATCTTTAACTGCGTCGTTAGTTGCATCATGTTTTGGTGTGTGGATTTTAATTGGCCCATCAGAAGCTGCAACTTGGGGTGGTTTAGGTGCTATAATTGGTTATGGTTTAGGTCAAGCTCTACCCTTCTTAGCCTTTATTACCATCGGTCAGCGGATGAGAAAAATTATGCCTAATGGTAATACTCTTACTCAATTTGTTCTAATTAGATTTGGTAAGGCGATGTTTCGTTTAGTTTTATTATTAACAATAATGTACATGTTTGTTTATTTTGCAGCAGAAGTTACGGCGATTGCAAAAGTTGTTAATCTAATGTCTGGGTTTCCACTTTGGCAAACCTCTCTTATAATAATTGTTGCCACGCTATCGTACACTCTTTATGGAGGACTTAGAGCTTCAATTTTTACAGATAAGATTCAATTTATTATAATTATGATTTTATTAATATTGGCTATCAACCATATTTTTAATTCTGGAAATAATACTTTTTCAATGGATTTAGTTAATGAAAAAGCTGGAACATTAATGAGTGGTAAATATTTTTATGGTTATACTGCTGGTTTAACTTTCTTCATTGCTGTTTTTGCAACCAACTTATTTGATCAAGGTGTTTGGCAAAGAGTATTTGCAGCAAAAAGTTCAGATGATTTAAGAAAAGGATTTATGTCTGCCTTCTTTATTGTAATTCCATTTATGCTTGTTTTAGGTTTCTTTGGAATTCTTGCAGTATCAGTTGATAAAGCAACAGACCCTAGTACTTTATTTTTTACGCTTTTACTTGAGCCATTCTCTGGAATTAATTCTTTATTAACTATTTCAATTTTGATTTTAGTTTTAGCCTTAGTAATTAGTAGTATGGATACACTTATTAATGCAATCTCAAGTACAATTATTATTGAAGGCAATAAGTTTATTAGTTTAAAGAATAAGAATAGTTATCTTACGCTTTCTAGGTACTTAATATGTGGTCTATCAGTAATTGTTTTTTTAATAGCATCAAAAGGATATAGCGTATTATTTATGTTTTTATTTGCAGACTTATTATGTTGTGCTGCAGTATTTCCTATTTTTTATGGAATGTTCAAAGGTGATGCAAATGAGAAACTTTCTTTAATTTCTGTTATAATTGGATTGATATCTGGATTGCTTTTGTTTCCTAATCAGACTTTTGATAAAAGTATTTTAATTGGTGGATTAATTCCTGCTGATGCTTTTCCATTATGGATTTCAACTGCATTATTATTTTGGTCTTTTGTTTTAGCAACATTCACACCAATGATAACATTATTGATCTTTAAAAAAGACGCTAAGTTTGATTTTTCTAAGATTAAAACTTTAATCAAGGATTAGTGGATATTTATAATAATAAAAAAACTTATTTTTATAAATTAAAGAGTAGCTGTAATAAAGAATGGTCTGAATACACTGATCATAAGTTTTTATCTGATTTGGTAAGTAATAAACTACCCGATAAAAATTTTAAAAAGTATTTAGTTCAAGATTATATATTTTTGCAACAATTCTTAAAAATTTTAGCTCTTAGTGTTTATAAAGCTAAATCCTTTGAAGAGATTAATAGGTCAGTAAATTTTATTAAGGGAATTGATCATGAAATTAAACTTCATGTTAATTATTGTAAAAAATGGAAGATACCCCTTAGATCTCTTAATAATATTAAAGTTGAGAGTGCTAATAGCGCTTATACAGATCATGTATTGAGTGTAGGTAAAAATGGTAACAATCTTGATATATTCTCAAGTTTATCTCCATGTATTATTGGTTATGGAGAGATTGGATTTAAACTTTCAAAAATTAAAAATTGGAAAAAAAGTAAATATAGCTCTTGGATTAAGATGTACTCATCAAAAGAGTACCAACAAGTTGCCAAAGATAATATTAATTATTTAGATATTCTTTTTAAGAACAATAAGAATAAAAATTTAAGTAAACTTAAAAGTAATTTTAAAAAATCAACTATCCTTGAACGAAATTTTTGGGAATGTTTTGTCTAAATTTCTAACTATCTAAAATTTCTAGTGGTAATGGTGCTTCTGGATATTTTTCTTTACACAATTTTTCATAATTTTTACAAAGAGTAGCTATCGTTTCATTTGCTTCATCTTTGGATGTGAGAAATTTAATAAGGGTGTCTCTTTCTTCTTCTATTTCTTTAACATCTTGACCTTTAAGAAATTCACCAGTTTCAACTTCCCAATAAGTATCATTCAATTCTTCATTTTTTAATTCATTAAGTTTTTTCTGTAACTCAATAATAATTTTGTCATTAGACTTGCTGTCTCTCATTGGAGAATTAAGTAGTTTTCCTAAGCACTTATCTTCTAAATCACTTAAAAAAGTATTGTAAGGCTTTCCTTCAGCCAATCCTTTAAAATGATTGCTTTCAAAATATTTATTAATTGCAGCATTAGTAGTTATTTTGTTTTTACCTTTGGCAACAGCTACTTGGACATAAACTTCCTGACTAATATATTCATTTAAATAGTCTTTAATTTTATCCGACAACATTTTTAAAAAGATTACAGAGTTTTTAATGGATCAACGTATTCGTGCCCAAAAACATCAGCAACTGCTTTATACGTTACGTGACCTTTGCAAACATTTAATCCTGCTAGAAGGTGCTTATCTTCACTTAATGCTTTTGCATAACCGTTGTTTGCAATCTTAACTAAGTGAGGAAGTGTTGCATTATTTAATGCTATTGTTGAAGTTCTTGGAACTCCCCCTGGCATATTTGCTACACAGTAATGAATAACATCATCAATAATATAAGTTGGATCACCATGAGTTGTTGGTTTGCTAGTTTCAACACAACCACCTTGGTCAATTGCAACATCAACTATTACAGATCCTCTTTTCATTAATTTTAACATTGATTTAGTAACTAACTTTGGAGCTTCTGCACCTGGAATTAAAACACCACCAATTAAAAGATCAGCTTCTGCAACTAATTTATTTAAATCAATTTTATCACTTTGCTCTGGAATAATTTTATCCCCAAACATTTCAACTAATTGTTTTAACCTTGCTTCTGATTTATCAACAATATGAACTTTGGCTCTCATGCCAGTTGCAATGACTGCTGCATTTTCACCAACAACACCACCACCTAAGATAACAACAGTTCCACCTTCAACTCCAGGAGCTCCGCCCAATAAAAGACCTCTGCCATTTTGATTTTTTTCTAAACAGTGCGCTCCTGCTTGAACAGACATACGTCCTGCAACTGCACTCATAGGTGCGAGTAATGGTAATCTACCATTGTCATCAGTCACAGTTTCATAGGCTATACAAACACCTTTAGACTTAATCAAACCTTCGGTTAATTCTTTTGCTGCTGCTAAATGAAGATAAGTGTAAACGATCTGATTTTCTCTAATCATTTTGACTTCACCTGATTGAGGCTCTTTTACTTTAACAATAATATCTGCATCATTAAAAATATCTTCAGCTTTATCAATAATTTTTGCACCAATACTAGTATATTGTTCATTCTCAAAACCAGCTTCAAAACCACCATTATTTTCAACTAAAACTTCATGACCTTCCGATATTAAAGTTTTAACACTATCGGGGGTTAATCCAATACGATGTTCTTGAGGTTTAATTTCTTTAGGTACACCTATTTTCATAGTTAACTCTACTTTCTTTGATTAGTTAATTTTGTCTAGTTCTTTTGATTTTTTTGGTAATTAGTAATACCGGTTCTTAACTTTTCAATAATTTCATCAATGTGTTTTTCTTCACAGATGAATTGAGGAGCTATAATTAAACAATCTCCTGTAGCTTTAAAGTTAACACCAGCTTCATAACATGCTTTAAAACATTCAAACCCAGCTTTACCTGGTTTAGTGTTTAGCTTCATGTCTATTCCACCCATCATTCCATATCCTCTAATATTATCTACAGACTCTAGATCTTGAAGAGAAAACAATCCTTTTTGGAAATAAGGAGCTAAATTTTTTGCTCTATTAAAAATATCATCTTTTTCAAAAATATCCTGTACTGCTAATGCTGCAGCAACTGCAACTGGAATTCCTGAATAAGTATATCCATGAAATAATTCAACTGCACCTGTTGGTGAAGCATCCATTACGGCATCATAAATAAAATCATTACAAGCAACAACACCCATTGGTACAACACCATTTGTTGTAGCTTTTGCCATTGTCATAATATCTGGTATTACTCCAAATTCATCTGCACCAAATTTAGAACCCGTTCTACCCCAACCTGTAATTACTTCATCAAAAATTAAAAGTATTCCATGCTTGTCACAGATTTGTCTTAGTTTTTGTAAATATCCTTTAGGTGGAACTAATGTTCCAGTTGATCCAGCTATTGGCTCAACAATACAAGCAGCAATATTTTCACCACCAAAGTTTGCACAAATTGTCTCTAGATCGTTTGCTAAATAATCTCCAGTCTCTGGTTGACCGCTAACAAATTTATGTTCTGGTAAATGAGTATGTCTGATGTGCTGAACACCTGGCATTAGAACACTTGCGAATGTTTTAATATTGTTCACCATTCCACCAACTGAAATACAACCAATGTTCATTCCATGGTAACCACGTTCACGTCCAACAAATCTAAATCTTTCTGCATGACCTTTGGCTCTATGGTAAGCAACAGCAATTTTAATCGCTGTCTCTACAGCAGTAGATCCACAAATTGTAAAAAACATTTTGTTTAAATCACCAGGTGTGTGTTTTGAAATTCTTGTAGCTAATTCAAAAGAACCACCGAAACCTTGTTGAAACGGTTGTGCGTAATCTAATGTTTCTAATTGTTTAGTAACAGCTTCTGTAATTTCTCTTCTTCCATGACCTAGTGGATTACAAAATAAACCTGAGCTCGCATCTATTTGTGTTTTTCCATGGTGAGTTTTTAAGTAAACACCTTTTGCTTCTGTAATTAATCTGGGGTTCGCTTTAAAATCTTTATTAGATGTAAAAGGCATCCAATGTTCGTTTAGTGAATTAGGTACTGCAGTTCTATTTTCTGAGCTCATATTTTTTTTCTCTCTATAAATAAATAATTTAAAGCAAAACTATTAGACTAAATTTATTGGTTTTCTACAATTATTTTTACACTTAACGTCCATAAATACCGTGACTTTAAATATTACAACCTAGAAGTGTACAGTTCTTTTTTGTTTTACATCTATCTTAAATTCGATTTTAATGGCGCTAATTTAATTAAATTAACAATAGAGGGATAATAATGAAAAAAATAGTAAGTTTTATTCTTGGAAGTATCCTTGCTCTTAACTTATCTGTATCAGTTGCAAATGCGGCTGCTAAAGAAGTTAGAATTGCATTCTTTTTAGAATGGGCAAGTCCAAACCAAGAAGATAAAGTAAAAGGTACATTCGCAAAAGCTTTCGGTGTTCCTGTTAAATGGACAAACTTTGCAACTGGTGGTGAAATGACTGAAGCTATGATGTCAGGAGATATTGATATCTCTTACTCACAAGGTCTTACTCCATTTGTAAATGCTGCAAACAGTAAAAAACCAATCACTTTAGTTGACGTTTCAATTCTTTACGGAATGAAAGGTACAACTTGTGTGGTTGCCGACTCTGCAGGAATTACAAAAGCAAACGCATCTTCATTAGAAGGTCAAAAAGTTGCAGTTGCTTTAGGAACTATGGCTGATTACGTATTCAGAGAAACTATGAAAGTTGTTGGAGCTGATGCTTCTAAAATGACTATCGTTGACATGGTACCTGAAGATTCAGCAGTGGCTTTAGCTAACGGTGATGTTGTTATGTCATGTTTGTTTGGTAAAAAATCAATCGCAACAGCCCTTAAATCAGGTAAATTAATGTTATCTGTTAAAGAAGCTTCTGATAATGGTATCGCTGGTATCGATATTACTTCAGTGACTAATAAATTTATGAAAGAAAACCCAGGTATGGTTAGAACTTTCTTAGAAATTACTCACGAAGCTAATGCTAGATACAAAGCTGGTAAATCAGACATGGGTGTTATCTCTAAAGATGCAACTATGGATGTTAAATCTACATCAGATCAAATGGCTAGCTTTGGTTTCCCATCTGTTGATGAACAAATGAACAACTACTTTGCTGATAATGGAATACTTATGAAGTATTTAGCAATTATGGGTGAAATGTTTGCTACGTCTGAGAATCCTATGCTTAAGGATTACTCAAAAGTAGTTAACACTAGTTTCCTACCAGGAAATTAGTAGTTAAAAAATTAAGGCGCTAATTTTTATAGATTAGTGCCTTTTTTTTAATAAAAATTCTTATATAAAATTCATTTATGAGTGAGCTAATTTCTCAAAATTTAAATATGATCTTTACTTCTCCTAAGGGAGATACTGTTCATGCACTTAAAGATGTAAACTTTACTCTTAAAAAAGGAGAACTATTAACAGTTCTGGGGCCTTCTGGTTGTGGAAAGACAACTTTATTAAATATTACAGCCGGATTTCTTAGACCCACTTCAGGAATAATTAGCCTTGGTGGTAATGAAATTAATGGACCTGGTGTTGAAAGAGGTATGGTTTTTCAACAAGGTGCTTTGTTCGAATGGTTAACCGTTGCTGAGAATGTCAACTTTGGTCTACGAATGAAAAAAGAAGATCCAATTAAAACTGCAAAAAAAGTTGAAGAATGGTTAGACATAGTTGGCTTGCAAGGTTTTGGGAATACTCCTACTTATCAATTATCAGGTGGTATGCAGCAAAGAGTTGCTCTTGCCAGATGTTTAATTAATGATCCAGATTTAATTTTAATGGATGAGCCTTTGGGTGCTCTAGATGCACTAACAAGAGAAAAGATGCAGTCTTTAGTTTTAAAAATTTGGAAAGAGACGGGCAAAACAATTATTCTAATTACTCACTCTGTTGAAGAAGCACTCCTATTAGGTGAGAGAGTTTATGTTATGGCACCAAGACCAGGCCGAATACATAAAGAGTATAAGCTTCCCTTCGCAACAATGGGTTTAAATAAAGATTTAAGAGAAATTAAAAATGACAAAGAGTTTGTTAGTAAAAGAGAAGAAATTCTTACTATGATATGGGATATGGAAGAAGAAATTATGGGTAAAGATATTTAGTATGGCTATAGGTTTTTTAACGATTGGAATTATTGTGGCTGTAATTGGAGCTATTTTATATGGAAGAAGATTAGTTAAAACTGAAAAGACTGATGCTGTATTTGGCAATCCAGAAAGAGCAAAAGGAGGAGCACACTGGGTTGTGGTTGGTGCTAGTTTTCTTATTTTTTCTTGGCTCTATTATTCATGGGATATTGCTAAAGCTTTTTATCCAAAATCTGCAAATGAACTTTGCCAAGTAGGAAAAGTTACAGACTCGTTAATGTCTTTAAAATATCTTTTTCCAATTGATGAACGTCAACACAAAAGTACTGACATTATTGATCGTGAGAATAAAAATATAACTAAATACATTATTGAAATAAAAAATCATCCAAAGTTAAATAGTCAGGATAAAATAATACTATTAAAATTTGTTGAGAGAGCTGGACTTACAATTCCATACCTAACCAATGAAAAATATTTAGAATTTGAAACTAAAGATAAGATAAAAAATTTAACTAATAGAATTACTCATTTAACTGAAAAATTTCAAAAAGCTGACTACCCTCCAATAAAAAGTATTGAAGAAGAAAACAAGAGATTAGAAGCTTTAAAAAAACAAAAAGGATGGGGCTTTACTGGTGAAGAGGTTCCAACTTTAGCTGAAACAGCTTCTGGATTAAAATTTGAAGCTGCTGCAAAAACTTTAAATGAAATAAGTGATGAATTCTTTGCACTGAGAAATCATAACCCCGAATATAAAAAAGCAATAACAAAACTAAGAGATGATATCAAAACATATAGAAAAGGATTATCAGAGGAAAAAGAGGTTGAAACACAGTTAGCAAAAGAAATAGATAAACTTGCTAGAAGAATTCAATTTGCTAGTATTTTTCCTCCTAAAGCACTAGATAATATAGAGCAATCTATTATAGACTTTGATGTTGTTCAAAGAGAAGCTCAAGGGAATTTAATATTTATTGATGCAGTATTCTTTCCTGGTGGAACAATCCTTTCTAGTGGCCCCACTTGTTCAGAAGATGGTCCTGGAAGATGGTTACCCAAACCTTCAGATACCTTTAGAATTTTTAAAGATCTCTTAAGACCAAGTGTAGGATTTAAATATGTTCCTTTAATTTGGTATGAAATGATGGATGTTAGTAAAATAGTTGGTTTCATGCTTCCAGATTGGATTGCAGATGCCGTACCAGGTAAATACCCAGTTCACAATCAAGATGGAACAGTTACTCCAAATTTTAAAAGTAAAGTTTTAAACATTGTGACTGGTGAATTTAAACTTTTCAAAATACCTATCCCTTATGGTCATATATGGGATTCTTTTTTAAGAGTATTTATGGGTTTAACTATAGGAATTTTACTTGGGGTACCGCTAGGCTTATTTATGGGTTTAAATAGATTTGCAAAAGGATTCTTCGATCCAATAGTTGAACTATATAGACCTGTTCCACCATTAGCTTGGGCACCACTTGTTATTACAGTATTTGGAATTGATAATGTTGGAAAAGTTTTCTTATTATTTATGGTTTCTTTTTCAATTATGATCATCTCAGCTAGAGCTGGTGCATCAGGAACTCAATTATCTAAAATTCATGCTTCTCACTCCTTGGGAGCATCAAGATGGCAAATATTAAGACATGTTATATTCCCAAATTCTTTACCAGAAATTTTAACTGGTATTAGAGTTGCTGTTGGGATGTGTTGGGGAACATTAGTTGCTGCAGAATTTTTAGCTGGAACTACGGGTATTGGTTTTGTTGAAAACGTTGCAAGAAAATATATGCAGTATGAAGTTATCTGGATAACAATATTTGTTATGGGTATGTTAGGTCTTTTATTTGATGTGACTATTAGAAAGATAATAGACAAAACTATTCCTTGGCGTGGAAAAGGTTAAGGTGAAACAAAATATTTTAAAAAAAGAAATCATACAAATATTCAAAAAGTATAAATTAAGTAAAGAGCATGCTTTAATTTGTGCAGAAGCTTTGATAAATGCAGAATTGGTTGGGGCTCCTTCTCACGGTTTATCTAGGCTAAAAATGTATTGTGACCGAATATCTAAAAAATTAATTAATCCCAAACCTAAGATAAAAATTAAGAAAATTTCTCAATCAATTGCTCATGTAGATGCGAATAATAGTATTGGCTTTGTTGCAGCAGATATTGCTATCAAAACCGCTATAAGTAATGCCAAAAAAACTGGGATTGGTTTAGTTGCAGTTAAAAATAGCGGACATTATGGTTTGTCTGGCTATTACGCTGAGCAGGCTGTTAAAAAAAACTTAATGGTTTTGGTGTTTACTAATGCACCGCCAGCAGTTGCGCCTCATGGAGCATTAAAAAGTTTATTTGGAACAAACCCTATTTGTTTTGGAACTCCAACGGGATCTAAGGTTCCTTTTATTTTGGATACTTCAATATCTATGATTAATAGAGGAAAAATTAGGGTTGCAGCAAGAGAAGGTGGAAAAATTCCTGAAGGTGTTGCGCTAGATAAATTTGGTAAACCAACAACAGACCCTAAAAAAGCATTAGAAGGTGTTCAGCTACCTATTGCTGGATTTAGAGGTTCTGGATTAGCTTGGATGGTTGATATTTTAAGTGGTGTTTTAACGGGTGGTAATCATGCCGGTAGAGTTAAAGATCCATTTACTGATTTTAGTGGTCCACAAAATATTGGTCATTTATTTTTTGTAATGAGGCCCAATTTGTTTGTAGGTAATTCTTTTAATAAAAGAATAAAAGAGAATATTAAAACAATAAAAAAACTACCTAAAATTAAAGGTGTTAAAGAAATTCTTTATCCAGGGCAAAGTAAATACAATAGATATAAGGATAATCTTAAAAAAGAGATTAAAATCTCAAAGAATATATTAGAAGATTTAAATAGTTTAATAAAATAAAACTACTATAGTAAGTTTCTAATATGCGTCCAGTATTTAAAATTATTATAGTATACGAAGTTATTTTTTTTATTTTCTGGAATTTTCTTTATTATTCTAATCCAGGTGTTGAGAGTTGGTTTAAACTAGAAAATCTGACAGCGATATATACCGTTCTATCAACTATGGCTTTAGGATTTATTTTTGTGTATGTGGTTTTTATCACCATGAAAATAACAGGTGTGCTTAGTAAGGTTAAAACTTTAAAAGATCCAAGAAAAAACTTTTAGTTAACGAATAGTTCTAGCAAATTTTACAATGTCTTTAACAAGTAATTCTGGCTGTTCCATTGCAGCAAAATGTCCACCACTTGGCATTTCTGTCCATTGGGTGATATTAAAAATTCTATCTACATAAGAACGAGGTGGCCATTCAGACATTTCAGCTGGGAAAATTGCAGCTGCAGTTGGAATTTCTATCTTATGGAAATCTTTTGGAAAAAAACGTCCCCCCTCTTCTCTTCTTCCATAATAAATCCAAGAAGCTGTATTAAAAGTTTTTGTAACGATATAAACCATAATATTTGCCAACAAAGTATCTTTAGAATAAACACTTTCAATATTATTATCTTTTAAATCTGACCAAGAATACATTTTTTCAATAATCCAAGCTGCAACACCAACAGGACTGTCCATCATTCCATAGCTTAATGTTTGTGGTTTTGTTGCTTGTTGAGTTCTATAGCCATCTTGCATAACTTGATCTTTATCAAATCTTTTTTGCCACTCTTCTTCTTCTTTAGTTTTAGTGCCTTCTGAGTGACGCATAGTTAAACAATTAATATGAATTGCTTTACAATTTTTAGAATGATCGTAGCCTATCCAATTAGCGATAGTTGCTCCCCAATCTCCACCTTGTGCCAAATAATTTTTATATTCAAGATTTTCTGTCATTAGTTTATTTAAAATAGCTGCCATTTTTCTGGGACCTATTGGTTTAGATGGTCTTCCCGAAAACCCAAATCCCGGTAAAGATGGTGCTATAACATCAAATGCATCCTCTACATTTCCACCAAATTTTTCAGGGTGTGCAAGTTTTTCAATTATATGTAAAAATTCTACAACTGATCCAGGCCATCCATGCATAAGTAGTAATGGAGTTGGGTTAGAACCACTACCTTTTTCACGAATAAAGTGCATTTCAATGTCATCTACAATAGTTGTAAAATTTGAAAAACTATTTATTTCTGCTTCGTGTTTTCTCCAGTCAAAATCATTCACCCAATAACTTGAGATCTCCTTCATATAATCAAGGTTACTTCCGTATTTCCAACCACCATCATCTGGCATTTCGTGCCATGGATAATTTTTCACCTTAGTATAAATTTCTTGAAGTGCTTTATCGGGAATATTTAGTTTAAAAGGCTTAATCATTGTTAATTTACAGTATATACTTTCTAATAATTCAGTCTAAATATACCTCATGCTTTCAAATAAAGAAATCGTTTGTCCCAATAACTTACTAGATCATGCCCATAAAAAAAAAGGTGTAAATGCAGCTATAGTCAATGCAGGTTTACCCTTACCAATGCTCTCAGTTCAAGATGCTGTAAAAGAAAATCTTATTACACCAATTTTTATAGGAGATAAAAAAGAAATCCTAAAATGTGCAGAACAATTAAAGTGGGATATTTCAGCTTATGAAATAATTGACGAACCTATAGAAAATAACACAGCAGCAATAGCAGCAAAACTTGCAAGTGAAGATAAGGTAAAAATTATTGTCAAAGGTCATATTCATACAGATGTCTTGATGAAAGAAATTTTAAAAAGAGAATATAATTTACTTGGAAAGACTAGACTTAGCCACATTTGGCACATGACTACTGCAAAGGATGATAAACCACTTATAATTACTGATGGTGCTTTAAATGTTTTACCAAATGTTAAAACAAAAATGCATATTTTAAGAAATGTAATTGATTTTTCAAATCGTATAGGAATCGAAAGACCCAAAGTTGCTGTACTTTCTGCAACAGAGGAAGTTTTAGATAGTGTACCAAGTTCAATTGATGCAAATGAAATTACAAAACTTGCAAAAGAAGATAATTTAAATGCTGATGTTTTTGGCCCTTTAGCATTTGACAATAGTATTTCAAAAAAATCTGCAGCTATCAAAGGTGTTAAAAACCTTGTTGCTGGCCAAGCAGATGTATTACTAGTTCCAAGTGTTGAAACTGGAAATAGCTTAGTTAAAATGATGATATATTTTATGGGTGCTTGTGCAGCTGGTGTTGTGATAGGTGGAAAGGTTCCAATCGTAATTACTAGTAGATCTGATGAAGCACCAGCAAGATTGGCATCAATCGCTGCTGCTGTTGTTGCTTTAGATTAATTCTTCATTGAAATAACTTTATTATTGCTTTAAATAAAAGCTTGAAATTAATGAGAGAGAATAATGGCTATAATTTATTTAAAAAAATCACCTAAGACATCATCAACAGATGATACAAAAACTACAGAAATTGTTAAAGGTTTATTAAAAGATATTGAAGAAAATAAAGAGCAGGCTTGCATAGATCTTACAAAAAAATTTGATAAGTATGATGGTGATATTATTGTTTCTAAAGAAAAAATTGAAGAAATTAAAAAAAACTTAGATCAAAAAACTAAAGATGATATTCAGTTTTCTTACGACAGAGTTAGAACATTTGCTGAAGCACAATTAAAAAATTATGGACAAGATTTTGAAGTTGAGCTTTCTCCAGGTTTGTTTGCAGGTCAAAGATTAATTCCTGTTAATACAGCAGGTTGTTATATACCTGGTGGAAGATATGCTCACATAGCCTCGGCTGTTATGAGTGTAACAACTGCAAAAGTTGCAGGTGTAAAAAATGTAATTGCATGTAGCCCTCCCAAAGAAGGTGTTGGTGCTCATCCAACTATAGTTTATACAGCTGATCTTTGTGGAGCTGACGTAATCTTAAATTTAGGTGGTGTACCTGGTATTGCTTCAATGACTAATGGATTATTTAATAACCCTTCTGCTGATATTATAGTTGGTCCTGGAAACCAATTTGTTGCAGAAGCAAAAAGAATTTTATTTGGTAAAGTTGGAATTGATTTATTTGCAGGTCCAACAGAAATTGCTGTTATTGCAGATGATAAAGCAGATGCGGAAATGGTTGCTGTTGACCTAGTTGGTCAAGCGGAGCATGGTTATAATTCTCCTGCTTGGTTGTACACTACGAGTAAAAGAGTTGCCGAGGAAGTAATGAGAAGAGTTCCAGAATTAATTGCTGATTTACCTGAAGTTCCAAGAACTAGTGCTGAAGCTGCTTGGAGAGATTATGGTGAGGTTATTCTTTGTGATACTGATGAAGAAATGGCAACAATCAGTGATGAGTACGCTCCAGAACACTTGGAAGTTCATACTGAAAACTTAGAATGGTTTCATAAAAGACTAAAAAACTACGGATCACTATTTATTGGTGAGGAAACAACTGTAGCGTATGGAGATAAATGTTCAGGAACAAACCATATATTACCTACTAAAGGTGCAGGTCGTTATACTGGTGGTTTATTTGTTGGTAAGTTTATTAAAACATTAAGTTTCCAAAGAATGACTAAAGAGTCTACAAAAACTGTGGGAGCTGCTTGTGCTAGAATATCAAGATATGAAGGCATGGAAGCTCATGCAAGAACTGCTGATGAGAGACTTAGAAAATATGGTTTTTCTAATTAATTATCTCAAATAAAACAAACAAAGCTAATAGACTCATAAAAAATATTATCAATAGATTAATCTTTCTCCATATTTTATCACTTTGAAGATGTTTAGATAAAAATTTTGAAAGATATCCTATTGTAAAAAAGAAAAGAAATGATGCTATCGAGGCCCCAATTCCAAAATAGTATTTATCAATAGCTAATAAATTTTTAGAAAAATTTCCCAGAAAGAATACAGTATCTGAATAGACATGAGGGTTGAGATATGTGAAGGCTAGAGTTTTAGCTATTATACCAGTTAATGATATGTTTTTTATTCCTTGATTAAAATTAATCTTATTTTTTTGGATAGAAATCTTTCCATAAATAAAATGAGCTAAAAATATGAATAAGAGAATATTTAAAATAAGCTCTATTGTAGAATTAAAAAAATTGCCAAAATATTGAAATAAGAAAATACCTAAAAATATTAATATCAAGTCAGATATTGAACAAATTATACAAACAAGAAATATATATTGTTTTTTTAACCCTTGTTCTATTACAAAAATATTTTGAGCACCTATTGCTAAGATTAAACTAAGTCCAGTAAAAAACCCTAGTATTAAAAAACTCATTAATTACTTGAAATTATGAATGACTAATCCAAATAGTCTTAGTCTGCAGGTATTGATCTAGAGCTTCTGTACCCTGATCTCTGCTTAATGAACCTGATTGTTTGTATCCACCAAATGGTGTTTTAATATCTCCCTCTGAGAAAGTGTTAACCGAAACAGTTCCACAAGGAAGACTTTTAGCCATATGAAAAGCTCTATCAATGTCTTGAGTAAAAACACTAGCATGCAAACCGTACTTAGAGTTACTTGCTATTTTTAATGCTTCTTCATCACTATTGATTGTAAGCACTCCCAATACTGGACCAAAAATTTCTTCCTGAGCAATTGTCATATTCTCTTTTAAACCATCAAATAAAGTTGGTTTTGCGTAAAATCCTTTTTGATCACCACTTGATACACCTCCAAATAAAAGTTTAGCCCCTTCATCGATGCCTTTTTGAATATAGCCATCTACTGTTGCTAAGTGTTTTTTAGAAATCATTGATCCCATATTACTCTCTGGATCTAGCGGATCTCCAGCCTTAAGAACTTTTACTTTTTTTGAAACTTTATCTAAAAATTCATCTTTAACTTTACTATGAATTATCTGTCTCATATTTGCAGAACAGTTTTGGCCACCATTCCAAAAAGCAGAGTTAATTGCATTATCAATTAAATCATCTGTAATCTTTGCATCTTCTAAAACTATGAATGGGCTTTTTCCGCCCATCTCTAAACCAATTGTTTTTAAATTACTTTCACCTGAATATTTCATGAATAAACCACCAACTTCAGTTGAACCTGTAAATGAAACTGCATCAACATCTTGATGTCTTCCTAGTGCTTCACCTACATCACCAAAACCTGGAATTATATTAAGAACTCCATCTGGAATTCCTGCTTCCTTAGCAATTTGTGCAACTCTAATAGCAGTTAATGGTGTATCTTCTGCTGGTTTAATTATAATTGAACATCCCGCAGCTAATGCTGGAGCCATTTTCCATACTGCCATCATTAAAGGGAAATTCCATGGAACAACACCAGCAACTACTCCAATTGGTTCTTTAACAATTAAACTAGTTAGCGATGGTTCAGTTGGTCCAACTTTACCAAATACTTTGTCTATTAATTCTCCATACCATTGGAAATGCATTGGAGCATCATTTGCAACTTCGTTAATGCAATCACCAATTAATTTTCCAGTATCTACACATTCAAGAACTGAATTTTCTTCACCTGTTTGTCTTAATAATTCTGCAAACTTTAGTAATATATCTTTTCTAAATTCTGGAGATGTTCTTGACCAAACACCACTATTAAAAGCTTTTCTCGAAACTTTAACTGCTAAATCAACGTCTTTATGATTACATTTTGCTACAGAACAAAGGGTTTCACCAGTTGCAGGATTAATATTCTCAAATTTTTCACCATCAATAGCATCAACATACTTGCCATCTATAAAGGCCCTACCCTCAAACTTTAATTTAGCTGCTATTGCTTTGTAATCTGGATTCATTTTATAGTGAAAAAGTATTCTAAAAATTCTTTATAGTAAAGATACTAATCTGGATTAGCTGTAAGTGTTTTGATCTCTAGAACATTATTATTTGGATCCTGAACAAACATTGTCTCTTGCTCATATTCAGTTCCTTTAAATCTTAAGTAAGGTTCATCATGATACTTAACATTTTTTTCTTTAAGTCTATTTTTAAGTTCATTAAAATTTTTTCTTGATAAATGCACACCAAAATGAGGCACAGAAACATTACCCATATCCACATCATGTCTCTCATTTTCAAGCTTATGCTCACTTGCATGAAGAGTTAACTCATTTCCCCAAAAATCTACATCTGCCCATTCCTGAGCTGAATTATCTAATCTACAACCTAAAACCTCATTATAAAAATGTTTAGCTTTTTCTAAATCACCACATGGTATTGCTAAATGGAAGCAGTTAGTATTTTTGTACATTAATTTTTTTCCTTTAAATTACACATTTAGTCACTATATAAATCATAACTAATTATTAATCAATAGGTCAACCTAAGCACGCTATGAGTGATTTTTTACAATCTATAATTGATAGAGATCCTGCCGCCAAGTCTAAGTTAAGTTTAATTTTAACTTATCCAGGAGTTAAGGCAGTATTTTTCCATAGAATTGCTAACTTTTTTTATCTAGCAAAGTTTGATCTTATTGCGAGATTTATCTCTCAACTATCCAGATTTTTAACAGGTATAGAAATTCATCCGGGTGCAAAAATTGGAAAAAATTTATTCATTGATCATGGTATGGGTGTTGTTATCGGTGAAACTTCTGAAATTGGAAATAACGTAACAATTTATCATATGGCAACACTAGGTGGAATAGCACCAAGTATTAATTCAAACCAACAAAGAATGGTTAAAAGACATCCAACATTAAATGACTGTGTTGTTGTTGGCTCTGGTGCTCAAATATTGGGACCAGTGGTGATTGGAGCTAATGCTAAAATTGGAGCAAATGCTGTAGTGACTAAAGACGTTCCAGAGAATGCAGTAATGGTTGGAATACCTGCTAAAAATGTTGGTACAGCCACAAAAGAGTTTAAACCTTATGCTGTTGAAGAGGCAGATAAAGATACTTCTAACTAATGAAAAATTCTCACGATAATTTTATCTCGGGCATTGGCAATACACCACTAATCAAATTAAGAGCAGCTTCAGAAATTACTGGTTGCAATATTTACGGTAAAGCTGAATTTATGAATCCAGGTGGCTCAGTTAAAGATAGAGCTGCGCTTGCTTTAATTAAAGATGCTGAAAGTAAAAAACTAATTTCAAAAGGTGGGACTATTGTTGAGGGTACTGCTGGCAACACCGGTATTGGTTTATGTCTACTTGGTAATTCACTTGGTTATAAAACAATAATTGTAATGAATGATAATCAAACTCAAGAGAAAAAAGATCTACTTAAAAATATGGGTGCTGATCTCAGGTTGGTTCCAGCAAAACCATATAAAGATGAAGCTAATTTTGTAAAAGTTGCTGCAAAACTTGCTGAAGAATTAAGACCATCAAATAACAATGGTGTTGTTTGGGCCAATCAGTTTGATAATATTGCAAATGCTAAAGGTCACTATGAAGGTACGGGACAAGAAATTTGGGAACAAACCGAAGGTAAAGTAGATGGTTTTGTATGTTCATCTGGAACTGGTGGAACAATTTCTGGAGTAAGTAATGCTCTTAAAGAAAAGAATAAAGATATTAAAATATTTCTATCAGATCCTAAAGGTTCTGCTCTTTATAACTATATAAAAAATGGTGAGTTAAAATCTGAAGGTGGCTCAATTACGGAAGGTATAGGCTCAAGTCGAATTACTAAAAACTTTGAAGATGCTAAAATTGATGATGCTTACTCTATTGATGATCATGAAGCTCTTCCAATATTATATGATTTAATTGAAAACGAAGGTTTAAACCTAGGTACTAGTTGTGGAATCAATATTGCTGGAGCCATTAAAATGGGCAAAGAACTTGGGCCTGGTAAAACTATCGTCACAATACTTTGTGATAGAAGTGATAAATACTCAACTAAAATGTTTAATAAGAAATTTTTACAAGAAAAAGGGCTACCCTTTCCTCATTGGATTTAAGGATATATTTTATCTGCCAATCCATAACAAAGGATTGCACTGAGTAACGTTAATATCCCTGGAGCTATAATACCTTCTACAGAAGTCTTTTCATTATTACCAAGTTTGCTTATTTTAATACTATAAAATCCAACCAAGAAAGCTGATAAATTTTGTAAGAAGATTAAGTTAAAAAATGCCCAAGTATTCTCTAAGCCAATATCACCATGAATCATTGGTCTTATAAAAATAATATATAATGCCATTATCACTGAACCCAAAAACATAGCTCCAAAAAATCTAGTCATTGTAGCTGCTGAGTGATCCACACCATATTGATCTAAGAAGGATTTAGTAGAAACAATGCATCTGTATCCATAGACTGCGTAAGCTAGAAAATGCATAGTAAAAACAATTAGATAAATAATTCCGTTAAAGTGTTCAATCATAAATTTAGTATTTTAAAATACCACTATAATACAGCACTTTTATTAAATCTCGTAAGCTTTAAGCGCACAGTAAAGAATTAAAATACAAATAAATTTATATAAGAATGCCTTGCGGAAACTAAAAAACTTAATCGCGACAAAAATAACATTTTAAAAAATTAAATCATTATTTAGGTTAGAATGGTAATAATTTTATATGAAAAAATACGACTTAATTGTTATTGGTGCTGGATCTGGTGGCGTAAGAGCTGCAAGAATTGCAGCAAATCATGGAGCTACAGTTTTAATTGCAGAGGGCTTAAATTATGGAGGTACTTGCGTTAATAGGGGGTGTGTTCCAAAAAAACTTTTTACTTATGCGGCCCAGTTTAATAGTGACTTTGATACTGCCAAATCTTATGGTTGGGAGGTTCCAGATCAAATCCCTTTTAACTGGCAAACATTAATTAAAAACAAAGATCAAGAAATTGAACGATTAAATAATATTTACAAGTCTATTTTAGAAAAAAATAAAGTAGATCGAATTGATGGCTATGCATCGTTTAAAGATTCTCACATAATAGAAATAAACAATGAAGTATTTAAAGGAAAAAAAATTTTAATAGCATCGGGTGGAATTTGTAACAAGCCTGCTTATACTGCAAAAGATAAAGTTTTGACATCAGATGATATCTTTCACATCAAGAAACTGCCTAAGGATATTTGTATTTTAGGTGCTGGCTATATTGCAGTTGAATTTGCATGCATAATGAACGGTTTAGGAGTTAAAACGACTTTAATTTACCGTGGTGAAAGAATTTTAAAAAGTTTTGATCAAGACTTAACTAATTTACTACAGGATGAAATGATCAAAAAAGGAATTGATATAAAATTTAATACAAATATTGAAGATATTGTTGAAAAAAATGAAGGATTAGAAATCAAAATTAAACAAGGACCCAGTATAAAAGTAGCCTGTGTTTTATCAGCCCTTGGAAGATCTCCAAATGTTGATCAACTCAATCTTGATAAGATTGGTATTCTGCAGAAAAAAAATGGGGCTATTATTGTTGATGATTTTTCAAAAACAAATATTGATCATATTTATGCAATAGGTGATGTAACTGATAGGGTCAACTTAACTCCCGTTGCAATTAGAGAAGGTCATGCGTTTGCAGATACTGAATTTGGTAACAATAAAAGATCAGCTTCACATAAAAATATACCTTCCACTGTTTTCACAGATCCACCTTTATCTACCGTTGGTATAACTAGTGAAGAAGCTCTAAAACTAGAAATTAAAGTTAAAACATTTAAAACTCAATTCGCACCAATGAAATATACTTTTGCTGATAAAAAACCTAAAATTTTAATGAAGCTATTAGTTGATGATAAAACTGATAAAGTTTTAGGAATTCATATGTTGGGCCAAGACAGTCCTGAAATTATTCAAAGTTTAGCTGTTGCTTTAACTGCTGGGGCTACTAAAAAAGACTTTGATAACACAACAGCCATACATCCAACATCTTCTGAGGAATTTGTTACCTTAAGCTAAATAACTACCTATCAATTTTCTTGAGACATTTTGCACATACTAAGTGACAATAATAGCTATGTTAATAGACTGAGAAATTCATACTGTCATTACTTTAATTACAAACAAAGGAAACATATGAAAAAAATAGTAATAACATTATTCTTAGTACTTTTCACAAGTTCTGTTTATGCAGGTTCTTGCCCAATGATGGCAAAAAGCATAGATGATAAAATTGCAGAAGCACAAATGCTAAGAGATCAAGGTATGGCAGCACACGATGCTGGTGACCATGCAAAATCAGAAGAACTTTTGGGTAAAGCTATGGAGCTTTTTAAAAGTTAACAAATAATTATATATTTAGCGGGATTTCATTTAAAGCTATTAAATGAATCTCGCTAATTTGTACGCATTCTTAATATTAGCTGTTATTTAAGTGTCATATCAAATAGTTTTTCTAAAATTACATTACTTCTTCAAATCAACTAAAAAACGTAGTTACAAAATTAATAAATAATACAAAGGTTAAAAATATGACTGGTCAAAGACGTTGGTTAAAAATATGGGCTAGAACAGTTGGAATGCCAATTGGTATTAATGATGAAGATAAGCCTGAGTTTTTACCTATTAAACAAACAGATGTTAAGAAAGCATTAGCTTTTAGAACATTCTGGGTTCTGCTTCATGTTCTAACTTGTCTCTTAATTATTGCTGGTAATGGCAGAGTAATGGGTTGGTGGTAATTAAAAAATATTAATAAAAACATTGTTTGTCACGGTAATATTTCATGTATATTTTGACCACATAGATTGTAATACAAATCTCCTTAATTAATAGAGTTGGGATTTTCTTAAGTGTCCCAACTTTAAATAATAAATAAAAAAGGTTTTATGTATTTGGCAATGAGTAGACTTCAAGTTATGTCTGGCAAAGAAAATGAATTTGAAACAGCTTGGAAAAATCGTGAACAAGAGACTCATGGTGTGAAAGGCTTTAAGAAATTCAACTTATTCAAAGGTAAGGTAAATGAAGAATTCTCTCTTTATATTTTTCATAGTGAATGGAATACCGAGAGTGACTTTATTAACTGGACAAAATCTGATTCATTTCAATTAGCTCATAAAAATCCTACACTACAAGGAAATTTATATCTTGGACCCCCAAATTTTAATGGATATGTAGGGTTTCCTGATTTTGAAGGTTTTAAAGTAGTTATATAATTTTAAAAAGATTTCATTTAAGATAATTAAATGAACATGACAACTTCATATTTATTTCTGATTTTAGCTGTTTTTTTAGGAGTCACATCAAATAGTTTTGCAAAAAATGCTGAAGGCTTTACCCTTCTCTTTCCAAGTATTATCACAGGAATTACAATCGTTTTATGTATGTATGCTTTATCTTTGGTTATGAAAAATATCCCAATGGGAATTACCTATGCTTCATTTGCTGGATTAACAATTATTTCAACTGTAATTGTTGGTGTAATTAGATTTAATCAAGTACCAAATATTTATTCAATGATTGGTTTGGGTTTAATTATTATAGGTGTATTAATGGTCAACTTATTAGGAAATAATTAATTATGATTTCAAAAAAATATTCTCAAACTTTATTTATGATTTTTATGGCTTTTGGAATGAGTGTTATAATGAGTGGTGTTGTTACTGCTGTAAATACCGGTATTGGTAATGGGTTCTTAGAAAGATATTTTAACTCTTGGTTATTTGCTTTTCCAGTTGCATTATTTGCAGCTTTTACTCTAGCCCCAATTATGAGACCTCTAGTTAATAAAATTGCATCAAAAGATTAATCATGAAACCATTTTATGGCTATATAATTTTAAGTGTTGGAATATTAACTGGTATTGCTGCTAATAGTTTTGCAAAAATATCAGATGGATTTTCAAAATTAACACCTACTATTGCGTGTTTAATTTTAATGTGTGTAACAATGTTTTGCCTGTCAAGGGCAATGTCCGTAATTCCAGTTGGTTTTGCATACTCCACTTATAGTGGATTAACAGTTACAGGTGTTTTGATATTTGCCATGATTAAATATAATCAAATTCCAAATCTGTATGGAATTATAGGAATTTTTTTAATTATCATTGGAGTGGTTATGGTTAATTCTTTAGGAAGATTAACTTAAAACTAAAAAAAATTTTATAATTTTTTACGGAAAAAAATATTGTAAGAGTAGTTCTTAAAATTATCGAAATTCTATTACTTCATAAAGTTGCATTCAATAAATATATTTAACATAAAACTAAATAAATGTTTTGAATACAATATTTAGAAATGTTATTATATAAGTACCAATAAAGGAGGATGATTATGAATTTATCACCACCTGACACATAACTGGTGTGATTAAATAATCAAAGACTAGAAAAGACAAAAAAAAATAAATCCATTATGGATTTTAGCGTATACCGCTGACTTACAGGGGAACTCTTTTGGAGTTTACCGAAAGGGTGACCCCCTTAGAAATTAGCTGGTAGATTGTGAGAGCCATCATCATTTAAGGTAATTTCAAATTCATCAACAACATTAGACATATCAAGCACAGAATATAAATGAGGAAACATGTTTCCATCAGATGCTTGTTCCCACAATAAATGATCAAGTTTTAAAGTATCTACTTTTAATAAGATTAAATCTTTTTGATTAGTGTAAAATTTCTTGAGCGTATCTTCAACCTGATCTTCACCAGAAAAATGGATATAACCATCTTCTAAATCTTTTTTTGATCCTGTTAGTTGACCCTTTTTTTTATACTTATCCCATTCAAATTTAGAGCATATTTTATAAACAAACTTAAAATTCATTCAAAATTTATAGTATTTGGTGAGGATTTTAACAATAAGAAACTTCCCTCTTTCGAGGGAAGCTAATATTAACTATCTAATAGAGAGAGAAGATAATGTTAATTTTTGAATTTCGTAAGTGTCTTATAGGAGCACACATATAAAAAGTGAAATGACATATTGTCACTTCAGCTATGCAAATAAGGAATAACATTTAGTTTGTTCACATAGTGAACAAACTTCTCAAGATGAGTTCGATTGATTTAGAAATTCTATTTCTTCAGGAGTAGATTGTCTCTCTAATACTTTGTTTCTGTGAGGATACCTCTTAAATTTCTTGATCACATCAGTATGATCTTTCCAAGATCTTTTAATTAATGCTATTTGTGGATGATCTTTCAAGTGAACATTAGATAAATTATGAACATATGTGTGATCACTAATTTCCTCACTATGCAAAAGTGGTAGAAGGAAGAAAAGTTTTTCATTAATAGCTAGTTTTTCAAGGTCTCCCCTATCGATAGCTTCATTAACAATTAATCTACATTTATGATCTTGCTCAAATGCTTTCTTATCATTTCTAAATAAGTTACGTGAAAATTGATCTAATAAAATAATCAAGGCTAAACAGGCTTTTGACTCATCTTGCCAATCATCATATTCATTTATTATAGCTTTTTCATAATTATTGAAAAATTTGTCTCTTATTTTTTTATCAAAAGAATCTTTTTGTCTAAAAAGTTCTTCGGGTAAAGATTCCTTAAACCAAAAATCTAATATTTTTTTTGCATTTTCTGTAACCATCAATATTTTGATACAGGTTTTAAAAGTTTAAGCATCTTATTATGTATAGATTGATTTGCAGAAACTAAAATACTTCCAGCATTAACAGCATCTCTATTGTCCCAAGTTGTTACAACTCCACCTGCAGCTTTTATAATTGGCATTAATGGATGAATATCCCAAATTTTATTTGTAGCTTGAAAGACAACATCAATTTTTCCCTCACATAAATGTGAATAACTTAGAGCATCGGCTGTAGGAAATTGCATTAATTTTAAAACTTTTGGAATTGTCATTTGCTGTTTAAGAGAGACTGCACCGTGAAATGCTCCTGATACTTTTATCTTACTAAATGGTATATTTTTTGAAACAAAGATTTTTCTTTTTTTACCTTTTTCAAAAACAAAAGAGTTTTTATTATCAAAATTTAAATAGTATTTATTTAATATTGGAAAGTTTGCTAACCCAACAACAGGTATACCTTTAAAATTAAGAGATATTAAATTACTCCACGTTGGATTACCTATTACAAATGATCTTGTCCCGTCAATCGGATCTATGACCCATGTGTAATCACTAGTTGATTTTTTGTGACCAAATTCTTCACCTATAACTTGATGACTTGGAAATTTTTTTTTAATTTTTAATCTAATAAACTTTTCAAATGCTTTGTCAGATGTTGTTACTGGGTCATAACCTTTATCTTTAAGTTTGTTAGATATCTTGAAAGTTTTGTTAAGTTTTGAAAAATAAAATTTATTTAAGTCTTTTGCTAAGGTGTTTAGAAATATAGAATATAATTTGTAATCTTTTTTATTTAATAAATTCATTAAATTATATTTTCAATTTGCTTTTCAGCTTCTCTAATTGATTTCTCATAATCTAACGCCATTTGATCAGCACTTATTACTTCAACTTTTTCAATTCCAAAGAAATTTAATATGAATTTTAACCATGGAGTTAAAAAATCCTCTGAGCTATTTAATTTAGTTCCACCTGAAGTAATTACTAAATAAGCTTGTTTATTTTTAAGTAATCCCTCTCTTCTCCCATTAGGTTTAAACCTGAAAGTCTCACCAATTCTTGCTGCTAGGTCACACCAAGCTTTAAGAGTTGCAGGAGGACCATAATTATAAATTGGCGCTGAAATTATAATGATATCGCTTTCTTTTAATTCACTTACAAGTTTATCTGATAGTTCAAACATTTTTTTATGCTCTTCAGTCTGGTCTTTTTCTGCGATCTTCATTCCAGACTCGGTTAAACCACTAACAAAAAGCATATCGTCATCTAAATCTCTATAAATTACTTCATCGCCTGGTTTTTTGATTTTATCTAATAATTTTTTTGCTAATGCTCTTGAACTTGATCCTTCTTTTCTGGCACTTGAATCAATTTGATAAATTTTCATAAGTATAGATAGTTATTAACCTATTAACCAAAGTTTTGCAAAAATGGTACGGTATTTAAAATATAATAGCCTAAAATTTGTAATTGGTTTGTTAAAATTAGAACTCCTGTAATTAATAGAATAATTCCACCAATTTTAGATACTAGATTAATATTTTGTTTGAAATTTTTGGAAAACATTAAAAATCTTTGCATCAAATAACCTGATAAAATGAAAGGTATCGCTAAACCAAGTGAGTAAAAACTAAGCAAAACTACTGCTTTAAATATTGTTTCTTCTGTGGAGGCCAACGCAAGAATTGAACCTAAGATTGGGCCTATACAGGGTGTCCAACCAAAACCAAACGCCATACCCACTATAAAAGAAAACCAAATATTACTATTCTTTTTGGTATAAATTTTTTTTTCAAAATTTAAAAAACTAATATTTATAATTCCAATTAATTGTAGAGAGAATATTATGATGATTAGTCCTGCAATTATTCTTAAAATTTCTGAATTTTGTAAAAGTACTTGACCCAAATAAGACGCTGCAGCACCAAATATAATGAAAACTGTAGAAAAACCTAAGGTAAATAGAATTAAAGGTATTAAGTTTATTTTCTTATTTTTAAGTAGCTCATCCAAAGATGCTCCTGAAATAAAAGAAATGTAACCTGGTATTAAAGGCAAAACACAGGGTGATAAAAAACTAATTAGGCCTGCGCCAAAAGCAATAAATAATTCAATCATATAAATTTATTCTGCTATTACTTTTGCATTTTGTGAACCAAGTATATCAATTGACAGGTCCATTCTATCACCATCTTTTAAAAAAAGTGGGGGATTCATTCCAAGTCCTACTCCTGGGGGAGTTCCAGTAGTAACTATGTCTCCAGGCATTAAAGTTATAAAACTTGTTATATGAGCTATCAAAAAGTTAAAATTAAAAATCATTTGGTTGGTGTTACCTGTTTGATGTCTATTACCATTAACATCTAGCGCTAAGTTCAAATTATTAACATCTTTAATTTCATCTTTGGTTACTAAATAAGGGCCTAAAGGTCCAAATGTATCACCTGATTTTCCTTTAACCCATTGACCCCCTTTTTCTTTTTGCCATTCACGCTCACTGACATCGTTACAAATACAGTATCCAAAAATATAATCTTGTGCATCTTTTTCTAAAACTCTTTTTGCTTTTTTTCCTATAACAAAAGCTATCTCAACTTCATGATCTAATTTTTTTGAAGTCTTAGGCATAATTACATTGTCATTTGGTCCAACTATAGAATGAACTGACTTATTAAATAAAACGGGGTTCTCGGGTGTTTTTGCCCCAGTCTCTTTTGCATGCTCAACATAATTTAAACCGATTGCAAAAAAATTTCCTGGTTTAGAAATACAAGCTCCTATTCTTTCATTTTGATTTACCTCTTCCAAACTCTTCAAATCTATTTCTTTAATTTTATCTAGAGTTTCAAAATTAATACTTTCAGGATTTAAATCTTTAATAACTGAAGATAAATTTCTATATTTTCCTTCATCATCTAATGCTACAGGAATTTCTTGTCCTACTTTTCCAATTCTTAAAAATTTCATTTTTTATTTATCTTTTCAATTGCACTATATAAAGAGCTATGATCAGTATTACCATATCCATCTGCTACTAGATCTTTATACATTTCTTTAATTAAACTAGAAATAGGCAAATGAGTATCAACAGCTTTTCCAGCATTAATAATATTAGTCATATCTTTTAATTGCGTTGTAGTTTTTCCTTTTGGTGAGAAGTCTTTACCAATCATTCTTTTTCCATGAGTTTGTAATATTTTACTATCAGCCCATCCTCCTGATAAGGCTTCAATCATTTTACTTGGGTCGGTTCCAGATTTTTCGCATAAAGTAACTGCTTCTGCTACAGCTCCAATAGTAACACCTACAATTATTTGATTTGCTAGTTTTGAAATTTGACCAGATGTGACTGGGCCTACTAGTGTTGGGTTACCTAATATTTTAAGAAGATCATAACAATCTTTAAATATTTTTTCATCACCACCGACCATGATAGCTAAAGAAGCCTCTTCTGCTCCAATTGTTCCTCCAGATACAGGTGCATCTAGATAGCTAATATTCTTTTCTTTTAAAATCTCAGCATATTTTTTTGTAATAACCGGATTGACAGAACTCATATCAATTACTGTGGCACCTTTTTTAATATTGGATATAAATTCATTACTACCCATTACTTTCTCTACTGCGGCATCATCTGTAAGCATTGCAATAACTACATCAGAATTTGCAACAACTTCTTTGATGGATGTGGATATTTCTGCACCGAACTCTTTAAGTCTAACAGCTTTATCTTGGGATCTATTATAAGCTTTTAAATTATAGCCTGATTTAAGAAGGTTTTTTGCCATTGGAAAACCCATGAGACCAATCCCTATAAAACCAACGTTTTTCATTAAGAGAAGTATATAGCTTATATTCTTTGTTTGGTATCTTTATCAAAAAAAGAAAAATTTTTTAAATCATTAAATGCAGTGATTGTTTCTGCAAACTCTATATTTTTTATATTTAAATTATTCTGCTACAACTTTTGAGTTTTGTTCACCTAAATTATCAATCGATAGTCTAATTGTATCACCTGCTTTTAAAAATACTTGAGGTTTTTTTCCCATTCCTACACCTGGAGGTGTTCCAGTAGTAATAATGTCACCTGCTTGTAATGTCATGAACTTACTTAAATATGAAACTATAAAAAACACATTAAATATCATCTTATCTGTATTCCCAGTTTGCATTCTTTGTTCATTAACATCCAAGCTTAAATTAAGACTGTTAATGTCAGAGATTTCATTCTTAGTGACCAAATAAGGTCCAATCGGTCCATAGGTGTCATGTGATTTTCCTTTAACCCACTGTCCCATCTTTTTAAGTTGCCACTCTCTTTCGCTCACATCATTTACTAAACAATACCCAAGAATATGGCTTTCAGCTTCTTTTTCGCTAATATTTTTAGTGTCTTTTCCAATAACTATTCCTAATTCAACTTCCCAATCAAGTTCTTTTGAATCTTTTGAAATTTCAATATCATCATTTGGGCCATTGATTGAACTTGTCGCTTTCATAAATACTATGGGTTCTGATGGTTCATCCATGCCAGACTCTGCTGCATGATCAGAATAATTCAAGCCAATTGCTACAAACTTTCCAGGTTTATTAATGCAAGCACCTATTCTTTTAGAATTTGAAATTTCGGGTAAGTTTTCTAAATCTACACTTTCTAACTTTTTAATAGTTTCAAAATTTATGGTATCCGAATTTAAATCAGCTACATGAGAACTCAAATCTCTGATTTTTCCATTTTTATCTAATGCTGCTGGTTTTTCTTTTCCTTTGATGCCTACTCTTAATAACTTCATTATATTCTCCTTTAATTAATTTACTTAATTAATAAGTTGCTCTTCCTCCACTTAAATCAAAAACTGCAGCTGTTGAAAAGGAATTTTCTTCAGCCGCCAACCAAGTAACTAATGATGCTAATTCATCTACTTTGGCAAATCTATTTCTTGGAATTTTAGAGAGCATATAGTTTATGTGCTCTTCAGTCATTTGGTCAAAGATTCTAGTTTTAGCTGCAGCTGGTGTAACAGCATTCACTGCAATATTTTTATCTGCTAACTCTTTTCCTAAAGATTTTGTAAGTCCAATAACTCCTGCTTTTGCTGTACTATATGCACTAGCATTTGGGTTTCCTTCTTTTCCAGCTATAGACGCAATGTTTACTATTCTTCCATAATTATTTTTAATCATATGAGGTGCGATTGCTTTACAGCAATAAAAAACTGAATTTAAATCTAAATTCATTACTTTTAACCATTCATCATTTGGATAATTCCAAACTTGGGTATTTTTACCGGCCATACCTGCATTATTTACAAAGATATCTATATTTTTTTCTTTGGTACTCAATTCAATATTTTTTGTTATGTCATCAAAATTAGTTACGTCAACTATTTGATAGCTACATTTTTCCGATGACAGTTCCTTTAATGCTTCATCAATAGCTTTTTGGTCAATATCCCAAATTATAACTTCAGCACCTGACTCAAGAAATCTTTTTGTAATAGCGTACCCAAAACCTTGTGCCCCACCAGTTACTATTGCTCTTCTGCCTTTTAGATTATAATCATTCATATGTTTGACCTTTTATTTTAACTTTTTTTTAATTTAATTATTTTTGTTTTTTTCTTAAATAATGGAAAAAGTAAAGCAATTATTGCTAAAGTAAAAAAAGTTAAAGCTATTGGTCTTGTTAGAAACATTAACCAATTGCCATCAAATATTACTAAAGACTGTCTTAATGTTCCCTCAACTAATTCTCCTAAAATCAACCCTATAATAACTGGGACTACAGAAAAACCATATCTTCTCATAAAAAAACCTACAACACCAAAGAATAACATTATCCAAACATCTGTAATAGATTGACTTAATGAGTAGGTCCCACATACTGAAAGTGCAAAAATCATTGGCCATAAAATCTTGTTTGGCACTAAAGTAATTCTAGCAAAAAGTTTAGCTCCAAAAAAACCAAAAATAAAAAATAATATATTTGCAATCAACATTGATCCAAAAATTCCATACAGAAACTCTGGCTGTTCTCTAAATAACTCTGGACCTGGTCTCACTCCATGAATTATTAGACCAGTTAAAATTACTGCTGTAGTTGCGCTGCCAGGAATTCCCAATGCTAATGTTGGCACCATTGCCCCACCAGTTGCAGCATTATTTGCAGCTTCTGCTCCAGCAATTCCTTCTATGGATCCCTTTCCAAATTCTTCTGGGGTTTTTGACCAACGCTTAGCCTCTGAATATCCAATTAAAGAAGCAACCGTTCCACCTTCTGCAGGTAGCACACCAATAAATGAACCTATTCCTGAAGACCTAAGTATTGTTTTCCAAGTTAATTTATAATCTTTTAATGATGGTAATTTTACAGCTTTTAAAGCAACTCTTTTAAACACTTGATCTAACATAGTTGACTGGGTTAACATTTCACTAATTGCAAATAACCCAACTACTACGGGGATAAAGCCTATACCTTCTGATAATTCATTTATACCATACGTAAATCTATCTATTGAGGTCATAAAATCTTTTCCAACAGTTGAAATCAAAATACCAAATGCTGCTGCAATTAAATTCTTAACAGGACTACCCTCACCAATTGATGCAAGCATTGTTAAACCAAATATTGCTAGAGCAAAATATTCTGGTTGACCAAATTCATAAGCAAGCTTTGCTAGTAAGGGTGCAAAAAAGACCAGAATGATAACACTAAAAATTCCACCAATTGTACTAGAAACGGTTGCCATACCCAATGCCCTTCCAGCTTCTCCTCTTTGTGCTAATGGATATCCATCAAGACATGTGGCGGCGGCGGCGGGTGTTCCAGGTGTATTAATTAATATTGCTGTAATTGCACCACCATATGTTCCAGCACAATAAATTGCTGTCAAAAGTACGATTGCTGAAAGAGGATCAAGCGTCATTGTAAAAGGCAAAATTAATGCACCCCCAGTTGTGGGACCTAAGCCAGGCAACACTCCTAAAATTAATCCAAACAAAGTCCCAAAAAATAAAACTATTAATAGCTTAGAGCTAAATAGAGGAGCTAACATATAAGATAAATTTTCCATATTAATTATAATAAATATTAGTAATTATTCCTGGTGGAAATCTTAAGCCTAAAAATGTTTCAAAAAATATAAATACAATTATTGGAAATAATATACTTACAATCAAAAGATAAATTATTCTTTTTTCTCCCCAGTAATAAGAAACTAAAGCTGAAAAGACTGCAATAGCTAAGAAAAAATCTAATGTTTTTGCAATGACTAAAAATAAAACAAAAGCCATTAATGTTATAAAAAATGACTTAGGTAATTTACTTTCTTTTTTCCAAGGTGTTTTAATTGATAAATAAAAAACAACTGATGTTAAAAAAATTATTAAGACTAATAATGCTTTAGGAAATGTGGCAGGCTGAATACCTCTGTTTAAAATTGGTGGAACTGCATCGAATGTAAATGTTGTTATTAATAAGATTAGTGAAATTAATATTATTATAAAGGATACTTTAAAAGAGCTTCTTAAAAAAAAGGGCAAACTACTTTTGTTCGCCCTTTTTTTCTTAAGTACATTATTCATATTAAAAATGTACTATTTTTAATTACTTAAGGTAACCTAAAGCTTTTAACTGAGCAGTCATTTCTTTAAGCATTTCTTCCATTTGCTTACCCCACTCATCAGCACCAACTACACTAGTGTCATCAAGACCAATTTCAGTTAAGAAATTTTTGTAATAGTTATGTCCCATAGCTTTCATCATTCCAGCTTCAAGCTCTTTAACTCTTGCGGCAGGAGCGCCCTTTTTAGTTACAAATCCTCTAACAGTAGATAAAGAAACTGGTATTCCCAACTCTTTAGCTGTTGGAGAATCCCCAATTTTAGCCATTCTTTCGTTTGCAAGAACTACAGAAACACACAATGTTCCCTCGTTAATCTCAGTTAATGCTTCACCTAAATTTAAAACACCCACATCAATATCTCCTTTGATTAAGTTTGTTTTAATTGGTGCAACACCTTTGTATGCAACAATTGTAGGATCTTTTAATCCACCTTTTTTTGTAAAAGCAATTGCACTTACATCATCAATTCCACCTGTATGAGTTGTTCCATATTTAAGTGATTTTGATTTTTGAACACTAATAAATTTTTTAGCGTCTTTAATGTCAGCTTTACAGTTAACAACAAATAATTGAGGATCATCAGTTCCTCTAGCTAAAGGTTGCATATCACTTAATTTAACTTTTGTTTTACCTAGTGCCATAGAAACAGCATGTCCAGTAGTCCAAGTTAAAGTGTGTTGACCATCAGCAGGAAGTGACATCATGTAATCCATAGATACTGCTCCACCACCACCTTTTTTATTAACTAGCTGCATATCTTGTTTAAGAACTCTTCTTGCTCTTAAAAGCATCATTCTAGTAGTAACATCTGTACCACCACCAAAACCAGCATGCGTAATTGCTTGAATAGCACCCTCTGCTTTTGCAGAAGTAGTTACTAAAGGTAATGCAATCACAAAAAATTCAGTTACTACAAAAGCAGCAACTAAAAAAGCTTTAAATGTTTTTTTCATTATTTCCCTCTCGTTTGTTGTTATATAATATCTATAATATAAATATTACTTAGTAAAAAACTACCGTAAAAAATATTTAAGTACAATAAATAATGACAACAAATAAAAAAAAAATTGCTTTACTATTAGGTGATCCGTCAGGTATAGGACCTGAATTGGTCAGCAAACTATTATCAGAAGAAATTACGAATAAAGCAAATATTGTTGTTATAGGTGAAAAAAATATTCTTGAAGAAGGGAATAAAATTTCAAGAAAATCACATAATTTAAAAGTTGTAGAAAGTTTTGATCAAATTAATTTTGAAAGTGGAAATAAATTTTTCCTAGATATTTCTAATGGTAAAAATCATAACTATAAATTATCTGAATGCTCAAAAGAATCTGGTGAAAGTGTTTTAGACGCTTTAAATTTAGCATTAGACTTAGCAAAAGAAAATAAAATTGATGCAATCAATTTTGGTCCCTTTAATAAAACAAGTTTAAAACTAGGAGGCAACAAATTCTCTGATGAACTTCATTTAATGGCTGAAAAATTAGAGGTAAAAAATTTTTTTTGTGAATTTAATGTTGTGGATAATTTTTGGACTGCTCGAGTTACTTCCCATATACCTATTAGTGAAGTTCCTTCACATATTAAAAAAGAAAAAATTATTAAGCCCATTAAATTGATTAATGAAGCTATGATACTTAATGGTGTTAAAAATCCTAGGGTTGCTGTTCAGGCTCTTAACCCCCATGCAGAATTTGGTACAGAGGAAAAAGATGAAATTATACCAGCCATTGAGTTGGCTAAAAGTTTGGGTATTAATGCTGATGGTCCACTACCCTGTGACACATCTTTTATTACTGCTTTTAAAAATAAAAAATTTGACTGTATTGTTGGCATGTATCATGACGCACTACAATCTGGCTTAAAAGCATTTGGCTTTGATAGAGGTGTTACTGTTCAAGGCGGTTTACCAGTTCCAATAACAACTCCAGCACATGGTACTGCCTTCGATATTGCTGGAAAAAATGAAGCTAATTTAGAACCTACTTTAAATTCTTTTAAAATTGCATTAACTATGGCTGAAAATAAACCTAATGACTAAAATTAAAAATATAAAAACTACCGTTTATCAATGGAAAGGTAAAACCGTTCCTCCTCAAAAAAATTTTTGCACCAATGCCTCTGATGTTCTTTATGAAAAATCAGATGCAATGGGTTCTTTTAGGTTTCATGAGTGGTTAGTATGTGAGATTGAAACTGACGATGGTATTATAGGAATTGGCAACGCAGCCTTAGCCCCTCAAGTTACAAAAAAGACTATTGATGTATATTTAAAGCCACTGGTTATTGGTGAAGATCCTTTTGACTATGCTTACATTTGGGAAAAAATGTATCGAAGAACTTTGGCTTGGGGAAGAAAAGGTGTCGGTATGACTGCAATTTCTGCAATTGATATTGCTATTTGGGACATTATTGGAAAAATAACTAAAAAACCTGTCTTCAAGTTATTAGGTGGAAGAACAAAAGAAAAAATTCCTGTTTATGCATCTAAACTTTATAGCCAACCACTAAAAGAGCTTCAAAAGGAAGCTGAACTTTATAAAAGCCAGGGTTTCAATATGTATAAAATGAGATTTGGCTGGGGCCCTCAAGATGGTCCCGAAGGCATGAAAAATAATATTCAATTAGTTGAAGCTGTGAGGGAGGTTATAGGTGAAGATGCAGATCTGATGCTTGAATGCTATATGGGTTGGAATTTAGATTACACAAAAAGAATGATGCCTAGATTAATGAAATTTAACCCTAGATGGTTAGAAGAGCCTGTTATAGCTGATGATATTCATGGATATGCAGAACTTAATAATATGAACATGATACCTATTTCTGGTGGCGAGCATGAGTTTAGCTTATTTGGTTTTAAACAATTACTAGATCTAAAAGCAATAAGTTACATTCAATATGATACTAATAGAGTTGGTGGAATAACTGCTGCTCAAAAGATTAATGCTTTAGCTGAGGCATATCAGGTTCCTGTTGTTCCACATGCGGGACAGATGCATAACTATCATTTAACAATGGCAAATGTAAATTGTCCAATTTCAGAATACTTTCCAGTGCATGATGTGGAAATTGGTAATGAGTTATTTTATTATATTTTTGAAGGGGACCCCACTCCTATAAATGGTTTTATAGATTTAAAAGATGACTTACCTGGATTAGGCCTAACACTTACTGATAAGTATAAATCAGACTTTACAATTATAGAATAATTAACCCTTAATACCGATGTGAGTATATTTAACATTAAGGTAATCTTTAATAGCCATTGAGCCACCTTCTCTACCGTATCCACTTTGTTTAATTCCCCCAAATGGGGCTTCAGCAATTGCAACAACACCTGTATTCACGGCTACCAATCCTGTTTCCAATTGTTCTGATGCTTGGTTTGCCCTCTCCATTGAATTAGTACAAACATAACTACATAAGCCAAGGTCATGATCATTGGCCCTTTCAATAACTTCGTCAAAAGATTTAAATGATAACATTGGAACTAATGGTCCAAATGGTTCTTGTTTCATGATTGTAAAGTCATCTTTTACATCATCGAAAACTGTTGGCTCATAATAAAAACCTTTATTGAAACCAGCAGGTCTTTTACCACCTAATAAAACTTTAGCTCCTTCTTGTTTGGTTTTTTCAACCAACTCCTCAATTTCTTCCAATCTTTTTTGAGTTGTTAATGGGCCTAGTTGAGTGTCTGGATCCATTCCATTTCCAATTTTTAACTTTTTAGTTTTTTCTATAAATTGATTTATGAATTCTTCTTTTTTTGATTCGTGAATATAAAACCTATTAGGAGAGATGCACACCTGGCCATTATTTCTAAATTTTGCAGCAATAGCCATATCGGTTGCTTTTTTAATATCAGCATCATCAAAAACTATAAAAGGAGAATGACCACTTAGTTCCATTGTTACTCTTTGAACTTTATCTGCGGCTTGTTTTAAAATCAATTTTCCAACCCTTACAGATCCAGTAATTGAAATCTTTTTAATTATATCTGATTGAATTAATTGAGAAGCTATGCTTGGTGGATCACCTGATAAAAGATTGACTACTCCGGGAGGAACGCCACATTCTCTACAAATATCTACTAATTCCATTACTACACCTGGTGTAATAGTATCTGGTTTAATAATTACTGAACAACCAGCCGCAAGTGCAGTTGATATTTTTCTAGCAGCCAAAACAAGTGGAAAATTCCAAGGGGATAATGCAGCAACAACTCCTACTGGCTGGTAATAAACATGTACTCTTGTATCTTCAAATCTACTTTCTATAGTTTGACCAAAAATTCTTTTTGTCTCTTCAGCATTCCATTCAAAAATATCAGCAGCTCCATTTGTTTCACCAATGCCTTCTGCTAAGGGTTTTCCATTTTCTAAAGTCATCCATTTAGCTAAGACATCTTTTTTTTCTCTCAGTTTATCCGCTATCCGCCTCAGGATATAAGATCTTTCCCATGGTGTTATTTTTTTCCAAACTTTTAATCCTTTTTCAGCAGACTTTAGTGCTCTATCAACATCAGCAGCTGTAGCTTTTGATGCATGACCCAAAACTTCTTCTGTTGCAGGATTAATAACTTCATAAGTTTCTTTATTAGAAGAAGGAGACCAATTACCATCAATGAATTGTCCAAATTTTTCGTACATAATTTGCTAAACCTTAAGTTGATTTTAAAAAAATATTTTGTCTCAAATTTTTAACAAATATGTTTTAATGTTTCAAATTAATAAAGGAGTTAACAATGGCTAAATTTATAGTTATGGGATGTTATACGGCTAAAGGTCTTGGTGGGTTTGTAAATAATCCAGACACTGACAGAAAAGTTGCAACAACGGCTCTTTGTGAGGCTGCTGGAGCAAAACTCACTAGTTACGCTGGTCTTAGAGGAAAGTATGATTTTATGGTGGAAGTAGAAGGTACTTTTGAACAAGCTTCTGCATCTGGGATGGTAGCGGTATCTAGTGGAGCTGTTACAGATTTTACAATTCATGAAGTAATTAATCTGAATGCAGTTGCAAAAATTGCAAACAAAATGTCTTCTGGATACAAAGAGCCAGGAAAATAAAAAATTAAACTTCTAGTTTGAAAGAGCTAGAAGTTAATTAGTTTCAAATATTGTTGTAATATAATATAATAAGAATTAGATGAAAACACTTACCGATACATTTGGAAGAAAATTTCCTTATATAAGATTATCTATTACAGATGTTTGTAATTATAGATGTACTTACTGTTTGCCTCAAGGTTATAAAAAGACACCTGGAGATATGAGAAGCTTTATGTCTGCTGAAGAAATATCCAGATTAACAAAAGCATTATCTGAATTGGGTGTTTGTAAAATTAGATTAACTGGTGGAGAACCGACAGTTAGAAAAGATTTTTTTGATATTCTTAAGGACATGAAACAAAATTCAAATATTCCTAAAGTAACAATGACCACTAACGGATATCGTTTAGATAAAATTGCTGAACAATTATATAAATCTGGTTTAGATGGAATTAATATAAGTATAGATAGCTTAGATAGAGAGGTATTTAAAAAACTAACTGGTCATGACAGGCTTCTAGAGATTTTAGAGGGAATAAAAATTTTACAAGACTTAAATTTTAAAAATATAAAAATCAATGCTGTTTTGCTTAAAGGTATTAACGACACTCATAAAGATTTTGAAAAATTTGGAAATTTTATAAAAGAAAATAAAATTGATTTTAGATTTATAGAATTAATGCAAACTGGGGATAATTTAGATTATTTTAACAAAAATCATGTTCCTTCAAAAATATTTAAGGACTATATAGAAAAAAATAACTGGATATATCAAACACATGGCAAAGACGCAGGTCCATCATTAAATTATGTACATTCTGAGTATAAGGGTAAATTTGGATTAATTGCACCCTACTCTAAAGATTTTTGTAAAACATGTAACAGATTGAGGGTTACTTCAAGAGGCGATTTAAGATTATGCTTGTTTGGGAATACTGGAATTAGTATTCGCCATTTATTACAAAATGACGATCAAAAAGAAGAGCTTACAGATCTTATAATTAAACAACTGCACCTTAAAAAAGAGTCTCATTATTTAGAGCTTGGGGATACTGGTATTACTCCAAATTTATCAAGCACAGGAGGATAAATGTCAAATTTAAAAGTATTAAATAATGAAAAACTAAAAGATTGGGCTCAAGAAATTTTTAAAAAAAATTCTTTTAATATGATTGATGTTTCTTCCAAAAAAGAAACCTTTAGAAGAGCTTTAGCATCTGGAAAAATTTATGTTGGAAAAGAAGTTTTTGAATTAATTAAAAATAAAGAAATGCCTAAAGGAGATCCTATTACTTTAGCTGAAGTGTCTGCTGTTCTAGGGGTAAAAAAAACAAGTGAATTAATCCCTTTGTGCCACCCACTTCCTATAGACCACACTGCAACTAAGATTATTATGCATGAAGAAGATACTTCACTTGAGGTATTTTGTGTCGTGTCAGCTGTTGCCAAAACTGGAGTTGAGATGGAAGCTATAATGGGAGTTAATGCAGCCTTAATTACTATCTATGACTTAAGTAAAATTGTAAATCCACACCTTAGAATTGATAATATTAAACTACTAATCAAAGAAGGTGGAAAAAGTGGAATATGGACTAATCCAGATGGACTACCAGATTTTTTAAAAGATATTTTTAAACAACAAGGATAAAAGATTAATTCCATGAAAATAATAACTTTTATTTTTCTATTACTTTTTTCTTCAGCCTCAGCTGAAAATATTAAGCCACTAGCTAATAGCTCTATAGATCAACTACTGTCAGATGATAATCTTAATTATGAATTTATTAAAAGTTGTGTTTCTATATATTCAAGCTTAACTGAGCTAACAAGAGCTAAAGAACCTGAAATTGCAAATCAATTTTTCAAATCTGCAAATTTTTTATATCCTTATGGTATTCTTACTTTGGTAAAATTAAAAAAAATTTCACGTCCAGATGCAGAAAAAATATTTTTCAAAAGCGTTGAAAAGCTTACAAATGAATACATGAACTTAATGTTAGAAAATGGAAAAAAAAATGAAAGTTTTTTTAAAGGTAGTTTTTTAGCTGATGACATTTATTTCTGCAATGAGGTTGCCAGCGCTATTCAAACAGTAGTATCTAAGACTAAAAAGAACTAAATTTTAGTTAGTTTTTTTAGGCTTTCTTGGTATTTTTGATTTTTTCTTCTTTTTTGGAATTTTCGATTTAAAAGATTTCTTTTTAGTTTTTGTTAAAGAAGAAGCCCCACTATCTTCCATTGCTTCCATTACTTGTTTACATTTTTCTGAGTTACAAAAGTAAGTAGCTCCTGTGTTACTGTCATAAAGATAAGCTCCGCAATTAGCTATTTTTTTTCCAGTACAGGTTACAGGCTCCATTCGATATTCAGCAAACGAATTTGTTGAAAAAAAAGAAACAACAAAAAAAACTATAAAAAATTTTTTCATATAATTGTTATAAATTAAAAATTACAAAAATATAATCTTAATTCAACTGATAGGAGAATTTAAGATAACATAATCTAAAAAATTAACTTATCAGCAAAATTCCCTCTTAAATAGTCAATAATACAATATTTAGATTATATATATAAATTATAGAAATATATATTTATAGAAAACCATTTTAACTCATGAGAGTATGTAATTTAAACATAAGGAGAGAGAGAGATGAAAATAAAAAAAATACTTTACACATTGTTGTTCTCTTGCGCTTTGAGCTTTAGCTCAAACGTATCTGCACAAGAATTGTGTACTAAATGCTTAGATAACGTACCTCAAGATGTTCGAGATTACGTTTATAATATGGACTATATGGATCCACTTCAGCCATTAGGTGAAAGCCCAATGTTGAACTGGAAAAGTACAAGAACACCACCATGGACTATTGGTTATGCAAGTACGTATGCTGGTAACACATGGCGTAAAGGAGCAATGGAACGACTAATGGAAGTTGTTTTTCCTAAATGGAAAGCACTTGGATTAGTAGATGAAATTGTTATTACTCAATCAAACTTAGATGACTCTTTGCAAATTCAGCAAATGAGGCAGATGATTGATGGTGGAAAAGTTGATGCAATGATTATTTGTTGCTCTAATGCTACTGCTCTTAACCAAACTATCAAGTATGGTTGGGAAAAAGGTGTTCCAACTTTTTCTTTTACTGGATACACAACGTCTCCGTATTCAATCAATACATCAGTTAACTACCAATTAGTTGGTTTTTATATTGGTGCATGGATGGCTGAATTAATTGGTGAAAAAGGAAATGTAGTAGTTATCGAGGGAATTCCTGGATACTCCGCTTCTGATTCACAAAATAATGGAATGTTAGCTGGTCTAAAAGAATATCCAGATGTAAAAGTTGTTGGACAATTAGCTCATAACTGGACATCACAAGTTGCTCAGAAAGAGTTATCTCAATGGCTTGCAACACACCCTGAAAAAATTGATGGTGTTGCTGTTCAGTCTTCAGGAGAAACTGGTACTTTGCAAGCATTACTTCAATCTGGTCGTGATATAATCCCACCAATCGCTTTAGGAGGCGAACTGGGTGCTTTATGTTATTGGAGACAAAATGCTAATTACATAGATGAAGCAATCTATGCTTGGCCTCCAGGAGATGAAGTCGAGTTTGGTTTCAATGTAATGATGAGAACTATGCAAGGTCAAGGTCCTAAGATTCAATCTATCTTGGTTGGTCCTGCTACAAACAGTTTTGCTGAAATCTCAACTTTCTTAAATGAAGATTGTGATAGAAACTCAACTGGTTGGGCAAACCCTGGTATTGAAAATTGGGCTGGTAAAGAATATGTAGATAATTTCTTTGCGAGACCTGCTGATCCAACTAAGTGGAAAAAGTAATCTAGCTAATACTTTAAAAATTTAAGTATGAGCTCAGAAAAAAATACAGACAACACCTCTCAAAAGGAGGTGTTGTTAGATAAATCAAAAACAGCTACAGGCGATATATACGTTCAAGATGTTCATAAATATTTTGGCGTTACTAAAGCTTTGAATGGTGTTAACTTTAATGCTAATTATGGTGAAATTCATGCCATAGTTGGTGGTAATGGTTGTGGAAAAAGTACTCTTGCAAAAGTAATGTCAGGTGTATTACCAATTGATAAAGGTAAAGTCTCAATAATGGGACAAACACCCACTTCACCCGTGATGGCAAGAAATTTAGGTATAGCAACAGTTTTTCAAGAAGTTATGATTGCAGAAGAAGCTTCCGTAGTAGACAACTTATTTGTTGGATCAGATGACTTTTGGTACAAAAGCCTAACACAAAGAGAAAAAAATTTAAAAGCCCAAGAACTAATGGAAGATCTTGTTGGCGAATATGTCGATCCTAATACACTAGCATTTAATTTATCCCTTCCCATTAAAGCATGGATTACAATTGGAAGAGCCTTCTTAAGAGATAATACAAAAGTGTTAATTCTTGATGAATCCTCAGCAGCATTAGACTTTGATTCAACCGAAAGATTATTTAAAAAGATGAGAGAACTTCGTGATAATGGAGCAGCAATATTTATTGTCACTCACCGTATAGCAGAACTAATAAGAATTAGTGATAAAGCAACTGTATTGAGAGATGGCAAAGATGTTGGTGTTTTAGAAAAAAAGGATCTTAACGAAAAAAATCTATTAGGCTTAATGACAGGTAAAACAGAATCGAAAAGCCAAGTAACAACAAAAGCACTAGAAACAAAAAGTGATCAAGTTGTAATGAAGGCAACTAATGTAATAGTTTGGCCAGAAAGTGAGCCTGTTAACTTAGAACTAAATAAAGGAGAGATAATAGGCATAACTGGTTTAGATGGACACGGTCAAGATGACTTTGTTAAAATCTTAGCTGGTGTTCAAGAGTCTAACGGAGGAACTACTGAGGTATTAAGTGATGATAATAAATTTACAAAATATAACGATTTAGATAATGCAAAAAGAAATGGAATATCTTTTGTCTCAGGAGATAGAAAAAAAGAAGGGATACTTGCAAATTTAAGTATTTATGAAAACTTAGTAGTGCCCCTTTATAAGTCAAAAACTACAGGTGGCTTCTTGGGTTTTATTGACTGGCTAGAATTAAATGGAATATTTGATTGGGAGGTTGAAAGATTGAATATTAAAACAGGCCCTCGTGATAATTTAATTGGCTCATTAAGTGGAGGCAATCAACAAAAGGTTATGATAGCACGATCCTTTGCACAACACCCTAAGGTTCTTATTTTAAATGATCCTGCAAGAGGCATTGATGTTACAACAAAAAGAGATTTATACAGTCACTTAAGAAAATTTGCCGAAGAAGGTAATACTGTAATTTTTTTATCTAGTGAATTAGAGGAGTTTATTGGTCTTTGTCCTAAAGTTTTAGTTTTTAGAAATGGATCAATTTTTGATATTTTTGAAAACGAAAGAATTAACTCAGATACATTGCTCGAAGGTATGTTTGGTCAAACACAAGGTGTTGATTCAACTAAAACAATTTCAAAAGATAACTCAAGTATTAATAAAAAAACAAATAATAAAGGGAGTCATGATGACAATCCAATCATTGAAAGTAAAAAAATTATAAAGATTGTAGATTTTGATAAAAATAAAGAATTCAAAGATAATAATATACGTAGTAAAATAAAAATTAAGACTTTCTAATAAATAATATGATCAAAAAAAAAATTAGCAATAATTATACTGATAATGATTTGATTGCTTTTGAAAAATTAGAAAATTTTAATAATTATAAAATTACATTAAACGACGAGGAAAATAAGATTACTCCTACTAAATATAGCCTATCAGATAACATTTATTTTAAAAATTTAATTAATAATTCCAGTAATTCAAATGAACATATTTTAGCTGATAAAAAAAAAGAAAATACAAAAGCTGATTATTATACAGAGCGTGATGATAGCAACTTTGAAAGAATTAAACAATTTCCACCACAAACAAGTGATGAATTTATAAAAAAGAAGAATGATAATTATGTCTTAAGCAATAATTACAAAGTTAGTGATGTCAGTGCTTTTGAACAAATAATCAAATCTAATAATATACAAAAAAATACAAGTACATCAGTTAATAATAGAAATATCAAAATAATAGATTCAGACAAATTAAATAAAGATAAAAAAAAATTAGGTATAGAAAAAATTAAAGTAATTTATTTCGATTAACTTAAAATTCATATTATGGAATTAATAAAAAAAATTAAAAAAACCTATAGATCTAGTACAGATCATTCAGCAAATAAATATTTAATGGTACCAATATTTATTTTCTTTGCTTTATTAATTTTTGCTTTAATTAGAAGTCCAATTTTGATCTCTTCTTCTGGTATTGGAAGTGCCATAATTCTAACTTCTCCATTAATACTGGCAACTTACTCTTTAACATTTATAGTTATGGCAGGTCGTGGAGGTGTTGACTTATCAATAGGACCTTTCATGGGCTTTATCAACGTGAGCTGTATTCAGCTCTTTGCTGCAGGATATTTACAAAGCCCAGTTACTTTTTTTGTTTATGCCATATTTATGGGGATGCTTTATCAATTATTTTTTGCTTTGGTAGTTTGTTTTGTTAGGGTTTCACCAATCATAGTTTCTCTTGCAGGATATTTAGCATTTGTAGGAATGAATATTGTAATTTTACCTAGACCTGGAGGTATTGCACCTGACTGGTTAATTCCATGGGGGGAAGGCTTTACAATTTTTAATGAAATATTTCTTCTAATGATTTTAGCAACAATATTATTTTACATGATAACTCATACTGCTTTTTGGGGACATCTTAAACTAATGGGTTCAGATGAACGTGCAGCTTTTACAAGTGGTGTAAAAATTAACTGGGTTAGAATAGTTGCTCATTTGATAGCTGGAATTTTTGCAGCTTTATCTGCAATAACATTTACAGCTTTGATTGGTTCAGGAGACCCTCTCCAAGGTACAAAATATACATTGCTTGGAATAACAGCTTTAGTGCTTGGAGGTGCAAGTCTAGCTGGTGGTAGAGGTGGAGCCTTTGGTGCTATACTTGGTGCAGGCACCCTATACTTAATAAACTTTATTTTAGTTACATTTAATTTTGGAAGACTCCAAAGTTTTATATCAGATTTATCTTATGGGGCAGTTTTAGTTTTAGCATTACTAGTAAGTCTTTTTCTTCCTGCCGTGCAAAGAGTAACTAAGGGTTTATCTGTTATAGTATTTTTTATTTTAATGTCGTTTGCGGGTCTATTTGCGGTTATTCATGGAGTTTATGACCAGCCAATAATTGATGAAGCAGCACTTGCTCTTGAAAAAGCAGAAGCCGTAAAGGTATATGAAGATACGTCAAAAGGTGAACGTAAAATTGATGCTACTGGAAATATTATTGTTGAAGATGGATCGTCAACAACCGGAGAAGGTTCTTCTCAAGGTGGTTCATTAGCAGGACATGGTATCACTCAGTTTACAGAAACCCCAGGCACTATAGTTCTTTATATAATTCTTGGCCTAGCTCTATTAGCAGGATTGCTATATTTACTTACCAAGCATAGAAGTCCTTCCATAATATCTTTTGTAGTCATTGTTGTTGTCATGATTGTAGGATTAATATTTGATCCTGATGATAAAAAAGAAAACTTATTAAAAAATGATAATCAAATCAATCTTCAATCAAATCAAAGTAGTATTGAAACATTTTCACCTCAATATTTCAGTCTTGAAAAAATAGACTTTTTATCAGATATTTCTTCACCAGCGAGCCTACTAACTAGTACAAGCTATACAATTATCTTAGCTGCTGGAATAATTTTACTTGTCTCTTTAATAGTTATTGCGATGTTACCGCAGTTTACTGTTAGAGCAAAATCTACAGCTATACTTTTATTTCTTGCTGCCTTATCAGTAATAATTTTAGGGGGAATTTCTTATAACAATTTAATTGGGGAAGTTGATAGTAGCACTTTTGGTATTCAGGGATATGGTGTTATACTGGTAGGATTGCTTCTTTTTGTAATAACCGCCCCTTTTGTTCATTCAAAGATAAAAAATTTAACTAATGTTTACATATTTGGATTTAGTATTTTAGCAATACTTGCTGTTTATTTTGTAGGAGGAAATACATTTAATGTTGAAACAGACGTTTCTTTTTACCAGCCTCAGATTATTAGCGACATAAATGTTGGAGATCTTTCGGCAGTAACGTATGGAGAGCCTAAGAGATTTTTTGGTGAAAGTTTGACCTCAGGCTATGCTCAATTTGCGTATAGCATATTATTTGTATTCTTATTTCAATTTTTTACATTCATAGCTATGGACCATAAGAATAACTATAAAAGTTTTTCTCCATTAATTTATATTGTTATTGCAGCTTCACTTTTATGGTCTGTAATATTTTATTCTATTGGCTATTCTTTCTATAAAATTTTAATTGTATATGTGGTTGGTATACCGATTACACCTTTGGTTTGGCAGTTTATGGGTGTCTATGTTGAAAAACTTTCAAGAGATCAGCAATTAAGTCAATGGGAGGAAATTAAATAGCTTATGAAAAAATCTGCATTCATTTTTTTTAAAGGTTTGGGATTATTATTTGCAGTTTTATGCGGTATTGGTACTGCAATTCTTGGTTGGTATGATGGAGCTGATTGGATCAATATAGTTTCCTACTCACTTGCGGTATCTGCTTTAATATTATGGGGCTGGTATCATTTTTCAATTCGATGGATTCATGGTGACCTAAAACAAGATATTTTTTCACAGATTTCAAAAAAAGAAAATATTGATAATAAAGAATTAGCTCCAGAAGATTATGAAGAAAATTTCCTTTTAAAAAATATTCGTCAAAATAGATGGGTTGTAAGTGCTTTTATTTTGATGATTACTATTTTCATATTTATTTCATTTATTGCTGATGGCTTTTTTTCTGGTCGTACCCTTGTTTCTTTTATTATATTTATAGCTTTCATTATCTTTATGGGGGTTATTGGCCAATATGTCCGAGGTCAAAAAAGTGTTTTTATTGGTATTTCAGTTTTAATTGGACTTTTTATTATAGGATCTTTGACCATCCCTGGATTCCTTTCACTACTTAATATGAAATCAATGTTAGTTTTTGCTGCATTCTTAGGAATAGCAACAGTAGGTCAAACATTTGTTGCTCTATTAGGTGGCCTTGATTTGTCAATTCCATTTGTTATTGGCTCTAGCAATGTTGCTTTAATGTCTCTGATTACAAAAGGAGTTCCACCTTGGCTTGCCTTAGTTGCAGTTTTGATACTAGGTTTGCTAATAGGTTTAGTGAATGGAGTATTAAGCTTTAGACTTCAAGGGCAAGCAATAATATTAACCCTTGGGGTTGGCTTTATGGTTAAGGGTGGTGTTCAAATCCTTGTTTCAATGGGTACCTTTTCAGCTGGAACAGTTTTTGGTGTGGTGCCAGAATGGATGAGAAACCTTGCTTCTATGGGTGGCAAAACTGTTGGCTTACCAATTCCTCCTGTCATAATAATTTGGATAGTAATTTCTATAGCTGTTATTGTTGCCCTTCGATTTACTAGTTGGGGAAGGCATCTTTATGCTCTAGGAGGAAATAGATTGTCATCAGCAAGATTATCTATTTCAGAAAAAGGATATTGGATTGGTGCCTACATGATTAGTGGTTTTTTCTCGGCTTTAACAGGTGCTCTACTTCTTGGATGGAGTGGCGGTGGTTATGTGGGAGCTGGAGATATATATTTATTTACAACTATTGCTGCTGTTGTAGTTGGAGGCACTTCTTTACTTGGTGGTAGTGGTGGATATGGTCTTAGTATTCTTGGGGTTTTAATTCTACAAATCATTACATCTGTATTAATAGGTTGGGGTTTAAGTTGGGAAGCACAACAGTTTATTTTAGGTTTATTAATTATACCAATGGTGGCTTTATATGCGAGATCGCCCCACATTAGGTCACAGATATAGAAAAGGAAATTTGAATGGTAAAACTTAATTGTGATATGGGTGAGAGTTTTGGAATTTATTCTGCAGGTAATGATGAGGAAATAATGCCATTAATAGATATAGCTAATGTTGCTTGTGGATTCCATGCTTCAGACCCTAACCATATGAGAAAAACTGTTTTATTGGCTAAAAAATATGGTGTTAAAGTTGGTGCTCATCCTTCTTTTCCTGACTTGCAAGGGTTTGGTAGAAGAGAAATGAAAATGCCAAGACAAGATATAAAAAATATGATCATGTATCAAGTTGGTGCATTGAAATCATTTTTAGACGAACAAGGTATGCCTCTAAACCATATTAAACCACATGGATCATTATATGTTATGGCTGCAAAAGATGAAAATATGGCTCATGCTATTGCTGATGCTGTTGAAACTTTTAATGTCAGTATTTTTGGAATGGCAAATACTTGTCATGAAAAAATCTATAAAGATGAAAGAGGCTTAAACTTTATTGCAGAGTTTTATGCTGACCTAGATTACGATGAAAATGGAAAACTAGTAATAGCAAAAGGTAAAAATTCAAAATATGATAGTAAAATTGCTACTGATCGTGTTATGCGCGCTCTATCAGAAAAAAAAGTTACAAATACAATCGGTAAAGATATTGATGTTGGGTGTGATACTGTCTGTGTTCATTCAGATACCCCCAATGCAGTCGAAATTATTACTAGTATAAAGTTAGCTCTCAAAAAATAAAATACATGAAGCGAATTCTAATAGCTAATCGAGGTGAAATAGCTTGCAGGATTATTGATAGTTGTAAAAAATTAAATCTCCACTCAATTGCTGTATATTCTGATGTAGATAGAAATAGTAAGCATGTAAGAAAAGCTGATGAATCAATTCACATAGGCGGTTCTAAAGCTCAAGAAAGCTACCTTTCAATGGATAGAATAATTGATGCTGCTAAAAAATTAAATGTAGATGCAATACATCCAGGGTATGGTTTTATGGCAGAGAACGCAGAATTTGCTAAGAAAATAATTAACTCAGGAATTATTTGGATAGGCCCTACACCGAGTACAATTTTATCAATGGGGAATAAGGATATAGCGAGAGAACTTGCTATAAAAAATGATCTTCCTATTTGTCCGGGCTTAAAAAATGATGAGCTAGATAGTGAGGATTTAGAGGATAAATGTAATAAAATAGGTTTTCCAATTCTAATAAAGGCAAGCGCTGGTGGTGGGGGAATTGGAATGCAAATTGCAAATAATTATGAACAGCTAGTTCAATCAATAGAAAAAACAAAAAATTTAGCACAAAAAGCTTTTGGTAATAGTGATATTTTTTTGGAAAAATTTATATCCAATGCAAGACATATCGAAATACAAGTCTTTGGCCTTGGTGACAAAAAAGCATTACACTTCTTTGAAAGAGATTGCTCAATACAAAGACGTTTTCAAAAAATTATAGAAGAGAGTCCAGCAATCAAAATTGAAAAATCAATTATTGATAAAATGGCTGAAAGTGCTGTAAATTTTGTAACTAATCAAAAATATGAGGGAGCAGGAACAGTAGAGTTTATATACGATATAGATGATAAAAAATTTTATTTTTTAGAAATGAACACTCGAATTCAAGTAGAGCACCCTGTAACAGAAGCTGTTACAGATTTTGATTTAGTTGCAATGCAAATTAAATTTGCATTAAATATAGATATTTCTTCTGTTACACAAAATACAATTAATAAATCAGGGCATGCTATTGAATGTAGGTTATATGCTGAAGACCCAACTAAAAATTTTCTGCCCTCACCTGGGAAAATTACAAGATTAAAAATTCCAAAAACAGATTCAAATAATATTAGATTAGATATAGGAGTTGATGAAGGAGATGAGATATCTTTTTATTACGACCCAATGATAGCAAAAATTATATCAAAAGCTGACACTAGAATTGATAGTATCAATAATATGATTCAATATTTGGATAAACTTGAAATAGAAGGAATTAATACAAATAAGTCTTTTTTAATTTCAGTTTTACAAAATAAAAATTTTGAAGAAGCAGAATATAACACAAAATTTATAGAAAATAATTTATTGTTATTTACAAAAAAAAATGACTCTAAGATTTTTAAATCAGAAAAAATCATCCAAAAATATACAAATAAAGATGTACAGGCTTTTGAAAAAATAGTTGCAAAATCTCCGAATGATAAAAATTCTTTAGTTTACACAAATAAAGATCTTGAGGCATTTAAAAAAATTATAACTAAAAAAGAAAATACTACTGTAGCAAAGTCACTCAAAGATGTTCAGGGAAAAGTATATGATGAACCGGTATTTAAGCCTGGTGGAGATAAATATATGTTCATTGAGTTTGGTAATCTTATGGATCTAGAAATTAATTTTACCGCACAAAATTTAGCTAAAGCTATACATGATAACAAGATCAAAGGAGTTTACGAAACTGCTCCATGTTTTGCTTCAATGCTTATTCATTATGATCCTGATGAAATTAAATTTAATGATTTAAAAAATGAAATGAAATCACTAATTAAATCACTAGGCCCAACTGAAGATATTGAAATTAATAGTAGAGTATTTTCATTTCCCACTGTTTACCTGGATAAATGGACAAAAGAGTGTATTGAAGATTATTCAAGTAAAATAGCCAAAAAAACTCCTGATCCAGAGTTTATTGTTGAGCTAAACAATCTTAAAGATACAGACCAGTTTGTAAGAGTTCATTCTGGAACTGAATATTGGGTGTCTGCCCTTGGCTTTTGGCCTGGCCTTCCTTTTATGATGCCACTTGATCCTAGGTGTAAATTAACAGCTCCTAAATATAACCCACCAAGAACTTGGACTCCAAAAGGTGCTGTTGGTATGGGTGGATCATCTACTTCAATATATCCAGATAGATTACCAGGTGGTTATCAAATTTTTGGTATTATTCCAGTTCCTATCTGGGATACGCAGAAAAGCTTTTCTGTTTTTGAGGATAGTATATGTCTTTTTAAACCTGGGGATAGAGTAAGATTTGTACCAACTACCTATGAAGAATTTGACCATATCGCAAGTAAAGTAAAAGACAAATCATATGATTATAATATTATTGAATACCAAAAGTTCTCGGTAAAGAATTATAAAGAGTGGTTAACTACAATTGATAAAACAAAAAGATTTTAGATATTATGGCAGAGGTAATTAAAAAAGGATTAGAAACATCAGTCCAAGATTATCCAGGAAGAATTGGTACTTTAAATCAAGGATTTCCTGCTTCTGGTCCAATGGATAGCTGGTCATTTAGATTGGCAAATATATTAGTTGGAAATGAGCCTGGTGAAGCAGCACTTGAATGTCAATTCATGGGCCCTACACTGAAATTTAAAAGTGACAGAATGATAGCGATAACTGGGGCTGATATGTCTCCTAAAATAGATGGTAAGACTGTTCCATTGTGGGAAAGCTTAGAGATTAAAGCAAACCAAACTTTAGCAATGGAGTTTGCTACTATAGGTGCTAGATCATATATTGCTTTTTCAGGTGGCATCAATAGTAAACCTTGGTTAGGTTCAAGATCCACTTTTCATAAAGCTGGAGTTGGGGGTATAGATGGTAAAGCTATACAAAATGGGCAGATTTTACCCTTAGGGGAAAATAGAGATTTTGTTTCAAAAAAAATTAAAAAAAATTCTATTCCAAAAATGTCAAATGATAAAAACTGGTCTATAGAGGTTGTGTTAGGACCAAATGATGATTGGATTGATAAAAATGGTCATCAAATTTTTCTCAATACAAAATGGAAGCTTCAAGCTAAAAGTGACAGGACTGGCTATAGGTTGGATGGACCAAAGTTATCTTTTACCGATAAGGCAACCAACAAAAGTTTAGAAAATGGATCAGAACCATCAAATATTATTGATCAAGGTTATCCCTCTGGTGCAATAAATCTTGCAGGTCAAACACCAATTATACTTGTAAACGATGGGCCAAGTATGGGTGGATTTATCAACCCATATACCGTTCCATCTGCTGCATTTTGGAAATTAGGGCAAGCTAAACCTGGGGATACCTTTAATTTTACTGAAGTATCAGTTGAAAAAGCTCAATTACTAAGAGCAGAACAGTCAATTATTTGTAGCAAAATAAGTCTTCAATCATTTGATGATGATAAAATAGTAACCAGCAAAGAATCAATTCAAAAAGTTGAATCTGTAAAGATAATAGATTTTGAAAAAGATGAATTAAAAGAAAAATTAAGAAGAAAAATGATGGAAAAAAAGGGCATGAAAAATATGAAAATTCGTTTCTTTAATTAATAATTGAATATGGGGGATATAAAAATATGGCAACTGAAGTAAAAACAACAGTACCAGGAAATATTTGGAAGGTTTTAGTAAAAGTTGGAGATATTGTTAAAAAAGATGATGATTTATTTATTATGGAAGTAATGAAAACTGAAGTTCATCATAATTCTCCAATAAATGGTACGGTAATTAAGGTTAATATTGTTAATGACCAAGAGGCAGTGGACCCAGGAACTATAGCAATACTAATCGAATAAAATCAAAATCTATGAAAAATTTTAGTTTTAATAAAAAATCATACCTAATGATGATTCAGGAACTTTCTAATGAAATTGGGATTTCAATCAAAAAAGCCAAAAGTTTAGTTGATACAGCTTTATCATTTATTGATTTAAAAGAAATAAATTATAAAGATTTAAAAGAAGAGATATTAACTTTTTTAGTTATAAATATGTTTTCTCTTATCTATAAACTATAATCCTTATGAACAAAAAAATAATTTTATATAATGGTCCTAACTCACCTTTTGGTAGAAAAACTAAAATAACATCTTTAGTTCAAGAGATAATTCTAGAGGAAAAGATAATTAAAGTTCAGGAAGCAAATTTTTTAGATGAATACAATCCTTTAAGAAAAATACCCACTCTATTAGTTGACGGTTTACCCATAATTGATAGCGATAATATTTGTATTTATTTAGATTCAATTTCAAAGAAAAAAACACTTTTCCCAAAAAATGAATATTTTAAAATTATTTCAATGACATCAGTTGCAAATGGATTAATGCAATCTGTTTTGGAAAGACGCATGGAAACAATCAGACCGCATAATGAACAAAGTAAAGGTTTTATCAAAAAACAAGAAATTCGGACAATAAGAACTATCAAATGGTTAGAAAATAATTGGAATAATTATGGAGATGATTATTTAACTATGGATCAGATAGCTATCGCATGTTCACTTGAATATACAAATTTTAGACTTAATAATAGATGGGAAGAAGAATGCCCCCATCTAAAAAAATGGTTAATTAATTTTAGAAAAAATAATTTTATGAAATCTACAGTTCCCTTAGAATCCATATAATTTTGAATTAATCATAATAAAACATTGGAGCTTTGTTCCACTCTAACCATGTAACTGGGTCATGACCCCAAACAACTTTTGCATTAGTTTCTTTTGCAATTTTTCTTAGTTTTGCCACTGAATCTGCTGCATCAGAAGCTGATGCCACAAGACCTGGTAGACATCTATCACACCAATGATCACCTGTATAACAGGCATCTCCTGTCAATAGCATATGACCAGTTTTTGGTAAATTTACTAGTACTGACTGATGACCTGGTGTGTGACCTGGAGTAAATATGACTTTTATAACTCCGTCACCATATACATCATAATAATCTGTTTTTTTTCCCTGTAAGAACTTCCATCTGATATTAGGTTTATCAAAATCTGCTCTAACATAAGCAGGTTGTGAAAACCAATCTGGGTTAAATGCATAATCATATTCTATTCTTTGGGTTATATGCGTAGCATTTGGAAAGTGACCTATTGCACCTGAGTGATCTAAATGTAGATGCGTTTGTATAACATTTTTAACATCTTCGGGGTTTGTGTTAACTGTTTTTACTTGCTCTCTACACCATTCTGATGCTTTCATAACCGGGTCATAGGCATCAACTACCGATCCCCAATGTTTATGTTTATCAAGTGCTGCCTCTATTGGCATTCCACCATCAATTATAACATCTCCTTGAGGATGTTTGATCAAAAACCAAGGTACTGGTATTTCATAAGGCTCTTCACCTTGATTCATTTTTATAAATTTTATTTTAGTTTTAATGGAACCAGTTTGAAACATATATAATCTTACACCTGTATTAAATTTGGTAGTGCGCTCAAATATATCTTTATCTTTTTTTTCCATAAATATTTTTACCAGGTTGCCTTATATATATTCAGTGCATCAGCCTCAGTTACTTCACGGGGGTTATTCACTAATAATCTTGTTTGCTTCATTGCATCACTTGCCATTTTCACACATGCTTCTTCTGGTATATTAACTTCTCTAAGTTTTTGTGGCAAACCTAGTCGTTTAGATAAATTTTCAATCTTCTCAATAAACTCTGCACAAACTGCTTGTGTACCTTTATTTGTGTCTAAGTCAGGAAACACATGTTGAGCAAGTTCAGAATAATCTTTTGCTGCATTAACATCAACACTGTTAAATTTAAGAACATTAGGTAAAACTAAGGAGTTTGAAAGACCATGAGAGACATGAAAAGTTCCACCGATTGGGTAAGCTAAAGCATGTACTGCAGCTACTGGTGAATTTGCAAAAGCTTTTCCAGCTAACATAGCCCCAAGAAGCATATTACCTCTAGCTTCTAAATTTGATCCATCTAAAACTGCAGTTTCTATTGATGCTCCAACTAATCTTAAAGCTTCAATTGCAATCATTCTTGATATTAAGTTATTATTTTTATTTTTAGAAGAATAGGCTTCTATAGCATGAACCATCGCATCTATTCCAGTTGCAGCAGTAGTTCCAGCAGGCAGCCCAAGGGTAAGTTCTGGATCTAAAATTGCTAAATCTGGTATAATAATTGAAGATGACACTCCTTTTTTTTCATCTTCACCAACAGTAATAATTGCAACTGGTGTAACTTCTGAGCCAGTTCCTGCTGTAGTAGGAACTAAAACTAATGGTAAACGTGGCCCTTTTGCATTTGAAACACCCCAAGCTTGTTCTAAATCTTCATTTGAACCCAATATTAGAGCTACAAGTTTAGCAATATCCATTGATGATCCACCACCAAAACCAATAACTCCTGTCGCTTTGAATTTCTTTCCAGCCTCAACAGCCAATAAAAGAGTTTGTTTGGATGGATCTGCCTCAACATTATCAAAAATTTCGATTGAATTTTTTTTACTTAATTTATCGATAATAGGTTTTGTTAATCCTAAAGACATTAAGCCTTTATCAGTTATAAAAAGAATACGTGAACCAAGTTTTTTTGAAATTTCTTCACAAGAGCTTACTGCAAATCCATTACCAAACCTCAATCCAGCAGTAGTATTAAATTGAAATGAATTTAAAGTCATAATTTTTTATACGACGTAAGCATAGAATATTATTGTTAAAATCGCTAAACCAGCAAGTATTAGTATCCAGCCATATCCTGTCCCAACTTTATCAATATAGTTTTCATCAGCCTCTGTTTCATTTGGTCCTTTAAAAATATCGTTAGGTTGAATTGGTTTATTAGGTAGTGTTGATAAATCCATTTTACTGGCTAAAAACCAAATTAAACCAATACCAATAACCCACCAAATTAATTGATAACCCCAAATGGATGGAATTTTTAAAACCCAAGTTTCAAATCCTGCTCCAGGTTCCCCAAAAAATAAATTTCCCAAAATTTGCCCTGGCCCAATTCCAAAAAAAAGCCAGATTAAAACAATAACATAAGCAAATGACCTTAGTTTACTTCTGCTTGGATGAAGACCCATATGATCATTCATAAAATCATGAAATTTTTCTCTGTGTGATCTATAAATGTCATTTTTAGAAACAGATGAAAAAGCTGATATAGAAAAACAAACAAATATATTGAATAGTAAACCCCACATACCAGAGTGTATGGTTAGTGGCCACCTTCCCCATGGCAGTCTATTACCTGTAATTTGTTGTCCAATTGTTTCTGTTAATATGACAATTAAAATACCAATAATTATTCCAAAAATTGCCCCACCTCTAGTAATCCAAGGAAACCAAATTATTCCCAATAAAACAACTAGAAACTGAAATGAAATAGAAATTGCTATCCCACTAAAAAGTACCATTGCTGGTTTGGCAAATGTAGCAATATAAAGTGATGCTAAAAAAACTAGCAACATTATCAATCTAACAACTGTTCTTTCTTTTTCCCATGTTAAATCTTTATCAACATATGCTTTGTATAAGTCTCTAGTAATAATACTTCCAGAGGACATTAAAAATGCTCCAGCTGTTGATTGAAGAGCGGCTATTAGACCAACCATTAGTAATCCTGTTAACCATATAGCAGATTCATCTATTAGGTTTATTAAATGATAAACAACTAAAGAATGATCTTCTCTAGAAATTTCTGGTAATACATTGCTAATAGACAGTCCCAAATTATTTATATCAGCATTAGCTCCTAAAATATTTGCACCCACACCCTGAAAGGTTGAAAAAATAAATAATAGAGCACCTACAATTGCAGCAGACCCCCAAATTTGATAATAAGAAAAAACCTTTGGATGTTTAACTGAATAACTCCACATAGAAAAAGAAGGAGAGAGAATTATCCCCATAAATGAAAGAGTGTAAGTAAAAATCATCATTGAAGTCCATGGTCCTCCTATAGCTTCATTTTTTCCAAGCCCTGCCACCCATTGAATAACTCCTGGAACAGCAAAGTATCCATTATAATCTCCACCACCATAACCATTTGTTTTTCCCCAAGCACTAATTGGTGAATTTGCAATCTTTGATAAAGTATTTCCAAAAATTTCAAAGCTTCCTATAAATGAATATGCAACTAATCCCAGAATTAAAACCGTTGACATAAATAGCCAAGACTGCACCACACCCACACTTACAGTAGATTTAAAGCCTCCTGCTGTTACATAAAATAAAACAATAGCAGAAATTACCCACATACTTAATTCTCTAGAAACATAACCATCAGTCAGTGTACTAACTAAAAAGCCTGTAGCACCAAATAGTACAGCTAGTATTGGTATAGAAACAAAAAAAGTAACTATGACTGAAATTATACGAATTGCATCACTCTTATAATAATCATAATACATTTCCCCAGGGGTTATGTAGCCATATTTTCTGCTAAGCATCCATTGTCTTTTAAAAAAAAATATACTTCCTAATGGAACTGTTATTGCAATAAAGGATGTACCTATATATTGAAAACCATCATGAAAAATTAATCCTGTATGTGCTAAAGTAGTTAAACCAGCAAAAGTTGCTGCTGTTGCCGCAAAAAAGAAAACCCATGCTGAAACACTTCTATTTGCTAAATAAAATTTCTCTGGATTATCTATATTTCTTGATCCTCTTACTCCCCAAAAAAAACAATATGCAACATATAGTGATAAGAATATTGTAAACCAAAGGGCTTTGTCAGACATAATTTTATTTTAAAATCTCAATCTCAATGAAAGAATATGGATAACTATTATTATTGAAGACGTTATGCTCTACACCTTTATCTTTATAATAAGCCCCACCTTTAGTGAGCTTTGAAATTGTTTCATTATTTTTTTTATCTATTATTTTTAATTCTCCATCAAGCATGGGAACCACTATATAATTATATTTATGAATATGATGACCAGTGCTATCACCCACTTCAAATGACCATTCAGTCACTATAGTTTTATCATTTTCTATAAGGACTTTGGATTTAGCCATATTTTTAATTCTTCTAAGTTACTTAGGTGCAACGTCGTGGTGCTGTTTCACCTCTTTCTTTTTTAATTTTTTCAGCAGCATTTTGTGCTTCTACAATTGAATTAAAAACTTTATCCTCATATAAAATAAATGGTTTAGCTCTATCTGCATTTAATTGAGCCACACACCACTCTTTTCCTGGTTTCGTGCACATCACCATATAAGCACCTGGAATTGGTCCATATTTTTTATTATTAAGAACAAAAAGACATTCTGCTAGATCACCAATTTTATCTTTATCTAAATCATTCAATGCTACTTTCTCTAATTTATTTAAAGCCGTAGTGTTATCTGAGCCAAGAATAGCTTTGCCGTCTGTTCCTTTTGGCCTGTTAATTAATTGCTCTTTCATTATGGCAGTGGTCCTTCTTTTAAAAATCCTCGAATAGCATTTTCTAAAATTTTCGAAACATTATTATTATAATCATTGTGCGATAAGCTTCCGCACCATGAAAGTGATCCTGGAGCAAACAATGCTCCATCTTTAGGTGTTTTGTAATAGATCATATCAGCTCTAACCATTGGATTTTCTGTACCACCACCATGATAACCTCTTACAGAAAAATGAATTTCTTCATTTACTTGTAACATTAAGTTGGTGTGGTTTTCAGATCTTGCTAGTAAGAAAGCATTATGAGGTGTACCAAATTCTAGATCATATCTGTCTAATTCAACTCCAGCAGCTCCTCCACCTACTAAACCAAAATCTCCAATAACTTCATTTTCTCCTACACCGTCAAAAATCCAAGAACATTCTGGTTTTTTACTATCTGGTTCTCTTTTGTAATATGAGGAAACATCAAATCCATAAGCAGTAAAAGTTAATCCACAAACTTTACTTGGTATTCTTCCTCTCGCACGCCACATTCCACCAAATTTACCATCAAATGCATTATTGTATTCACCCGGGTTTGCAGTCCATGCTCTTGTGCCAGCCTCTCCTTTTCTCACTTCGATAATATTTAAATTATCTGGATGATACTCACTAATCCAATAAAAACCATCTGCACCTAAATAAATCCATCTACCACCATTTAACTGGTATGATTCGTAAGCTGCTAACATTTTTTCTGAACTGTATTCAGGATGTGATCCAGTCAATACAACTTGATAACGATTTAACAAGTCAACTCCCTCAACATGTAAATCCTCATCAGTCATAACATCAAAATCTATATTCTTTTCCTCAAGCCAATCAGTCAAATGAAGGTCTGCATTTAATTGCCATAAAGAAGGTGATAACCAATGTCTATATTTAGGCCTCATGTTAAGTATTGGTCTAAGTCTAGATGAATAACAAACTCCACTTCCATCAGAATGTAAAGAGTAAGTTGATAAACCATACTCCCTATGTTCGTTTAGATATAAATCTGCAGCAGACATAACGGGAACTTTACCAGCTAATAATTCAGCAACTACAGAGTTTGTTGCTAAATTATCATTTGAATATGCAATATAGCTATTTGAAGGAAGTACAAATAAAACTTTTGAAGTTGTTTTACCTTTTGGTGGTTTTATTACAAAAGGAATAAAATCTTCAGTTTCTGGTGAATCCTCTCCATCAATTCTTAGTCTAGCAGCATAAATTCCACTTTTAATAATATCCGGAACCTCAAAAGTAAAATCAACTTCCCATCTAGCATCATCAATATCGTCGTCATGAAAATGTATAGCTCCATATTCATCTGGTTTATGATGAAAAACCATTTCATCAGCCGTCCAATTATATCCAGTCATTCCTCTTACTGGTAAATTTACAATAAATCCATTTAAGTGATTTGAAGTAGTGTCAATAATATATGTAGATGCAATATTTTTTGTTATATTTGCATGGAAATCCCAAGCTCCAATAACTTCAGATCTAAGTTCTGCTGAACACCCACTGTAGCCCCTAGCTAAAGATTCAATTTCTGATTTTGATAAAGCTTTTTTACTTAATCTTGGTCGGTCAATTTTTCCATTATAGATAAATCCTTGCTCAGGTAGTTCAATAGGTGACAAAGCTTCTTTATAATGAGCCCCATGTATGTGTCTTCCAGAGTGATCAATAACAGTAGATGCGGCCATTAAAAAAGGAGCATCATTAGCTTTTGGTTTTAAATTATTTGTAGCCTCAACAAATGCGGTTGTTTCATCAGCTGGATGTAATAACGACATTCCTAGTCCAGCATTTGTAGGAGTAACACATGGTTCTTGATAAAGTTTTATCTTACCAGTCTCAGCATCATAACTTACAGCTACGAGGTACCATACTTTTCTCATTAATTTTTTTTCACTAGACAAATTCATAACTTGCCCCTCACCATCTCCTATCATTACGGATAAACAAGAATTATCATCAATGAAAAGTCCGTAGCCACTATTAGTTTTTTCATTCCATTTTGTTAAAATTCCTTGTTTTCCTTTATCTGGTGTTGTTGGAAATATATAAGCTTGTAAGGTAAAACTTTTAATATTTAGACGATCATCTTGAGGAATAATCACATAAGAGCCACCATGAACTTTTTGATTTCGGCCTTGATACGATTTGTTACAAACTGCTCCTATTTCTTCTTCTTTATATCCAGGTCCTTCTGGATTTGTATCTCCATGAATTAATCTTACTATCTGAACATCATAATTTTCTTTTTTTTCTGAATTAACATAAAATTTAATTTTTTCACCTGGAAAGGCTTGGTACTTGTCACTATATCCTGTAATTCTTAACATATTAAACCCTTCTCTAAATATTAATTATTCCGCGTACTTATCTAAAAGTGCTACAATTCTCTTCAAGAAAATTGCATGCTCACAAGCTTCTTCTGATGAAAAAGATTCTTCTAGAATCTCAACTGGTTGTCCTCTAACTCCACTAGCAATTCCAATTCTGTAATCTTCATGAGGTCTTTTACATACAGTAAGTAATTTACCAGCCATTGGTTGTCTTCTTAATTTATCTAAAACTCTTATTAAATCCTTACTATGCTCTACTTTTTCCTGACCATTTTGAGGGGGTCTACCAACTGGGCAAGCTCTGTGTTCTTCTATTAGCCTATTTCTAGTTTTTTCATCTCTTAATAAAGGTAGAACATATTTTTTAGTATTAAAATCATCTACACTCGAGTGAGCTTGGTTTAGTTGTGTTCCGGTTTTTTCTTTAATCATTTATTTGTTCTTTCATTAATAATTTTTAAAGCTTCTATTAAATAAATTCTGAATAATTCATGGTTTTCACTCATAGGAAAATGCCCAATATCTGGCATTTCAATATAAACTCCCCCTTTTATTTGTCTTGCTGTGTTTTCTGATGCTTCAGGAGGTGTTAAATAATCATAAGTTCCTGTCATCATAATAACTGGGCACTTGTGGCCATCAATATTTTTTAGCTCATTTCTTAAATCATGATCTACCGAATAAAAGTGTAAATCTCCCTTAAAAGCTTCAGCCCCTTGAGTATAATAATGCCACGTTAACCATCGGTCTTTTTCTGGAGATTGAGGTGCCATTAAATCCCAAGTTCCACTTGCACAAACTTGCGCAGCATTAGCGTGAGGATGTCTCCACCAGTCTAGATAATAGCCTGGAGAATGGTCTGCTGCCTCTACTGGAATTACTGCTCTAAACTTATTTGGATGACGTAAAGCTAATTGAAGAGCTACATTTCCTCCAAAAGATGATCCCATAAATATAGGGTCTTTTAAATCAAGTGCTTCACAAAGTTTAACTATAAAGTTACAAAAATGATCTGCAGTTAACTTGTAATTTTCTTTCCAAAATTCTTTATTATGAGGTGGGTCAGATTTTCCGTGTCTTGGTAAATCATAAGCTATTACATTATAATTTTTAATAATTTCCTCATCCTCAAGCAAACCTCTCCATTGATGATTATGACAACCAGCTGTATGTTGACAAATTAATGGTATTCCTTTTCCATTTTGAAGATAGAAGACTTTATACTCGCAATCATCAACTTCGATTGTAACATATCGTCCAACAACGTCATGATGCTTTACCATTTAATATTTCCTCTCAATTCAAAAAGTTTCATCTTAAACTGGCACTCCTGATTTTCTAAGTAATTCAAATTGAACCGTAAAATTTCTCAAATTTTGCATTAATATTAAATGATTTCCTTCAATTTTTAGATCTTTTCTAAAGCTTGCTGACCATATTCCGTGATACATGGGCTTTGGCATTGGTTGACTAAATTCTTTCCAAGTATTTGCTGAAGCTCTAAGAGCAAAATCATATGGATCCAAAGGACCAGGCTTAGTATTGATATGTTTTACTTTACCATCATGCATTTCTATAATCACTTTTGCTTTTTCCATATCAAACATAAAAGAGCATGAATAATATTTGGCCATAGCTGCAATAGTTGCATCACTATTAGTAAGATCTTCATATTTTTTTGCCCAATTATCTAAATCACTACTCATATTATCTATTCATTTATTTAGGGTCTTTGGTACCCTTAGTTGGATCTTTATCAAAATTCATGTGGAAATCTTTTTTAGGATTTTCATAATCTCCAAGAATATTTCTTATATTGCTAACCTCTCCAGGAGCCATTCCTATTTCTTTAAGTAAGCCATCTAAAAAAGGTTGGTGGGCTCTATATCGTAATGCAGAACTAACAACATTATCTGCTAAATTTCCACTTCTTGCTCCACCTTTTGTACTAACACTCTCTCCAGTACCACCACCAGGGCTTTCTGAAGTTCCACTAAAGCCAGGTAAACCATTAACGTCAATAATTTTAATATCGTTAATGTTTGCCATTGGTTTAACACTTTCTCTGATAATAGACTCAATTTTATCAGCAAGTTTTAAACGTAACGCACTTCTTCGACTGGCATCACTTCTAATATTTTCAGCAGCGTTTAATGATTCTTTACCAGCAGCATCTATTTCATATCTTAGTTTGGCTGCCATAGTAGAATGTCTTTCTTGCTCAGCTTTAGAGGCGGCTGTAATAACATCAACTTTTTTAATACCTTGTGCTTTTTCAACATATCTTGCTGAGTTAGCTCTCTCTTCTGCTTCAATTGCTTTACCTCTTGAATTCTCCTCTTCAGCTTTAGATTTTAAAACTTGTTTAGATTTATTAATTATTTCAAGATTTTTTTGATGCTCCTCGATAGACAATCTCTTAACTTTTTCTATATCAAGAAGTCTAACTACTCTTTCTGATTCTATTTTATGTGAGTCAATATTTTTTTGTTGTTCAATTTTAGCACTTTTAATTTGTTGCTCAGAAATAATTTGTGCCTCTTCAGAATCTCTTTGTCTTTCAGACTGCTCTTTGATTATTGTTGCTTTTTCTTGTGCACGTTTTATGTCAACATTTCTTTGTTTTTCTAATCGAGCATATTCACTCTCTTTATCTAATTCTAAGATCTTAACTTCTATCTCTAGATCTTTTTGTCTTATTTCAAAAGCAGAGTTTTTTTCTAATTCATTTTGTTCTTTTCGACGTTTTTCAATTTCTTCAACAAGTCGTGTTTCAGTCAATTTTTTTTCAACTTCGATAACTTGATTCTGAGATATTTTAGCAACTTCAATTTGTTCTTGATTGCTTATTTCCGCCTCTTCAGCTTCTCTTTCTTTTTCAGCTTTTTCTTTTATTGTTGCTGTTCTCTCTGTAGCTTTTTGAATAGCAATCTCTCTTTCTTGTTGGTATTTAGAAAACTCCTCATTTTTCTTAATTTCTAATTCTTTTTGAATTGTTTCTAAGTTTTTATTTTCAATTGATATTTTTGTATCTTGGGTAATATCATTTCTTTTTTTCTTTCTAGATTCTATTTGTTCCGTTAATTGAGTTAAACCTTGCGAGTCAAATGTATTAGCTGGATTAAATGTTTCAATTGGTGCTTGATCTAGAGAGATCATAGAAACTGTTTCAAGCGCTAAACCTGTGTGACCTATTGATTCATTTGCAATTTTTGCAACTTCTTTTACAAATTGACCACGATTTTCTTGTATCTCATCCAAAGTCATCTTTGCTGCAACCTCTCCAAGTGCGTCTGCAAAACGGCCTGCTACTACCTCTTTTAAGTGCTCAGGATCTAGCGTTCTATTACCTAATGTTTGTGCAGCAGTTGAGACAGCTTTCTCTTCTGGGGGCACTTTAGTAAAAAATTCTGTAACTAGTTCTGCTCTCATTCTATCTTTTGTAATCAGTGATTTTTCTCCTGATCTCTCAATACTTAAACTCAAGGTACGCATTCCTACTTGGGTAATATTATGAATTATAGGTAAGACAAAAGCACCTCCAGAAATAACAACTTTTTCACCAAGCATACCTGTACGTACAAATGAAACTTCTTTTGAAGATCTTCTATATAGCCAGTGTAATAAATAAACTATGATTGCTATTCCAAGTGCAACAAGAATTATTGCTGCTATTATATCTGCTCCTTTAGTCATATGTTATCTCCCTTAATTCTTGTTACTTTTTTTTGTGTCTTCCAAAGCTGCACTATAAATTATCATTCCAAAGATAATTTTGTTCAAAACGTCAGCTAAATTATAGATTATATTCAAACTGTTAATATTTGCACCACCTGCTAGATGTTCAATAAAGTACCCAATATGGTAAATAGAAAAACCTATAGTTATTATTAGTCTATTTGCAAAAAAAGCCATCTGAACACTATCATTATTACAAGATGCATTAGTTCTCCCAGCATCTCCCATATAAAGCTCTCCTATAATATAAAGCCAACCAACAATACCCACAAGGAACCCTAGCGTTACACTCATGTAACCATATGCCCCTAAAAGCTGTGCTATTACCCAAATTAGTGTACCAACTAGCAATCTCCAGAACATTCCTCGCTTAACATCAGTTACAGACTTAAGCATTACATAGAAAGTGAGTATCGAAAGAGGAAATGTCAGAATCCAATCAATATATCTTAGTGCTGTAGGTGCTTGACCATTCATAACCCACAAATTCTTAGCGTAGAAGTAATGTATAGAGGACATCAGAGCTATAACTCCAACAAGATTCATAGCTGTACCCCATTTGGGAGACAACCTACCCCTTTCAAGGAAGAAAAATATTGCTGCACCGATCATTGCAACAGATATTAACCAAAAAGATCCCCCCACAACGTCTTGTGGTAATAATAATTTGTTCATTAACTCTTAATCTCTCTCTCTAACGTATTTAACGTTCTATTGTCGCACAAATCAATTAAAAAATATTGATTATAAATATATATATAATTTAGAAGTGGTTAATTTTAATAATTAAAAAAATATTTCAAATAATTTACCAAAATATAGATTCAATCTTTACTAGAATAATATAATTGATAATTCATTCAATTATGCTTTATTTACTTAGTAGATTCAATTTTGCTGAATATTATCTAAGTATATTATAATACTTTTAAATGCTTTCTAAGGTCATAACTATTGCCCAACAAAAAGGAGGTACTGGAAAAACTACTCTTTCAGTACATTTAGCCCTCGCATTTATAAAATATCACAACTTAAAAGTAGCAATAATCGATACAGATCCCCAAGGAAGTTTGGGTAAATGGTTTATGATAAGAACAGAAAAAAAAGTTTCTAATGAAGGTCTAACTTTTAAAACTGCAAGTTTGTGGGGAGCACAGTATGAGGCAAAAACATTAAAAGTAGATCATGATATTGTAATTATAGACACTCCTCCAAAAATAGAATCTGACGCACGTCCATCAATAGAGGCAGCAGATTTAGTTTTGATACCTGTGGCCGCTTCACATGTTGATTTTTGGGCTACTGGTGCAATTGTAGATATTGCAAAACAGGCTAATAAAAAAATTTTAATACAAATCAATAGATCTAATCAGAGATCTAAACTTATAGACAAAACAAATGATTTTATAAAAAGCTTAGATTTATTATCGACAAACACAATAATTGGAAATCGTCAAATTTACACTTCTTCTATGGGTGAGGGAAAGACAGCTGTTGAAAAACAAAAAAAAGGTAATGCTGTAGATGAAATTAAGAGTTTGTCAGAGCAAATACTCTCAGAAATAAAATAGCAATGTCAGTTCTACTCACTACAAAAACGATAATCAAGGAGTGGACTGATTACAATAATCATATGAATTTAGCTTATTATATTTTGTTATTTGATATGGGTGCGGAGAAAATTTTATCAAGATTTAAAATGGGTGAGCATTCTGCTAAAATAACAAAGAGAAGCACAATGGTTGTTGAGACAAGTACCACTTATCAAAAAGAAGTTAAAGAAGGTGATGAGGTTGATATTTATTTGTCTCACTTGGATCATGATAATAAAAGACTACATTATAAACTGGAGATGCATGATAAAGCTCAGAATACTTTATCTGCTACAACTGAAGTTTTAGCGCTTTACATGGATTTGAATATAAGAAAAGTTTCTGAATTTGAAGATGAAAAAATTAAGATAATTAATGATTATATTGAGCAGAATAAAAATAATTTTAGTAATGAGCATTTAAAATTTTCATCTAAACTTAAAAAATGAAAATAAAACTAGAA
>CAJQSY010000015.1:0-4457 GCA_905616605.1 uncultured Candidatus Pelagibacter sp.
TTATAATATTTGTACTGTATTCATTTTAAAAAATAATCTAAAAAAAATAACCTTATGAAATTTTTATGTTACCTTAAGCAAGAAAAGTTTATGATTTCGTTCTCAGCGATAATAATATTTTTAAGTGTTTTTCTATGGGATTTTAAATTTAGAATAGCAGTGAGTGATGGTGCCCCCGCACGGAGTCGAACCGCGGACCTATTGATTACAAATCAATTGCTCTACCAGCTGAGCTACAAGGGCATAACTGATTTCTATTAAGAAATCTTAGACTAATCAAGAATTTTTTTTCAAATAACTTAAATGATGAAACACAATCGCTGCACTATTTGAGATGTTTAAGCTTTCTACATCCTTATTTATATCAATCTTAACTAAAAAATCTGTGTATTTTCCAGTATGTTCTCTCATACCAAAACCTTCAGATCCAAATAAAAGAACATTTTTTCCTTCCCATTTGATATCTGTAAAGTCTTTTTCTCCTCTTGCATCAAACCCATAAACCCAAAAATTCTTTTCTCTTAAATTTTTAAGTGTTGAATTTATATTTGATACCTCAAAAATATTAATATGTTCCATACATCCACTTGCAGCTTTATACATAAGCTTACTATCAGATGGGAATTGTCTTTCTTTAACTATTAATCCGTCTATAAGAAATGAAGAGGCACTTCTAATTAATGATCCAATATTTCTTGGATCAGTTACCTCATCTATACAAACAAACGTTAGATTGTTTTTTCCTTTTATAAATTCTTTTAAGTCGGGTTGATCAATATGCTCAACTTCAGCAATATAACCACCGTGCATCATTTGATCTTTAGAAGTATACTTGTCTAATTCTTTTTTTGATTTAAAATAAACCTTAACGTCTTCAAGAACATTTTTCTTTGGGTTTTTTCTATGAATATTTTTTTTACTTTCTTCCGTTAAAAAAACTTTTAAAACCTTTCTTTTTGGGTTTCTTAAAGCCTCAATAACCGCATGTTGACCAACAATTAAAAAAGATGATTTATTCATAAAATTATCTTTGTTTTATACGTATTTTCCTGCATTTTCACAGTAAATCTCGTGTTGCAATTGCATAATAAAAATATATAAAACGCATGTTGTTTGAAGCTTTATTGAGCAAGGGGACACTTCCCCAAAAAGGAGGGGTTCCAGAGCGGTCAAATGGGGCGGGCTGTAAACCCGTTGACTTCGGTCTTCGAAAGTTCGAATCTTTCCCCCTCCACCATTCAATAAAATTTTTTATAACAATGGAGTGTTATTCTTGATGTTGTGCGGGTGTAGTTCAATGGTAGAACGCTAGCCTTCCAAGCTGGATGTAAGAGTTCGATTCTCTTTACCCGCTCCAAGAAAAAAAGAAATTATTAATAAAACTAAAACTGAGGTAAAAAAGTAATGTCAAAAGAAAAGTTCATAAGAAATAAACCACACTGTAACATTGGTACAATCGGTCATGTCGACCACGGTAAAACAACATTAACTGCAGCGATCACAAATGTTTTAGCAGAAACTGGTGGAGCAAAAGCTGTAGCTTATGATCAAATTGATAAAGCCCCTGAAGAAAAAGAAAGAGGAATTACAATTTCAACTGCTCACGTTGAATATGAAACTGAGAAGAGACATTACGCACACGTAGATTGCCCAGGTCACGCTGACTATGTAAAAAACATGATTACAGGTGCAGCTCAAATGGATGGAGCTATCTTAGTAGTTAACGCTGCTGATGGTCCTATGCCTCAAACTAGAGAACACATTCTTTTAGGAAGACAAGTTGGTATTCCTTCAATTGTTGTTTACTTAAATAAAGTAGACCAAGTTGATGACAAAGACATGATTGAACTTGTAGAAGAAGAAATTAGAGAACTTTTAACTTCTTATAAATATCCTGGTGAAACAACTCCTATCATTAAAGGATCTGCATTAGCTGCTGTTGAAGGTAGAGATGAAGAAATTGGAAAAAATTCTATTCTTGAATTAATGAAAGCTGTTGATGAATTTATTCCACAACCAGTTAGAGATGTTGATAAACCATTCCTAATGCCTGTTGAGGATGTTTTCTCAATTTCAGGTAGAGGAACTGTTGCAACTGGTAGAATTGAATCTGGTGTTATTAAAACTGGCGAAGAAGTTGAAATCGTCGGTGTTACTGAAACTAAAAAATCAGTTTGTACCGGTGTTGAAATGTTTAGAAAACTTTTAGATTCTGGTGAAGCAGGTGATAACGTTGGTATTCTATTAAGAGGTGTTGAGCGAGATGACATTCAAAGAGGACAAGTTCTTTGTAAAGCTGGTTCAATTACACCACATACTAAATTTGAAGCTCAGGCTTATGTACTTAAAAAAGACGAGGGTGGAAGACACACTCCTTTCTTTACTAAATACAGACCTCAGTTTTACTTTAGAACAACTGACGTAACTGGAGAAGTTACATTACCAGCAGGAACTGAAATGGTTATGCCTGGTGATGATGCTAAATTCACTGTTACATTAATTACTCCGATTGCGATGAGCGAAAAATTAAACTTTGCTATTCGTGAAGGTGGTAGAACAGTTGGAGCTGGAGTGGTAACTAAAATTATAGAGTAAACTCTATAGGAGTGTAGCTCAATTGGTAGAGTGCCGGTCTCCAAAACCGGAGGTTGAGGGTTCGATTCCCTCCGCTCCTGCCAATAAGTAAAAGAGTATATTATGAAAAACCCGATAAAATTTATCCAAGAAGTTAAACAAGAAGCTTTTAAAGTTTCTTGGCCCACAGGAAAAGAGACAATGCAAGGTGCATTAATGGTATTTGCTATGGCAGTTATTATGTCTCTTTTCTTTTTGCTTCTTGATCAAGTGCTTAAATTTTTATTGGAAGCTTTACTAAAGGTAAGTATTTAATGAAAAATTGGTATATTGTTCAGTCTCACTCGAATTTTGAGAATAAGGTTGCTGGATTAATTAAAGAAGAAGCTGAAAAAGCAAAAATTTCTGATAAAATTGAAGAAATTGTTGTCCCTACACACGATGTTACAGAAGTAAAAAGAGGAAAGAGAATTCAGAGAAAAAAGAAATACTTTCCTGGTTATGTTTTAATTAAAAGTGAAATGGATAATGACCTTTATCATATGATTAAAAATTTGAAGCGTGTTAGTGGATTTTTAGGTTCAAAAGGTATTCCCGTTCCTGTTTCTGATAAAGAAATAGAAAAGATTTTAGGACAAATAAAAGATGGTGTAGCTCAGCCAAAATCTGCTATAGAATACACCATTGGTGAAAAAGTTCAGGTTGTTGACGGTCCTTTTGCATCATTCAGTGGTATGGTTGAAGATATAGATGAAGAGAAATCAAGACTTAAGGTCTCTGTTTCAATATTTGGAAGACCAACACCAGTTGATTTAGAATATAACCAAGTAGAGAAGGCAAGTTAATGGCAAAAGAAATTAGTGGATATATAAAATTACAAATTATGGGTGGACAAGCTAATCCAGCTCCACCAGTTGGTCCAGCTTTAGGTCAACGTGGAATTAACATAATGGAATTTTGCAAAGCCTTTAACGATAAAACGAAAGCATTCGCTGGAAAACCAATCCCAGTTATTATTACAGTTTATAAAGATAAAAAATTTGATTTCGAAATTAAATCTCCACCAGCATCTCACTTTATTAAAGAGGCTGCAAAACTTAAAGGTGGATCAAAAGAACCTGGCAGAAGTATAGCTGGATCAATCACAAAAAAACAAGCAGAAGAAATTGCAACACAAAAAATGAAAGATCTTAATGCGCATAGTTTAGAGCAAGCTGTAAAAATTATTGCGGGTTCAGCTAGATCAATGGGTATAGAGGTTAAAGACTAATGGCATCAAAGAGATTTAAAAAATTACCAAAAAAAACTAAGGATCTAGCTTCTGAATTGATAGAAAAATTATTATCAGATGTTAAAAAGAACTGTACTACAAAATTTGATGAGTCTATCGATCTATCCTTTCAAGTTAATAACAAACAAAAAAAAGGTGAAGTCAATATTAGAACGGTAGTTAACCTACCTGGTGGAACTGGTAAAAAAGTAAAAGTAGCCGTTGTATGTGAGGATGATAAAGCACAAGAGGCTAAGGATGCAGGTGCAGATATAGTTGGAAGTGATGAGTTTATTGATAAAATTAAAGCAGGTGAGTTAGATTTTGAAAAATTAATTTGTACACCAGGAATGATGGTTAAACTTTCAAAACTTGGAAAAGTTTTAGGACCAAAAGGTCTTATGCCCAATCCTAAGCTTGGATCTGTTTCTGACAATGTTAAACAAGCGGTAACTGATGCTAAGTCTGGTCAAGCTGAAATTAGAAATGACAAAGATGGAAACATTGGTGTTAGTATTGGAAAAAAATCCTTCCATGATGATCAGCTATTAAAAAATTATAGAAGCTAGCATAAAATCAATTGAGATTTCTATTACAAATTCTATCAATAAAG